>JBGSNL010000072.1:0-13993 GCA_041739675.1 bacterium
CGAGGCCCAGTTTTCCAGAGCGATGAAGGGAAAAAATCCGCCCGCTGTGTGCGCTTGAAAGTTCGTCGGCTATTTTGCCCGTTCCGTCCGGAGAATTGTCATCTATCACTAGTATGTGAACGTCGGGCGCTCTCTTGAGTATTTGCTCGCAGAGCAGCCCCAGATTCTCGCGCTCATTATATGTCGGCAAGATGACAAGCGTTCTCATGGGCCTCCTGCAGGTATTACTTGGATACGCGCTCGAGATATTCCTCTGTCTCCGTGTCGACACGGATTACGTCGCCCACTTCGACGAACGGCGGAACCTGAACGACGAGGCCGGTTTCAGTCGTGACCTTCTTGTACTGCGCGGATGCGGTCGCCCTCTTCATCGACGCGTCGGCCTGCACTACTTTGAGTTCGACGGTTTTGGGGACTTCGATGCCGACCGCGTTTCCGTCGTGGAAGGTCACCTCGGCCACGGTGTTGGGAAGCAGATATTTGATGGCGTCGCCCAAAAGATCGTGAGGCAACTCGACCTGCTCGAAATTTTCCTGATTCATGAAGTGATAGACATCTCCGTCGTCATAGAGATATTCCATCTTGTGTTTTTCAAGATAGGCCACCTCCACCTCTTCGGTCGCACGAAACCTGTTTTCAAATTGCACGCCGGTCTTCAAATTGCGCATCTTCGCCTGCACCATTGCGCGCAGGTTTCCGGGCGTCAAGTGAGTGACGCTCATGACGCGGCATAGATCGCCGTTGTACATGATGATGGTGCCGGGTCTTATCCTATTCGCCTGAGCCATTTTTCCTCCCTAACCTTTCAAGTGCTCTCTTATGAATTCGTGGATATTGTTTATCACTTCCTTATATTTTGACGTGTCGGTTCCGCCTCCCTGCGCGAAATCGGGCCTTCCCCCACCTTTCCCACCGACCGATTCCGAGAGCTTCTGCACGATCTTTCCGGCGTGGACCTTCGATGTCAGGTCCTTTGAGACCACTGCAACCAGCGCCACCTTGTCGTCTATTACGCTTCCCATCACGACAACGCCGCTCTTTATCCTGTCTCTGTAATTCTCCGCCCATTCTCCAAGTATCTGCCTATCCGGAGCGTTCACATCGGCCGCAAGAACGCTGATGCCCTCGATATTGCAAACCTTGTCCATCAGATCCTTGCCCGCACCGGAGGAGCCGCTTCTGGCCTGTTTCAAATCTTTTTCCAGTTTGGAAACCTGATCGGCGAGCCTCTTCACTTTTTCAAGGAGTTCGGAGGGCTGCACTTTGATGACCTTTGCTATCTCTTCGCGCTCGAGCTCCAGATCCTCGACATACTGCTGGGCTCCGCTTCCCGTAACCCCTTCTATGCGGCGCACGCCGGCGGCGACCGAAGACTCGGAAATGATCTTGAGCATCCCGATCTCGCCGGTGGCCTTCACGTGTGTTCCACCGCAGAGCTCGCGCGAAAATCCCGACACGTCGATCATGCGAACGTTCTCGCCGTATTTTTCGCCGAAAAATGCGAGCGCACCCTGCGCCACCGCTTCATCATATGAAAGCTCATGGGTGATCACCTGGTAATTGTGCCTTATCGATTCATTGACGAGTCTTTCAACTTCGGAGAGCTCCTCTGGGGTCATCGCCTGGAAATGCGAAAAATCGAAACGGAACCTGTCAGGCTCGACCAACGAACCCGACTGTTTCACGTGCTCGCCCAGAACTTCGCGGAGCGCCTTATGCAAAAGATGGGTTGCCGTATGGTTACAGCGAATGTCCTGCCTGCGGTCGCTGTCGATCGCAAATGTCAATACATCACCCTCGCGAAGCTTTCCCTTCTTCACAACTCCGTGATGGACGATGAGTTCGGGCACCGGCTTTTTCGTATCCTTGATTTCAATTTCCACGCCTTCCCTGACGGCAAGACCAACATCGCCCACCTGTCCGCCCGACTCGCCGTAAAAGGGTGTGCGATCCGCAACGATTTCAACCGTGTCGCCACCGGCAGCATCACTCACGCGTTTGTCTTTTTTGAATATTGCGACGATCTTTCCTTCAGCGCTCTCCTGCTTATATCCAAGGAATGCCGTCTTCACGCCTGATGAGACGAGGTCCTTATATATCGCCGACACCTTCTCCTCGCCCGTGCCCTTCCAGCTTGCGCGGGCGCGTTCGCGCTGCTCGTCCATCAATTTTTCAAACCCGTCGGAATCGATTTTGAACCCCTGCTCGGCGGAGATAATCTCCGTCAAGTCCCTGGGAAAACCGTACGTATCGTACAGCTTGAAAACAACGTTACCCGGCAGGATTTTCGTTTTCTTATGTTCTCCAAAACTCGCCTGCAGAATTTCCAATCCTTTATCCAGCGTCTGGTAAAATCTCTCTTCCTCCGCCGAAATAACTTTCTCGATGAAATGCTGATGCTGCACAAGTTCCGGATATGCCCCGCCCATCTCGTCGACTACGACGTGCGCGATTTTCGAGAAGAACGGCGCGTCCTGGCCCAGTTTTTTCCCGTATCTTATAGCGCGGCGCATGATGCGGCGAAGGACATATCCGCGCCCCTCGTTTGAAGGCGTAACACCGTCCGCAATGAGAAAGGCACTTCCCCTGATGTGATCGGCGATCACGCGAAGGGCGACGTCGTCGTCCGCACTCACGCCCTGCTTGTGTTTTGTGACGCTCTCAATCTTTGAAATGATCGGGGCGAAAAGATCGGTCTCCCAGTTGCTGCGTTTTCCTTCGACGACCGCCGCGAGCCTTTCAAGCCCCATCCCGGTATCGATGCAGGGCTTGGCAAGGGGAGTCATCTTCCCCTTCTCATCACGATTGAACTGCATGAAGACGAGATTCCATATCTCCATGAAACGGTCCGAATCGAAATCTTCTTTTTTAACGGGCCCGCTTCCGAAATCCCACAGGATCTCCGAGCAAGGACCGCACGGACCGGTATCGCCCATCGCCCAGAAGTTGTCTTTTTCTCCCAGACGATAAATTCGGTCCTTTGAAACGTGTTTCAGCCAGAGCTTTTCCGCTTCGTCGTCGTTTTCAAAGACCGTGACGTACATCCGCTCTTTCTTTAGGCCTATGGTCTTTGTCAGAAAATCCCACGCGAATTCGATTGCGCCCTCTTTGAAATAATCCCCGAACGAGAAGTTGCCCAGCATCTCGAAGAAAGTGTGATGGCGCGGCGTGTGGCCGACGTTTTCCAGATCGTTATGCTTTCCGGAGACGCGCATGCACTTCTGCGAGGTCGTGGCGCGCTTGCAATCGCGCTTCTCCAGGCCCAAAAAGACGTCCTTGAACTGGACCATGCCCGCGTTTGTGAAAAAGAGGGTGGGATCGTTCGCGGGCACAAGAGAGCTGCTCTTGACGCGCGCGTGCCCGTTCTTCTCAAAAAAGCTTAAGAATTTTTCGCGGAGCTCGGATGATTTCATTTACTGGCCGGCTTCTTCTCGGCTTTCGTCTCGCCTTTCGCCGTCTCTTTTTCCTCTGACGGAGGCGTCTTTGTCACCTGGCTTCTCGTAACGCCGAATTTGTCGCATACCGCCTTGAGAACTGAATTATATATTTTTTCATTATCCTTAAGGAAAAGACGAGCGTTGTCCCTGCCCTGCCCTATGCGCTCATCGCCAAACGTGTACCACGCGCCGCTCTTTTCCACGATCCCAACAGTTGAGGCCAGATCCAGAACGTCGCCCTCGCGCGAGATTCCCTCGCCGTAGAGGATGTCGAACTCCGCCTGTTTGAACGGCGGCGCCACCTTGTTCTTCACGACCTTCACGCGCGTGCGCGAACCCACGATGTCTTCGCCCATCTTGATGGGCCCGATGCGCCTGATATCAAGTCTGATCGTCGAATAGAATTTCAGCGCGTTGCCGCCTGTGGTCGTCTCCGGGTTTCCGAACATCACGCCAAGCTTCATGCGAATCTGGTTGATGAATATGACAAGGGTCTTCGACCTTGCGATCGTTGATGTGAGTTTTCTGAGCGCCTGGCTCATGAGACGCGCCTGAGCGCCCATCGTTGCATCGCCCATTTCACCTTCAAGCTCGGAGCGCGGAACGAGCGCCGCGACCGAATCCACCACGACTACGTCGCACGCGCCGGACCTCACCAGCGTTTCAGCGATCTCAAGCGCCTGCTCGCCGCTGTCGGGCTGGCTGATAAGGAGATCTTCCGTCCTGACACCAAGCTTTCTTGCGTAATCTACATCGAGGGCATGCTCCGCGTCGATGAACGCGGCGATGCCGCCTTTGCGCTGCGCCTCCGAAATGATCTGAATCGAAAGTGTAGTCTTGCCCGAAGATTCCGGGCCGAAAATTTCGACAACGCGCCCGCGGGGAAGCCCACCGACGCCAATTGCTATATCCAAAGAGATCGAGCCGGTAGAAATGGTATCGAGTCCCTGCACAAGCGGCTGATCCTTTCCAAGCCGCATGATCGAACCTTTTCCGAACTGCTTTTCGATCGCCGTTACGGCGAGCCCTAATGCCTTCTCTCTGTTTTCCACGTTCGGATTTGGGGTGGTGGGTTGCATGGTGCCTCCTTAAAACGGTTAAAGTTTGAATTCTGAAACTATTGCTTATTCCCGCCCCCCAACGGAAATACGCGAAGAGGAGTATAAATCGGCCCCTCCCTTGTCAACACGCTTTTGTAGAGCGTGAGATGATCGACGTCGAACTCGCCAAACTCGCGATCCACCAGCTTTTCCACGAGCGTCACGAGAGTGGAACAATTCTTCAAAGGCGCCTTTGCTCTGCCCAGTGTGAGATGCAGTCGAAACGTCCTGTCGTCCTTCTTCAGACCGTACGGTTCGAAAACAGTTTCCAATCTTTCGTGAAGCGCAATTGCCGCCTCAACTTCGCCTGTCAGGCCCGCCCAGATCACCCGCGGATAGCGCCAGTTGGGAAAAACACCGACGCCCACACCTTTGAGATGTATGGGCGATTGGTGGGTCAGCGTCTCTTCAATCACGCGGGAGATATCTCCCGTCAGAAAATCCTCGTCGACCTCTCCGAAAAACTTCATCGTGCAGTGCATGAGATCGGGCTTCACCCATTTGACTTCCTTCGCCTTGGGCGAGAGGAGGCCGATGAGCTGCCCCAGCTCCTGCCTGACTTCGTCGGTTAGATCGAATGCCAGAAATGATCTGATCTTCATAATGACAATAAATACTTTCTCACCATATTGACCGCGGTCGCGGCGAACATGAGCTTCAACCGCTCGCGGTCGCCTGCGAAACTATATTCAAACGCCTCCGTTTTTTCAGGAGTTGCGATCGCCATGTGAACCGTGCCGACTGGCTTTTCAGGAGTTCCGCCTCCCGGACCGGCTATACCCGTAGTTGCAATGCCGATTGCGGCGCCGGAAAGTTTTCTCACCCCTTCTGCCATCGCCATCGCGCACTCTCTTGAAACCGCCCCGTTCGCACGAAGCGTCTCCATCGAAACGCCCAACAGATCCTGCTTTGCCTGATTCGAATACGAGACGATCCCGCGCTCGAAACAATCCGACGAGCCGGGCACGTCGGTGAAAAGACTTGCGATCAATCCGCCCGTGCACGATTCCGCAACGGCGATCATCATCTTTTTCTCGCGAAGCATGCGGCTTACGACTTCCGCGAGGCTCGTCTCCCCTTCTCCGTACACGACGTGGCCCAGACGCTCCTTTATCGCGGCGGCTGCCTGTTCTACCGCGCGGCAGGCATCGGCGTGAGCATCCGCCCGCGACACGAGCTTCAAAAGTATCTCGGGAAATTTTACGCGAAAGCTTAAGCGCGCGCCGAAGAGATTAACCCCCTGCAGCTTTTCGTCGATCGCCGCTTCCGGCAGGCCGAAACATCTGAGAACGTGCGATTCGCATGCGCCCGTTACATGTTTCTTGAGCCACGGAAACACCGAGTCGTCGAATATCTGATAAAGTTCGCGTGGAACTCCAGGAAGGAAAAAACACTCTGCCCTTCCAAGTTTCACCTGAATGCCAGGCGCCGTTCCCACTTTGTTGGCCAGCGCCTTTCCGCCCTCCGGGATCATCGCCTGCTTTTCGTTTGTTTTGGCCATCGGGCGGCCGACACGCTCGAAGAAACTCTTGATTTCCGAAAGAACGTCTTCATCGAGGATAAGTTTTTTATCGAACGCTTTTGCCGCAGCTTCAACCGTTATGTCATCGACCGTTGGGCCCAGACCTCCGCTCACGATTATGCAATCGGCGCGGTTTGCGGAAAGCTTCAAAGCATCCGCGATCGCTTTCTCGTCGTCGCCGACGGTGATGTGTGAGGTGACTTCGTGCCCCAGCATCTGACATTTTTCAGATATCCAGGCGGAATTGGTATCAACAATTATTCCCTGCAGAATTTCGTCGCCAGTTGTCAGAATCTCAATCTTCATTCTATTTATGTCATCCTGAGCCGCAGGCGAAGGATCCCATGGGATTCTTCGCTTCGCTCAGAATGACAACCAGTTTACCCCTTCGGCAGTGCGAGCCCAATAAAGCACAGCGCGATATTGGCATATATACCCGCTCCGACGTCATCCAGAACAATTCCCCATCCGCTCAAGAAACGGCGCTCGATCCAGCGGATAGGAAACGGTTTCACAATATCGAAAACGCGAAACAGGACAAAACCGGCAAGGAGCATCCAGATGTCCGATTTGTGAAAGGCCATGGTAACCAGAAAACCCGCCACCTCGTCGATCACAACCTCCTGAGGGTCCTGCTCGCTGTAAACAGCTTGAGCTTTTGTCGCCACCCATGACGCCATGAAAATGAACGCAATTACCGTTGCGGCGTACAAAAGCGGCGTAAGCGGTTCGATCAGCAGATATAAAAGAACACCGACGACCGTGCCGGCCGTCCCCGGCGCAACGGGCACTTTCCCAACATAGCATCCGGTTGCCAAAAAGGTGATGATCTGGCGCATGGTCGCGGCAAACTATCACCCGTCTGCCCAAAAAACAAGTATTTCAATATGTATGCCAACGAAATCCCAAGGAAAATCAAGCATCAGCCCCGAACCGGGTGTCCGATTTTCGTGCAATGTGCATGAAATTCGAGCAACTTTCGCCGATTTTTGCCGATAATAAATGAGGGGGGCACTCTATTATTGGGGATAGAAAGTGCCTGATTTCGTTCCAAGAGTCGGACAGTCAAATCCAGCTGAAGTTTCCACTTCGGCAGGACCTGAAGTTGCACCCTCCGGCGCGGCCCAAGATCCGTCCAGCCAAGGCACTTCCCAGACAACGGGAATTTCAACGTACACGCAGGTCGGGCCGGGCACAACACGCACAATGCCCCTCGATCAGCTCAGACGCATAATCGACGGGTCGCTTGGAAGCGCACAGCCGATGCCGGCCGAGAGGGCCCATACCGCGGCAATCGGAGCGATTGAAGCGCTCTCCGCAGTCCGCGGCGACGGCTGGGTTCGCCCCCCTATCGCACAATATTATCTCGATCAGTTTGTTAAGGGCGGCTGGGAGGCATACGCCAAGGCTCTGGAAGAGTCCTACAGCGTCTACCGGAACGCGGCGTCGGAGGAAAAAAGCCGGCTCTATCGCGAGCTTTCATACATCGTCGAGAGAAAAAATCATCCTCTCAATCAGAGGGGACGGTGGCAATACGAGAATTTCTCCTACTGGATCGATGAGGCCTTGAACGCAAGACGTCCGGTCCCCGGCGGTCTCATCGACATCACGCTGCAAAACGCCAGTGGAGAGGTGAGAACGATATATTACATTTCGGATCTGCACGGAAACAGCGAGGGACTGCGCGTTCTTCTGAAAATGCCGACGGCGAACGGCGAAACGCTTCTCGAAGCCATGTACGCCGACAGGGCGATCCTGGTGATAGGAGGCGACAGCTGGCTGCCGATGGCAGGCGACGAGCGCGCGATCAGAAAAGGCACGGTTACCAACGACGCGCTGAATCTTCTCTCCTCCGAGCTGAGGGGCAACTTGGTGAGGCTCGAAGGCAATCATGACCCATGGATGAGAGTCTTGGATTTTCTCACGGGAGGAGACCGGAAAGAAAACATTAGACAGTATGTTTTGCAATCAAGGGGCATCGAAGGCCTCTGGGTTCAGCAGGAGGTCTCGGAAAGGCTTCCGCGACTCGTACGCATTTTCGATGCCAGGGAGGTCGTGGCGCTGGGCGGACACACACCGGTCGCGAATTTGAGCGTACAGGATATAATACTTTCGCCGATAGACCCGCGCTATGACCGGCCGTTGACGTACGGCCGCCTGGACGCCGGCTACCTGGATCGATATGCGGACATGTCAAGAATGAGACTCAGCGCGGATAACGCGGTCATACTCGCCGGCCATGTCCATCCGGCATACTCGCCCTCCGCATTCAGGCCCTCCGATCGCATAGCTGGAGCGGTCTGCGTACAGGCATACAAATCGAGCATCAGCGGGGTCACGATTGAAAAAGCGAGCCCCGTCACCGTCAAAGTTCAAACCTACGTCGGAAAAGAATCGACGGACATCACAGGACAAGATCTCAGGGCCGAGCTTCTTGCGCAGCAGGGAGGCCACAGGGCGCGTATTCGCGGCAGCAGGCCGTTTCATTATTATGAAATGCCGGGGCCGGTCGAACCCATGTGCACGGATGGATATTACTCGGATATGTTCACCGGCTTCGGACCGGGCGAACCTTATTACACCGATCACAGGGTAGGCGCAATGTACGGACCTTCGAGTCCGACGGCGGAAGCCGTGTTGCCGCTGCCGGCAGCTCCCGCCGACGAGGCTCCGCGGCAAAGCGAGAAAGCACAGGCAGAGTCCACTCCCGCCACGGAACGACAACGCGGCGTGCTCGAAATGGAGGTCCCGCACGGACTTACATTCGGCGTAGTCGGAGTTGGTGCAGATCATCTTATCGCCCAAATTTATAGGAATGCGACGGGCGGTCCCATGCCTCCAATCGCAAGAAGCACGACCAGCATGGGAGTATTCTACGGCCTGACTATTTGGGAGGCGACTGCAAGGGGCGTAAGCGTTGCCGCCGCGACGCTCGACTTCATGAAAAGCACTCCCGCCGTAATGATAGCTATCCCTTTCATTGCCGAACCCACAGCGGGAATCGTGCACGACATGAGAACCGCAGGCCTCTTACCGGTAAGCAACGATGGCGAGGCCCTCATCGATTCTCTTCTCACAGCCGGAGGCATCGTGTTGACGTTCGGCGCGGAAGTCGCGCCGCGCGTGACCGTGGGTCAAATCACTGCCGAAGCCGGCTTTGCATGGGGCGGGCCCATTGGAGCAACAGCCGCCTACGTTGTCGGCACAAGTTTGGAGAGCTCATACACAGGGACCCGCGGTCTCATTGAATACGGACCGGACTTCCTTCTACCGCAGGGTTACACGTGGTCGGCTTCTGCTACGGCATCTGATGTCGGCGAGACTTTGGTGGCAGCCGGTGAGGAACTGGTCGACGCCACAGTCGCAAAGGCAAAGGAACTCGGCCGAGGATACGTCAATGCAATGAACTCCTTCGTCAACGGCGTGAACAACATGAATCCCGAAGGCACCGAATGGTGCGACCCGACAAGCCTGGACTGCATCGGCGGAACATTTGAAGTCGCCTGGGACTGGATATTCTGATCAGACCAATTACCATGTAAATACAGGTAGTTACGCTGCCAAAGTATTTACAGCCGCGATACAAAGAAATCCGCAACTCTTCCATCCTTAAAGCCGATAACAATAGTGGCGGGGTAATGACTTGGGGGTCATTAATGTACTCTGGTGGGAGCAATCCAGTCGGGCAAGTAGCCGATAATCCGTACTTCTTTACGGAGGAACCTTTTTCTTCTCCTACAGCGGAGTGGTCCGCTTCTTCGCATTCAGAGCAAACAGACAGCTTTGCAATTTGCGATCCCTACAAAGTAGCCCGGGAGCTAATGGATCGACCATGGCGATCCACTAACTATGAAGCATACATGTGCCGGACCGGACAACCCCTTGATGTCTTGCGGGCAATCTTCGAGATAGGTTTCTCCTCTCCCGCCGGATCAGATGCGCGATGGCGAGCGGTCGCCACGCTCTTCAATGCTTTGACACTCGCGGACCGGAGCGGCCATTTCGAAGAAGCCCTCGCTATCGGCGATTATATAGAGACCTTGGGCTATGCCATTCACGTGACTGTCCAGCAGGGAATAGACAACGGCGAACCCCGAGAAGTCACATATGAAGTGACAGGTCCAGTCGAGCCGGAAGGGGAGACTCAACCCCCTCCGCAGGAACAACCTCCCGCAGAGGTCCCCCCTCCCGCACGACGCCGGCCTCCGAGACCGAGGGAGCAAGTTGCAATGGCGCAAGAACCTCCGACAACCGATAATTCCCCTAAAAACCAGGAGCCCGTTGCAACCGCACCCGGACAGGAATCTCCAACCGTACCCGAAACAAGCCCCGCGGATTTACGGGAGAACGGCGATTCACTGGCATTGGGCTTTGTCACCTTCGATGAAATTTTTGCTGAAACTGCCAATGATGAGCGTACGGCCTTTCTGGCCGAACGTTCAAAACGGAGAGGGACATTTGCCGCTCCGACTCCTATTGGAGACGACATGGTGGTCGCCCCACTCATTTGCGGATGTTCTGACGGCGAAGACTAGAAAACCGGTCGAACGGCAAAATTCACTTCCCCTTCTTCACCATGTCTGCTCGTCACATCTTGTTTTATGGGCCGCAGCAACCTCTTTCTTCGATAATGATTGCGGCCTTTGAAGAGTGATCATCGCATTAAACTCCAAAGCATCTTGCTGACCTCTGTCAGGCGATCCTTCACAGAACGTGTTGCCAAAGGCGGCATGACGCCGAAGGAGGATGCGAGATCAATGCATGCCGAAACTTCCACCGCTGAAGCGCGGGCGATTTCGAAGAAGCGCTTGCGTTCTGTAGCGCTTCTGCGCGCATTGCCTTCTGCGATATTGAGAACGACTGACGCGATTGCGCGGCGCAACTGATCATATAGATAGCCAAGCCCGCGGGGCCACATGGCACCCTCCTTGCTTAAAAAACCAAGATAATAGAGAAAAGAATCTGAGAACAGAGAACTGAGCAACAGAGCATAGAAAAAAGATCAAGATCGCAGTATCATCGCATCTTCATCGCCTTATCATCGCATTGAGAGGGTGGCCCAAGGGCCATGGAGACCTTATTGATCAGCTGCGCCGCGCAACAACCTCCACTATTCTCAATCTAGCGGAAGGCAACGGAAAGCGAAGATACGGACGAGAACGCCGCTGGTTCTTCAGAATCTCGCTCGGTTCAATCGCCGAGGTCGCGGCGGCTCTTGATCTTGCCCGCGCCTTCGGACTTATCGAAAGCACGGAGCTTGATTCCCTTAAATCGCGGCTTCGCCTGGCATATGTGCAGATCAGGGCTCTGCCATGAGCTCTGATTTCTTCGCTCTGTTGCTCAGTTCGCAGTTCTCTGGCTCTTTTCTCTGTTCTCTAACGGTAACTGCGATGATAAGGCGATGCCACAGCGATGAAAAACGATGGAAATGCGATAATGTCTTTTCTGTGAAGAATTTACTTCACCTTGCACACAGCATTTGCTAGTACGCAAACAGTTTATGGCGAAATCCAAGACAGTTTTTTCCTGCCAGAATTGCGGTGCGCAGAGTCCCAAGTGGATGGGCAAATGCCCCGACTGCGAAAAGTGGAACACGTACGTTGAGGAGACGTTTGAGAGCGCGCCGGCAAGAACGCCCGAACTCGATGCATTTTCGACGGCGCCCCAACCTCTCAGTGAGATACAGAGCGATACGGGAAGACACGTCTCAATCGGCATCAATGAACTTGATCGCGTTTTGGGAAGCGGCTATGTACCGGGCTCCGTTTCACTCATCGGCGGCGATCCCGGGATCGGAAAATCCACAATCATACTGCAGGCACTCTCAGCGGCGGCAAAAAATGGCGCGACCTGCCTTTACGTCTCCGGCGAAGAGAGCGCGTCGCAGATCAAGCTGCGCGCAGACAGGATGGGAATAAGAGATTCCAATCTCCTCATCGTGACGGAAAATTCGGTCGAAAGGATCCTCGAACACATAAGGAAGGCAAAGCCGCAAGTCGTCGCTGTCGATTCGATACAGACGATGTACACCTCGGAGATTCAGTCGGCGCCGGGAACGATAAGCCAGATAAGAGATTCCGCCGGCAAGCTCATGTATCTTTCAAAATCCTCCAACGTTGCAATGTTTCTCATCGGTCATGTGACAAAGGACGGTTCGATTGCGGGGCCGAAGGTCCTGGAGCACATGGTCGATACTGTTTTATATTTTGAAGGAGAGCGCGGCCATCCGTTCAGAATTCTGCGCACGGTGAAAAACCGTTTCGGCTCTACGAACGAGATCGGCGTCTTTGAGATGACTGGAAAGGGCCTGATGGAAGTTGCAAATCCGTCGAGGATATTTCTGGCGGAAAGGCCCGCAAGCGTCGCCGGTTCAGTGGTCGTCTCGTCGCTTGAAGGATCGCGCCCGGTTTTGCTTGAAGTTCAGGCGCTCATCTCGGGATCGGGGCTTACAAATCCCAGGCGCACGGCAATCGGCCTCGATGCAGGACGTGTTGCGCTCCTGGTCGCGGTTCTCGATAAGATCGTCGGCGTTCAACTGGCCGATCAGGACATTTTCTTAAACGTGGCGGGCGGTATCAAGATTGTAGAAGTTGCATCCGATCTGGGAGTGATTGCCGCAATCAACTCGAGTTTTAGAAACAAAGCAGTCGATCCGGAAACCATCCTTATTGGAGAAGTCGGCCTCACCGGCGAGGTCCGCGCCGTTCTTGGCTGCGATATACGCCTGAAAGAGGCCGAAAAGATGGGCTTCAAGCGGGCAATCGTCCCCAAATCCAACCTTAAAGCCAAGATCCCCGCCAAGATGGACGTCATCGGCGTCACATCCGTGGAACAGTGTCTTGAAACACTATTCTAGACACTAGACCTCAGAGCTACACGAAATAGTGAGGTCTTCTGTCCTCATCGGCACCTAATCTTCCAATCCGGCACCTAATTTCAAAGATTATTAATTGAGCATAACTATTTGATTTAACGATCTTTTTTACTGATCACCAATCACTGATCACTAATCACTGAATTGGCAGACATCTTGCATTTAAGTTGGGAGGCGAGGCGACAATGAGCGACATCAATAACTTCAAAAAACAGACGGTCGATCCATTTCGTTCAAACGTTCCCCAGACGGTCGGCGGAACGCACGGCGAAAGAAGGCTGAAGTCCCAGACGGCCCAGCAAGCGACGCAAACCCCATCTCCGCACACTTATAAAGATCAATTCAAGCGCGGAAGAGAGATACCTCACGCTGACCTTTTCGGTTCGAATGCTGATTATAAGGCCAAACTGCGTCAATCCAAGGCCTACAAACCGTACGCGCTGGAAGGCCGTGAGAGCGGCACGATCTCAAATTTAAGAGAAAATGGATCGAGACCGACAGATGCCCAACTGCTGGGCTTTCTTGAGAAGGTCGCGCCGAGGCAGACAAGATCCGCCCGTTAGCCACCCTTTAATATCTCCTTTGAATATCTCCTTGAATACCCTGCTCTATTGTGCTAGCAGTTCCGCCCGCCTGCCACGCGAGCCTGCGTCTCGCAGGCAAGGCGGGCAGGCCACTTTTGGAGGAACTTATATGAAGGAGAAAATCCACCCCATTCTCAAGGACGTGACGATCACATGCGCGTGCGGAAACCAGATTAAGACGGTATCCACGGCCGGCAAGGATTTCACAGTCGATATCTGCTCCACTTGCCATCCATTCTTCACCGGCAAGCAGCGCATCGTCGACTCCACCGGACGCGTCGAGAGGTTCCAGAAGCGCTACGCGAAAAAGGCCACGACCAATTCAAAGCAGTAGCTACGCATCGCCCAGTAATCTTAATGCCCAAGGGAGATACCTTCCCGAGGGCATTCTTTTTGGAGACTTATGTTTGCAAAACTGGACAATGTTGAAAAAAAATTCGAGGAGCTGACGAGGCAGGTGTCCGATCCTGCTGTCG
>JBGSNL010000004.1:0-16704 GCA_041739675.1 bacterium
GAGATAATGGCGGGACAAAATTCTCTTCGTGTACGCGTCGATCACGAAAACAGGCTTTTCAAGGGCGTAAAGGAGGATCGAATCTGCGGTTTCAGGGCCGATGCCGTTGACTGAGAGAAGTTTCTCGCGCATCGCATCCGCCGCTTCAGATTTCATGCCGGCAATGCGCCCGCCGTAATCATTGCAGAAGAAATTGAGAAAATTTTTCAGCCGCTTCGTCTTGACGCGGAAATATCCCGCCGGGCGGATGAGATTCGCAAGTCTTGCGGGGGAAATTTCGGAAAGTTTTTTGGCAGACAAAAGGCCATCGCGTTTCAGATTCGCGATGGCCCTCTCTACGTTCTTCCAATTTGTATTCTGCGTTAAGATTGCGCCGACTATCACTTCAAAGGGCGTATCGCCCGGCCACCATTTTTGCGGACCGAAAAAACCATACAGGCGGCCGTACGCATCATTCAAAAGCTTTGTCTTACGCATTTGCCGCAGGTTCTGTCTTCGGCGCGGCCGGTTTTGCCTCTGCTGCCGGGGCCGCCACTGCGGGCGCTGCTGCCACCGGGGCTGCCGCCGCTTCAGGCGCCGCGGTCACTCCCGCCACTCCCGCCTTCTTTGATGCGGACCATGCCTGATAATGCTGTTCGCAGTATCCCTTCTTGAATAGCGGCTTCTTGCATTTCTCTTCTTTGCAGATCTTGTAACGCGGAGTTTCGTCCAGCTCGCCTCTGCGCCATTTACGGAAATGGACATTGCAGTATCCCTTTGAGCGGTACGGGCGTTTGCACCCTTCCATCTTGCACTTCATTCCCTCTTTCGGCATCACTTCCTCCTTGCCCACTTGCCCGCCGACGTTTTGTGGCGGGACGGTGCCTTGTGGCGGGCTATTTCTTCACCGGTGGTGTTGTTGGCGTTGTTGGTGCGGGTGCTGCCGGTTGCGGCGCACCAGATTGCGGCGCTCCCGCTTGCGGCGCCTGCATCTCCTGCTTTATAACGTTTTCAAGTTCCTTCTTCTCATCTGTTGTAGGCTCGGGCGAAACCGCTTCCCCTACCGCTTTTATCCCCTCGCCGACGAGAGATCTCATATCCTTCACGCCTTCATCGTAGGTCTTGGCTCCGACGATCCCTCTTGCGTAATCGGCCATCGTCTTCCCACGGATCTTCGTACCCGTTACCCAGAGGACAATGATCGCCACAATTGCGATTATAATGAGCCACTTGATCAATTTAAACATACGCTCCCCCTTTGGCGGGAGGTGTAGCTAATGCGGGGCGTCCGGTCAACTGTTTTTGGGATATGGACAGCATTCCCCCGCTCTGCTATTATGCGTTACCCATGGAAAAGAAACCGAAAATCCTCATCGTCGATGACAACAAAGTGAACGTTGAACTCTTAAGATCCCAGCTAAAGCCCTATCAGTACAACATGGAGGTCTCATACGACGGGGAGGAGGCGCTGGGGAAGATCGCCGCCGCGCCGCCCGATCTGGTCCTTTTGGACCTTATGATGCCTAAGATATCGGGGTTCGAGATCTGCCGCTCGATCAAGCAGAACAAGGATACGCAGTTCATCCCGGTCATCGTCATCACCGCCCTTCAGGAGCTGGACGACAAGCTGAAAGCCATCGAGCTGGTCGCGGACGATTTTCTGGTGAAGCCCATCAACCGGCTGGAGCTCACGACGCGCATCAAATCGCTTCTCCACATGAAATCCCTGCACGACGATCTGGACACGAGCGAATCGATCCTCATCTCTCTTGCGGAGGCGCTCGAAGCCAAGGACTTTTACACCCGCGGCCATTCGGAGCGGGTCGCCGAGATAGTCGTCCTTCTTGGAAGGCAGATGGGAATAAGCGAGCACGATCTGGATTATGTGCGCAAGGGGAGCCTTCTTCATGACATCGGCAAGATCGGTATCAAGGAATCGATTCTCCTTAAGCCGGGAAAGCTCACCGAAGAGGAGATGGCGCACATCCGTTCCCATCCCGCGCGCGGCTATGATATTTGCGCGCCTCTGAAATCGCTTGAGCCGTGTCTCGCGATCATCCGGTCGCATCACGAACGCATGGACGGTGAAGGATACCCGGACGGCCTCAAGGCAGACGAGATCCCGCTTCCGGCGAAAATCACGGCCGTAGCGGACGCCTTTGACGCAATGACCACCGACCGCCCCTACCGCAAGGGCATGAGCAAAGAGACGGCGCTCAAAATTTTTGAAAACGAGATGGAGAGCGGCCAGTGGGACCCGGCAGTCGTCAAGTCGCTCCTGGAAATTATGCATAAGCATCACTGATCGTCATGGACGAATTAATCACCACAATTCTTCACCGGCCGTATGTCTTTGCGTTCCTTCTGGCCTATCTTTTTCTCTCCGTAAAGCGGTGGGGATGGAAAACATCTCTTTTATGGCTCGCTTCGGGCTATATCATCGCATGGATCTCGGAATATGCCTCAATTCACGTCAATTTCCCCTACGGCGAGTATCATTATATATATGAAAACCTGCAGGGGGAACTCCTTGTCGGCGGGGTCCCCTTTTTCGACTCCCTTTCATATCCCTTCCTGATCTTTGCCGGATACACGACGGCGGAATTCATTACGCGCCGCACGTCGTACGCCGTTTTTCTGGGCGCCCTTCTCACGATGCTCTTAGACGTCATCATCGATCCCATCGCAACGATGGGCGACAGATGGTTCCTCGGAAAGATCCATTTCTACGCCCACCCGGGCTGGTATTTCGGCGTGCCACTGACGAATTTCGGCGGCTGGTTTCTGGTACCGCTGGCGGTAATTGCTTTCAATGTGTTTTTATCTTCAAGGCTCGCTGACACTCACTCGAAGAATACGAAAACGGGCACGATTCACGGTCCAGCATACGAATGGTTGTATCCCGCCTTTTATATCAGCATCGCCCTCTTCAACATCGCGGTCACATTCTGGGTGGGTGAATGGAAGCTGGGAACTTCAAGCTCGGTGATTTTGTGCGCGATAACTGCCGCGATTATGCTCGCGTCTCGGAGTGCTCCTGCCCGTCGTATGACAGGATCTTAGGGATACCTTCGACAATCGTTTTGATATGCACGGGCCTTCGCCAGAGGGCGAAAAGGTTCTTCAAAGTTTCATGGGCGTAATCCAGCCGGAGATCGATGCCCTCGTGTGTGTGCTCCAGAAGCATCTCCGCCCTGTTCTTGTAGTTGGCGTCCACAAGGTTGATGGTCGGATGGCCAAAGTTGGTGAGATGAAACAAGAGCTTCTGTTTGATCGAGCCGAACTCCCTGCTCGCTATCTCGAACTCCTTTGAGGTCAGATCGTAGGCGTAAACGAAAAGTCTGTGCTCCTGGCAAAACTCCGGGGTCAAAAACGTGTCGATGAAGGTTATATCATTATATAAGCGCCTCACCTCGAAGATCTTCTTGCGGCCGAGCCCCAGTTTTTTATCCCAAAGTTTTTTGGTCACCATGTCGTCGCAGTCTTCGTACTCTTTTCCGAATTTGCCCTTGTTCCAGCGGTCTTCGATATCGCGGAAGAGCTCCAAACCTATCTTGTAAGGATTCAATCTTCCGGGGCTCGTCGCAACCGTGCCGGAGTGATGATCCGCATAGTCGATTATTTCGCTGTCCTTCAAGGCCTTCTCCGTCATGATCTTGGAATGCCAATATGAGGCCCATCCTTCATTCATGATCTTCGTCTGTCCTTGAGGTGTGAAGTAATAACCCTCTTCGCGGATGATGCCCAAGACGTCGCGCTCCCATCTTTCAAGCGGCGCATTTTCAAGCAGGAAGAGAAGCACGTCTCTTTCAGGATGCTCAGGGAAACGTTTTTCCTTTTTCGCCTCGTCCTCCAGCCACCTCTGCTGCGCGATGATGAAATCGTCCGGGTTTATGTAATCTTCGAGATAGGGGCGCGAAACTCTGAGCCTTCTCACGACGCGGTCGTCGCCCGTCACGTCTTCGTGCGGCGCTCGACGCCTTCTTATGGCCGGGGCATGGTAATCGATGAGCGAATCAAGGGAGAGACAGGCGTCTATGAAATCTTCGACGATGTCCCTGCCGTATCTGTCTATGTAGCGGAGGATGCGCGTCTTGTGGTTGGCCATCTCGTCCATCATCTTGCGGTTCGTGTGCGCAAAATAAACGTTGTTCTTGAAAAAATCGCAGTGCGCGTAGACGTGGGCCATCACGAGCTTCTGATCCACCATACCGTTGGAGTAGAGAAGATAGGCGTAGCAGGGGTCGGTGTTGACGACCATCTCGTAAATCTTCGAAAGGCCGTAGGAGTAGCTCTTCGAGAGCTGCTCGTATTCCATGCCGAAGCGCCAGTGCGGATAACGGTTGGGAAAGCCGCCGTACGCGGCCACCTCGTTCAACTGGTTCCAGTCCAGCACCTCGAAGATAACGTCGTAATAATCGAGCCCGTATGCCTTGGCGTAACCTTCGATCTCCTTTTTGAGCTTGTGGAGCTCAGGGGGCAGAGAGGTCATGTACTTTCCGGAGCTTGTGGGTTTGGATTTCATTTACCTTTTTCCAAAAACGTTTTTATCGAATCGATTATCGCGTCGCGGTTGGGTATCTTCGACGTGATGATCCTCTCGTCGCTCGGGAACTTCTCCTCAAGATCTTTCAAGAACTGCCCGCTTCCGTATTCGCTCTCCACCTGCCCGTAGCAAAAGACGTTCGCGAAAGTTAATATCCTGTCGGTCAAAAGCTTCATGCACTCGTCGGTGTCGTTTCCCGACCAATTGTCGCCGTCTGAAAACTGGAAGGGATAGATGTTCCAGTCCGCTACCGGATAATTCTCTTCCACCATCTTGATGAGAAGCTTGTAGGCGGACGAGATGATCGTTCCGCCGCTCTCGCGCGTGTGGAAAAACGTATCACGGTCCACCTCGCGCGCAACCGCGTCGTGTATGATGTAGCGCACCTCGACGTTCTGATAATTGGACCGGATCCACGTGTCGATCCAGAACGACTCAAGGCGCACGATCTCTTTCTGCTCCGAGCCCATCGAGCCCGATACATCCAGAATGTAGATGATCACCGCCTTGGCCTGCGGGCGCTTCACTTCTTTCCACGTGCGGTAGACGCGGTCCTCGTGCGTGGGGATGACGAGCGGCGCGCGCGGATCGTACGTGCCCATCATGATCTGGCGCTTGAGCGCCTTGCGGTATGTCCTCTTGAAATGGCGGAGCGATTCCGGACCCACCGGCGCAATACCGGTGTATTTGTGGCCACGGCTCTCCAGATCCTGCTGCCCCTTGGGAACGATGCGCGGGAGCTCCAGCTCTTCTCCCAGCATCCGGGCGAGCTCCTCGAAGGTGATCTCCACCTCCATCAGATGTTCGCCGGGAAGATTTCCCGCCTTCGACTGCCCGTCGCCGGGGCCCACAGGCTGGCCCTGATCGCCGTCGCCTTCGCCCACGCCTCCCGCCTGCTCTTCGGAATGTACAAAACGCGGGATGTCGATGCGGGGAATGGGGATGGAAATGAGGTCCTTTCCCTTTTTGCCTATGAGTTCACCCGTGGCGACGAATTTGCGGAGCTCCTTTTTAATCTTGCCCCTTATTATCGCCTTGAAACGGGCAACATCCTGATCGATCTTCTGCGCCATTACTGATCCGATCCTCCGCGTTCCCTGATTTCGCCGCGCGCGAATATCGACGCCACGAAGTTAAGCACGTCGGTCGCGCAAGTTTCACAATAGCCGTAATTTTTGATGAGGCGGCTCTTCACGACGTCTATCTTCTCCTGCGTGTCTTTATCGACGACGGCGGAGACCAGTGACGTGAGCTTTATCGAATCCTTCTGATCCTCGAAGAGCTTCATTTCAAGCGCCTTGTAGAGACGTTCGTTCGTCTTGTAATCGAACGACTTGCCGTCAAGGGACAGGGCGCCGATGTAGTTCATGATCTCGCGGCGGAAATCGTCCTTGCGGCTTTCCGGGATATCTATCTTCTCTTCGATGGAACGCATGAGCCTCTCGTCGGGTTCTTCGTCCTGGCCCGTGTAGCGGTTTCTCACCTTTTCTTTTTGCGTGTATGCCTTCACGTTGTCGATGTAGTTGGAGCACAGGCGCGATATCGCCTCTTCGTCCGCCGATATTGCGCGCTGCACTTCGTTCTTCACGATATCCTCATACTCCTCCTTCACGATGGCCAGAAGATCGCGGTAGTGCTTCTTCTGCTCCTCGCTCGTGATGAGAGAGTGGTGGCGAAGCCCCGCCTCAAGCTCGTTCATTACCATAAAGGGGTTGACGCAGCCGCCGCCGACGTCGGCGACCAATGCGTTTGATATCTTATCCTGAATGTAGCGCGGAGATATTCCGTCCATGCCCTCGCGCGTCGCCTCTTTTCGCAACTCCTTCACGTTGTCTTCCGTAAAGCCCGGAAGCGATTTGCCGTCGTAGAGCTTTAGTTTCTGCATGAGGGTGAGGTTGGCTTTTTTCGGCTCTTCAAGCCTTGTCAGCACCGCCCACATGGAGGCCATCTCAAGCGTGTGCGGCGCGAGGTGGCGGCCACGCACCCTTCCCTTGCCGTAATCTTTTTCGTAGACCTTGATCTCCTCATGGAGCTTTGTGATGTATGGAATATCGATCTTCACCGTGCGGTCGCGCAGCGCTTCCATATATTCGTTATTGAGCAGCTTCTTATACTCGGCTTCGTTCGTGTGGCCGATGATCACTTCGTCGATGTCGGTCTGCGCGAATTTCTTGGGCTTCACTTTGTGTTCCTGCGAAGCGCCTAGCAAATCATAGAGAAACGCCACATCCAGCTTCAAAACTTCGATGAATTCTATGATGCCGCGGTTGGCGATATTGAACTCGCCGTCGAAGTTGAACGCGCGCGGGTCTGAATCCGAGCCGTATTCCGCAATCTTGCGGTAGTTGATATCGCCCGTGAGCTCGGTTGAATCCTGATTTTTCTCGTCTTTAGGCTGGAACGTTCCGATACCGCATCTGTCCTTCTCGGAAAGAACGATGCGCCTCACCTTTATGTGATTCATCACGTTGTTCCAGTCGCCCTTGTACACGTTGAAGAGCTCGCGGTAGATGTAGCGGCAATTGGGGCAAAGCTCCCCTTCGAAGAATATCCTCTGATCTTCCGGAAGCTTTTTATTTATCTCCTCCAATATTCTTTCGCGAAGCTCGATTGGGATGAGATGCAAAGGCTCCTCGTGCATCGGGCACGGGATGAATTCCGCGCTGCCGAAGATTTTTCTCGTGTCGTCTAATCCCTCTTTCACCCAGGAATACGTGAAGAGCGCGCCGTCAGGCGTGCGGCTGTATATTTCAAGGCCCTTCTTCAAGAGGCGAACGATCGTCGATTTCGCGCCGCCGACCGGCCCGTGCAGAAGAAGTATTCTCTTTTCCGTGCCGTATCTGCGCGCCGCCGACTGAAACGCGTTGACGAGCTTCATCAAAGGAAGATCGAGGCCGTAGAGCGCGTCTTTGCCGTTATCGAACGGATCTTCAAAAAATCTGAAGTGTGTGATCTTCTTTTTATATTCGGTGTACTCCTCGTAACCGAACTGGAGGATCATGTCGTAGACGCGCTGGAAAGCGGTCCTTGCCACCTTTGGATTTTTCTCCACCATGTGAAGGTAATCGGAAAATCCTCCCTCCCACGTGAGATCCTGATAGCTTTTCACATCATGCATGCTTGTGATGATGTCCATCAGACCGTGTCTAGCCTTCGTTCCGTTCGCCATAAATCCTCCTTATTGATGACAAAAGAGATGATACCACGCGGTTCATTCCGATTTCAACACTTCTCCCTCATTTTCCCGGAGCGTCGCGCGCACGACGGCCTTCATCAGCACGTTTCGGTTCGCGCGCCCGAGAAGCGTCCTCAAATCATTATACAGGCCGGGATCGCGGATAAGCATGCCCAGCGTACCTTCGCCCCTTCTGACGGAACCCAGAATCTCTTTCAGGTCCGCAGACGCCGTTTTCATCGACGACAGCATGTTTTTCAGCTCTTCCGCGCCTTTCTGATCGTATATCAGCGTATGGAGCGTACCCTGCCCTTTTTCAACCTGCTCCAGCGTGCGGCGGATTGATTTGATGGATGCCTTAAGATCCCCCTCTTTCTCACCCTCAAATGTCTTGAGAAGGTCATTTACCGTCTGCGCAGCCTCTCCGATGTTGTCCATGATCGCGCCGGCCTTGTCTGCGAGGGCAAAAATGGACGTCGTTTCCTTCGTCGGAACAAACGCGTTGGCGGGAATGACGGGCTGATCTTCGCTGCCAACGCTTATGTATATGTACTTATCGCCCAAAAGCCCCTGCGTGTTGACCATGGCAACCGAATCGAGGCGTATGCGCTCCTGGAAATGTTTGTTTATACGCAGCTTGACCGTCAACTGTTTCTCAAGGAGCTCTTCTGGAAAACGGATCTCGTCCACGTTGCCGACCGATAGTCCACCAAGCTGAACAGAGGCGCCCGCGCGAAGACCCGATATGTCCTTGAAGCTCGCATAGAGCGTGTATTGGCGCTGGAACATCTCGTTCTGGCCGCCCAGCTGAAAAAGGACGATCATGGTCAGCAAAAGACCCGCCATAACGAAAATTCCGACCCTCGCCTCAGTAAAAAACTCCCGCTTCATAATTCCTCCTAGCCGTCTCCCGTTTCCATCTCGCCCGCAATGAAATTCCTGACTATCCTGTCATCCGACTTTTTCGCTTCTTCTTTCGTACCCACAAAGCTGAAGTGCTTGTCGTAGATGAGCGCGATCCTGTCGGTGACGCGGAAAGCGCTCTCCATGTCGTGCGTCACGACGATCGAAGTCACGTGGAGCTTCTGCTGGAGCTCGACGATCATGTTGCAGATTCGTTTCGTGTTCGCAGGATCCAGCCCCGTTGTCGGCTCATCGTATAAAATCACGTCGGGATCGGTTGCGATCGCGCGCGCCAGCCCCACTCTCTTCTTCATTCCGCCCGAAAGATCTGCCGGCATCATCTCTTCGATTCCGGGAAGACCCACGAGTTGCAACTTTGTGGCAACGATCTTGGCGATCTTGTCCTCGTCGTACTTGAAATGCTCGCGCAGCGGATACGCCACATTTTCAGCGACGGTCAGCGAATCAAAAAGGGCCGCGCCCTGAAAGAGCATCCCGATCCGGCTGCGCATTCTGATGATCTCTTTCTCCTCCATCTCGCCCAGACTTTCACCTTTGAAGAGCACATTACCCTTGTCGGGTCTCAAAACGCCGAGGAGGAGTTTTAAGAAAACGGTTTTCCCCTTACCCGAACCGCCGATGATCGTGATCGTCTCACCCTGCGCAATCGACAGGTCGGCACTCTCCAGCACCTTGTTCGCGCCGAACGATTTTGAAACCTTTTGAAATTCGATGACAGGTGCCATTTTATAAAAATACAATCAACTTCGTTAAGAAAAAGTCCGAAATAAAAATTACGATCGACGAGAAAACCACCGCGCGCGTGGTCGCGCGGCCCACGCCTTCCGTTCCGCCTATCGTGCCCAGACCCTCGTAGCATGAAATGATTGCTATCGCGAAACCGAAGAAAATCGCCTTGTAAACGCCGCTCGTGAAATCTTCTATCAAAACTGTCCTTCGAATCTGGTCGAGATAGAAATTAGCCGAGACGCCCGCTTCCCGAACTGTAATGATCATGCCGCCGAAAGATCCTATCACGTCGGCGATCACCGTGAGAATGGGACAGGCGATGACGGTCGCCAGAACCCTCGGCACAACCAGCTTTGCAACCGGATTTGCGCCCATCGCCTCGATCGCCAGAACCTGCTCCGTCACGACCATGGAGCCCAGCTCCGCAGCGATGCCGCTGCCCACTCTTGCTGCCACCATGAGACATGTGAGCACGGGGCCCAGCTCGCGGAAGATCGCAAGGCCGACAATCTGGCCCACGTTCTGCTTCAGCCCGTATCTGCCGAGACCTATGCAGAGCTGAAGGGCGATCACCATTCCGGTGAAGAGTGCGATCAAAACAACGATCATCAAGGAACGATTTCCAATGGCGGCGAATTGTCTTACGAGTTCCTCCACATCCAACCGGTATCTGAAAAGCCCCCTGAACGTGCGCGCCGCAAGGTATGATACGCCGCCGATGTGGTCGCATAAATTACAAAAACGCCTTCCCATGGACGCCATGAAAGCGCGGAAATTGAAAACGGAAGGCGTGATGGCCAAGTGGTCCATACGTAGCCGCAGGCTTTAGCCTGCGGTCTCTCTAGTAGTGAAACCCTTTGAAAAATTCTTCAAAATCGCTTGTGACATCGTAGGGCGCATCGGGCGGCATCACCGCGTAAAAATCAAAGTTGCAGCCGTCTTTTTTGACGACCACAATGTCCATATTCACTGCCACGCCGTCCAAAGTTCCCGCTACCGCAAGGCGAAGCGCTCCTCTCCCGTCCAGCGTCATATCCTTTGCCGACGTGGTTTTGCGGTCGTTTGAGAGCGCACTTGCCAGCTCGCCTCCGAGTGTATCGAGTGGGCGGTCCGAAAAACTCTTTCCGCAGAAGGCGTCAGTTGAAATGGATGCTTTATAATTCTCGTTGTACCACGTGATCGCGCGCGCGTCCGAATCGAGGCGCCGCCATCCGCCGGGAAGCTCTCCCACGCGGTAATATCCTCCATACTGCAGAAAAACTTTGCCATGTCTGTACGACATGACTCCCCTGTGTTTCGGCGATTTGAAGATGCAACTTCCGGAGATAAAAAGGACGATAAAAACGGATATCAACGCAATTTTGTATTTTGCCCCCATAGTGGAGGGAATATAGCGGGAAATGATAGTGTTGACAAGTACTTACGGCAAAGCTCGGACGCTTTCGGCAAACTCTTCTCGTCTCTCTCCAACGCCCATAATCTGGCGAACTTCAGCCAAGCCGAGAGACTGCGAAGAGTTTCCCTACGCCTCCGAGCTTTGCCAATTGCAATAATATCGCCGCCGATTTCGCATACCAGTCTCGTAGGGATTGAACTTCTAGCTTGCGCGCCGCACACGCATACGCTAAGCCCTCGCGTGGGGTTGAGGAGGAAACCATGCTAGCAGCGGGAGACGAAGCAGGCAGGATTGGAAGAAGTTCACATCAAACTTCGGCACGGACAATGTCTGCGTCGGCACGCGACGATACCGGTAGGCGCATGCCAGACCATTATAGGCGAGTCGTGAAAGATGTCGTCTCCTACCTACGCCGTTACGGTGCGACTAGTTCAACGTTTCCACCCAATCCCCTTGTGCAACTGCCTCCTACACACTTTTTTGATCAATTCTACAAATCGAGTTATAGGAAAATCGAAGCTGAAAGCGGCGCCGTGCTTCGCCTCAACAAAGGGACAAACAGTGTAGTGGTTATGGGAAATCTTTACGATGTGGCCGGCCTTATTCAAATGCCTTACGAAGAGGATTGGAACGATTTCAAGGTTCCCGTATTCGGCTCATCTGTAGGCGCCGTCGCTTCGTTAATTGAATATCATGCTCTTACCGACGAGCTCGCGCGGCGATTTGGAGGACCAAATTTTCTTTTTCAGTCGGCCCACTATAGATCAGCCGACTATAGATCACGTAGTGTATGGGCCGTTGAAATTACCGAGCGAAGTTCACCAAGAAAACCGCCCGACATGGAGCGCTTCATCGAACGGTTCAGGTCAAGTCCTCAGCGACTTATCGAACTTAAAACGGAAGAACCAATCGGAGCGTTAACTCATCTCCTCAAGACAGAAGGCGGTAAAAATGCCACCCATATTATGCACCTGCTTAGGGAACCGCCGCGCGGGTATTTGGCCAATCAATATACTGATAATGATAACCGATCTGTGTGGGACAGCGCCGGCTTCTTGCTTAACAGCAACGGTGACGTGACATCTGTCGTGCTCCGTTTTTCTGAGGGCGCACGGAGTGGCCATCAGTTCATAATTACCAGGGAGGTCGCTCTCTTCGGAGAAGTGAGCGGCGGAAAAATAATCTGGAGCGCGCCGAACATTGGTTCCGATGTCGATGGAAAGGCGTTATTCGAAAGCTACCGCGCCACCATTACCAGAATTTTTGCCGGCAATGTCCGTCATTCCTTTGAAGAGTCTCCTCCCTCCGAACCGTCTTCAGGAGCGGCTCAAGGTTCGAGTGTGACCGGACTCGCTGAAGATACCGGCGAAACAATCGGCGGCGCGAATGTCATGGGTGCTGCAGATGTACATCGCGCGACGCGCGGCACCGCGGGAAGAACCCAAAGAAGATTCGGACACACGCAGCTCGCCGGCGCCAGAGCGGCAATCCGCACACCCACACTCCGCCCGGTGGCGTCTCCTATCGCAGGACGAACGACCGTAGTGCGTTAAAGGCCGCTCTCTGATTTTTGCTTGCCCTGAAACCGCGCATATACTAAGCATCCGCGCGGGGGATTGGGCCCAGCCCGCCACGCGAGCCTCGCTCGCGAGGCGAGGCGGGCGGGGAGGAAGATTATGATAGCAGCGGGAGAGGGACCGAACGGGATAGGAAACGGTTTACCGCCACACGGTCAGTTTGAGCCGCTCGACTTCGGTGAAGAGATTGTACCAACAAGACAATTCATTGACAGCGAAGGAAGGACATTGTCGCCTGCCCGGCTTCAAAACCCGGGTCTTGATAGAAATTTGCATTCCGAAGTCTCCATGGCTCGGCGTATAGTATACAGAGTCAGGACCGTTCTGGCCGGATGGCGCAGATTTGATACAAACGATTTCCTGCCGGTCCGTTCCGCCGGCGGTTCGAATATTGAATACAGGATTCAACTCCACAGGCCCGATACGGAAAGC
Organism: bacterium; assembly: GCA_041739675.1. Taxonomy (GTDB): domain Bacteria; phylum UBA10199; class UBA10199; order 2-02-FULL-44-16; family DYJF01; genus DYJF01. The sequence continues at coordinate 12,759 of JBGSNL010000004.1, forward strand.
GAGGCGATGCGCATTGTTGTCAGGGGCAATTTCGACGATGCTTCCTTATTTCTTCAGTTACTGACACGCAGAGCCAATGTTGCAAGATGGGGGCGCGAAGAAATACGGGCGGACCTTGCCGAGCTCATTCGCAACGGAGAATGGCTGGCGATGAGGGTGGCCGATTCAAAGCTGCATTTTTTCTTATTTCCGACCATTGATGAGAACGGCAGAAAATACGCGTTTTCAATCTGGTGGGATACAGCCGATGGTTATCCTGTAACGTCGTCCACCGGTAAAGGTAAAATCCGCGGCGATTTCATAGAACGCACTGTCGGGCCGCGATCGCAAATGGATGACACCGCGTTCCAGCTTGCATTGAGAGACTTTCGCTCAGACATAACTCCTGCGCGCGGCACACCCTCTCCGGTTGCCAGTCCCAGTGTGACAGGTCTCGTCGGTGACACCGGCGAGACGAGCGGCGGCGCAAATCTCGCAGGTGCAGCGCACGTACATCCAGCCACGCGCAGCACAGCGGGAAGAACCCAAAGACGCTACGGCCATACTCAGCTCGCCGGCGCCTGTAGGGCGATACAGATCGGACAAGCAAGAACAACGATAGCATCCCCGGCCGCACGGCCAACAATGCCAGTTCGCTGAAAATTAGGCAACGCGATCTCCGCAATAACTCGATATCTGCCGGCAACAACCGCTGATGCCGCTGTTATAATATTTTGCCATTCCCGCCATCGTAGAAACATCTAAACATCGCTACTTGCCACATGTTTGCCGTTGACGGCACAGCTCTCATAATATATAGCGCGACGAAATTACAAAAAAAAGGAGACAGACCATGGGTGATCCACGTTTGGAATTGGCCAGGGCAATCGACCTCGACTCCCCTATATGGGAATACACGACTGCGGCGGATGCGGTGGATTTACTTCATTCGGCGTACGTCGAATATGCTTATGATGTAAATGGAAGCGATCGCTTCCTCGGCACCATCCGGAAGTTGGAGGAAGATTTGGAAATGGACCCGCTTCCCCCAAGCCTCAGTGATGCGGGCTCGCGCCGGCCGGAGGTGCTCGCCCGATACAACGAACTTCTTTTGCGCTCTTTGCCTCCTGCCGGTTCTCCTCGCAGAATGTTCATCGACTCGCTTGCGCAAAATTACCGGCACATGAGAACTGATCTTGCGGTACTCGACAGAGAGGCGCCGATATTCGGGTCAGCGCGCACAATCGTTTCCCATATCCTCGACGCCAGATTGCAATCGGTGCACAGTGCAAACGAGGAACTGGATTTGCTGACAATGGCTCAGGGCTGGGACGGTCAGTTTGAGGTTAACTCACGGATGCTGTGGGCAGGCCTTCTGAGTTTATTGGAACATGGAAAGGAAGTTCTCATTCCTGCTGATGTGGAAAGACTGATACACGGAGTGTCACGTTTTGCTGGTATCGATGCGTGGACGTCTTACATCGATGATACGCGAAATAGAACGGGACTTGAACTTGACGAGCAGGACGATCATGCGGAAAGATCCGAAGCCATAAGAATGTGGCTCGACAACTTTGTGGGCAACGCGAACTGGGAGAGCACCGGACATCAGGCTGCGAGAAACTCTTTGTATGTGATGCTCAAAGAGGGCCGCGCAGAAGCCGCGCGGTTGTATCTTCAGCTCGAACGGGAAGGGCTTGGCAGTAGCCGTCTGTGGGCGACCGTTCACATGGCAGCCTCCAATTACCGCCTCCTTGACGATACATTGTTGTCCATTTTTGAGCTTATGAGACAAGACGCCCACTCCTCATTGGGATATGAGATGCAGGAATATCTGGACGTAAGTATCGCACTCTTCAACACGCCCGCCCTCCTCGCGGCAATACAAAAATATCTGATACCGATAAATCAAAAACTTGCCGACAGGTCCTCGTCACGGGACCTCTGGCTGCGCGAAACTGAGGGTCTGGAATTCCTGACCGATTTTTATCAGAGGCTTCTCATCCAGAACGGCAAGCAAGGAGTCGACGAAAGACTCTTACGCATTTTTGCAACACAGGATATCAACGACATCCGCGCGCGCCTTATACGGGACGTGATCAGCCTGGATGAAGCGGATCGTGATTCAAACAGCAAGGCGCTGGCGACGTTGGAGAATGAAAGCTTTGCCGAGATGCTGGACACCGAAGACCCGGCAACGTTCCCCTTTGAAAGATATACGGGGCTCATAAGCAGAAGGAGCCTGCCGCCAACGACGAACGGTGCTGCAGGCGCGAATGGAGCGACAAACGGGTCGACCCCTCCGCCCCCCTTTGCCGCAAGAAACGCGAGGGCCTCCACCGTGACCGGCCTCATTGAAAACACGGGCGAGACAATCGGTGCAAATTTAGGAGTCGCCGCGCCATTATACCCGGGCACCCATCGTATCGCGCAACAAAGAGCGCATGGAGCCGGCCGCACACAGATCGCCGGCGCCCGTGCGGCAATCCAGACCAGACTGGCAAGGCCGGTCATAGCCACAACCGTGAGACCGGCGCAGATCGTAGTGCGTTGATCCAAGCCGTTTAATCCATAATAAACGGGCCCCAAAGGGGCCCGTTTTTTTATAGCAACTTTTTAAGAGCCGCGGCGATAAAGTGTCGAATACAAGGAGCACACATGTCCATTGCAGCGCTGGCTCGCCTGTTCAACATGACGCTTGACGTGGGCGACTACAGAGCGGAACTCGCCGCCAAATCCGGAAGAGTAGCAATGCCGGGCAGCGAAGAGGAACGAGAGCTCAACGCGCTCATCTCGCACTACGCCCTGAGTCTTTCCCAGGACCAAATTACGGAGCTCGCTAGAAACCCTTCCGCGCTTCCTTCTGCGCTTCGCGCCGGCTTCGGACGTTTCCTTTCGGATCCCGCAAACTATCCCACCGCGTCGTCAACACATGCGCTCGTTCTCATGCGGTCTCTGATCGCTGAGTACGAAAGACTCGCCGATTTCATTCAGACAAAAATTGTCTCGCGGAGCGGACGCGCAACCGCGGCACAAAAACGCGAACTTTTGGCCTTCAAGTCCGCCGCGCTGGCCATCGTGAAATCCGTATCGACCGTCGAACTCCAAAATCCGGAGCTCAACACGCTCTCCAATATAGCGAAACTCGCCTTTTCCGATGATTTCAGCCGGATCGGACTTGGAATGATGCTCATGATCTCGAACCCGGACGGTTTGAACCCCGGATTTCAACGTTACCTTGCGGGGCTTCCCGCGGAGGTAAGGTCGTTCGATCATGCCGAGTGGAGAAGAGGTCTCAAGAAGCTGGAAAGAATCGCGCGGAAGGCCGGCGACATGCCACGCTTTCATGATATCTGGGCTGCAACCTTCTCGCTGCTCCCGAAGACAAGGATGAAACCTGAAAATTTCCGGTTGATACTGCGCGGCCCGCCAACGCCTGAAATGTTGATAAACGGCAGTCCTCAGGAATTAGACGCGAGCGACGCGAGGAGAAGATCGATCATCGTCGTTTTGGGCGACGGCGAGCACGAGCTAGCCACGCGCTTCATGACCTACATGGCTGCGCGACGGGCTGGGCTGGGCCTTCTGGACGGAATCATCCACGCTGCAGCCAGTAGACCGCTCAAGAACGTGAGCCGTGAACTTGTTTTGAAAGCAATGGCGGAGCTGGAAGATCTGACAAATTTCAGAAGGGCCGACTTGAGGAACGCGCTCTTTCTATCCGCCAGACGCATATGGCATTTCATAAGACCGCTGCTCGACAAAGGCGAAGCAATGGCAATGACATCGGCCCCTTCCGCCGACGCATATCTCACGGACTATTATAATAGGAAGGGGGAAAAAGGCGGGAACCGCGGCGGGGCTGCTTCGCCCGCAGGATCGCGCGGGCCTTCGAGTCCGGCCCCCCGCTCCTCATCCGGGTCCGCGGGCGCGCAAAGCTCCGTCACCGGGGTGTTCGACACGGGCG
>JBGSNL010000007.1:0-3263 GCA_041739675.1 bacterium
GCCGCGGCGAAGGTGGGCCCGAAAGGCAAAGTCATCGGTGTCGATATGACCTTCGAAATGGTGGCCAAAGCGAGACAGAACGCTAAAAAAAATAAGATCGAAAATGTGGAGTTCAGACATGGCGAGATAGAAAAACTGCCGGTCGCGGACAATTCGGTCGATGTGGTCATCAGCAACTGCGTCATCAATCTTTCGGCCGACAAGCCTCAGGTCTTTCGCGATATTTTTAGGGTTCTCAAACCCGGCGGGAGAATATCGATCTCCGATATCGCACTGAAAAAAGAGCTTCCGGCAAAAGTTCGTGAGAGCATTGAGGCCTATGTGGGTTGTGTCGCGGGGGCGATTCTAATTGATGAGTATAAAAAAATCGTACGTGATGCCGGATTGAAAGATGTGAAAATTACGGTCACTGGGTCTTCGGCCTGCATCGATCCCGACACGAGAGATCCCATAGGCAGGGCGATACTGGATAGCCTCAAAGGAAACGAATCGCTTGATGATTATGCGGTGAGCGTTTCTATAGAAGGGCGGAGGGATTAAGGGGACATTTCCATCCAAATTCCCCTTTAAAAATCAGCATATCAGTCTCTTTAAAAAAGGACGAAACTATTTTAGGCATATGCCGATAAAAGCGGTGGATAATAAATCTGGCTAATACAAAGGAGAAAAAAATGGGAAAATTCATAAAGGTGTTGTTCATCATTTCTTCTGTTCTTCTTGCATCGTCGCTTGCTCAGGCTGCAAACGTCTTCTCGGCAAACGGATTCAATTGCACTTCGACCGCCGCCAAGAACGGAACGATCGTGGATTGCGACGGCGCATTTCCAGGTGTGACGGGTCTATTTGGCGCAACGGGATACGATCTGGCCCACATCGAGTACAGCCCTGATAACAAGAACAGATATTCCTACATGTCCGACACCGGCTGCCTAATCTTGACAGCAGCGGACAATAAGGCAGTGGCCGTCGATCGCTCAAAAAACAAAAACAACTTTGATTCATTCACGGACGCGATGGGCTGGTGCTATAAGGGAGCCCAGGGTCCTTCCTCCACTCCGCAACAGTAAGGACGCAGTTTCCGGATTGATCTAGACCGTCTTCGATTTCTTGAGGATGATGGAATAGAAAAAGCCGGCCGCCTCGGTGAGCTCCGAATCCTTTTTCCTTATAATGCACAGCGTGCGTTTTATCGGGTTGCCGGTAATCGGCAGATGCACGAAGCTCGATCGCGGAAGTTCCCTTCCCACAAAAGTTCGCGGGAGAAGTGCCACACCCAGGCCGGCCTCCGCCAGGCGAACCGCCGCCGTGGGAATATACACTTCAAGTGTGTCGTTGATTTTCACGCCGTGCTCTTTGAAGACCTCTTCGATTATCGATCTTGTGCGCCGGCGGCGCGGGCTGATTATGAGAGGATAGCCGGTGATGTCCTCAAGGGTCACGCTTTTCTTCTTTGCAAGCACATGATCGTGGCCGACGACGGCGTCGATGAAATCCTCGTAGAGATTCTCATGCGCGAAAAGAGGGTTGGGTTTCGGCGGCGCGGTGATGACGCCCAGATCGTAGTGACCTTTCAATACCCCTTCCTCTATATGTGTCGAACTGTCGACGTCGAGCGAGATATGGATGCGCGGATAACGCTTTCGAAACTCTATGAGAGACGGCGGAGTGACGATGAGAGTCGCGGCGTCGGTCAGGCCGAGCTTTAACGAACCGATGGGCAGAAGAGCGTTGTAGGAGCAATCGGAAAGCTCATCCACCGCGCCCAGAATCTTTTTCACCTTTTCATAGAGGAACTCGCCGTACTCATTGACGACGAGATATTTTCCGTCGCGCCTGAAGAGCTTGCCTTCGACATGGCCCTCAAGCCGGGAGATGTGCTTGCTCACCCCGGGCTGCGTCATTCCCAGCATCTTGGCCGCTTTGGTGGCGGTTTTGTGCTCGACCACGGCCGCAAAGATCTTTAAATCGATAAGTTCCATATATGCCTGTGCGGAATAGATAAATGACTATTTATAATTTTACAAGATAATTGTGATGGGGTTAATGGGCTTATAAATAGAAACGAAAGGGGGGCGTTATGTTTACGAACTTTCATGGAAATATGTTCCCGGACGGTTGCGTAGGCACCAGGCCCATATCGGAAGTAATGCGCAAGATGTGCACGAGTGAAGGAGGGGAGAATATCTGGCACACTCACGTCATATGCACCGAGGGCGAAACCGATATCGAAGATATCTGCGAAGACGAGGCCCTCGAGCAGCACATGCACGGTGTCCAGTTGTGGAGCTGACCGGCTTGATTTAACTTCGCGTGAGAGAAAGGGGACGTTTCTCCGGAGAGGAGAAACGTCCCTTTTTTTCGTGGTCTTGAAATTTGACTTATGCGATATTGCCGAAAGCAAAAAAAAGGAGCTGCGATATGAGAAGATACGTTTGTCAGATTCTGGCCGTGTGTTTCATGATGACCGCTTTTGCAGCGCAGGTTGCCGATGCCTGCACGACGTTCAGGGTTACAGCGAAGGACGGTGCGATTGTCGTGGGCCGTTCGATGGAGTTCGCGCAGCCTATGGCGTCGCTGGCGGTTGTCCATCCGCGCGGAGAATCGGTTCAGAGCATCGCACCGGGAGGGAAAAAGGGCCTCGCGTGGACTTCAAAGTACGGCTACTTGATGATGACCTCCATGGGGAAGGAAGGGCCCAACGACGGGCTAAACGAGAAGGGGCTGTCGCTTGGATTCCTCTGGTTCCCCGAGACACGCTATCAGGAGATTTCCGCCGATAAGAGCGATCGGGCGATCGAGATATTGGACTTCGCTTCGTGGCTTCTGGGCAATTTTTCGGGCGTCGACGATGTAAAGCCGGCACTTCACGATGTTTTTGTCTGGGGAAAGGTGAATCCTTTGCTCAAGAGCGTTCCCCCGTTGCATGTTGCGTTGCACGATGCGATGGGAAAAAGTGCAGTGATCGAATTCGCCGACGGTGAGATGAACGTCTATGACAACCCCATCGGCGTTTTGACAAATTCGCCCGCGTTTCCCTGGCAGCTCACGAATCTGCGCAACTACGTCAACCTAGATGCCGTCGACGCGAAAGCAATCGTGGCGAACGGCGTCACTCTGCCGCCCACCGGCCATGGAGCGGGGATGCGCGGCCTGCCGGGAGACGCCACGCCGCCGTCGCGTTTCGTGCGCACATTTTTCAACACACGGTTCGCGTCGCCGGCAAATGACGCGCGCGCAGCAGTGAACGCCGCACTTCACATCCT
>JBGSNL010000013.1:0-4989 GCA_041739675.1 bacterium
CCAGCAGTTTATAAAGCGGCCCGTCGCCTATGTTCGTCACCCTAAGTTCGAGCATCGCCTCCTGACCCGCCTTTATCTCTTTGAGAGTTGTCGTGCCCTTCTTGATATCGAACGCAACCTTGAGCTGGGGTTTTCCCTTCGCCCCGTCCACGCTCCAGTCGATCCCCAGCACCTTGAGGCGTTTTGCAATTTCAATCTCCTGCGCCGCCTGCGCGGATGCCACAGGCGCCTTGATCTCTTCGATCATCTTCTTTCTTCCGGCTTCGCTCACCTTGGTCAAAAGATCGAAGGCAAGCTGCACGGCAAAGTCGTCCTCGATCTTCGGTTTCTTCGCGTACTCCTTCGCGCTTCTTGCCTCGTCTGTCTGGTCTTCCTTGGGCAGCAGGAAGCGGACGCGGTAGGCCGGCAGCTCTTCTTTGCCCTTCTCCTCCAGGTGTTTTTCAAGGCTCTTCTCGCTTATCGTTTCATCTTCAATAAGGTCCATCGCCTTCGCGTCGACGGTTATCGGCAGCAATTCGACGTCAGGGGAGAGCCCGATTGACTGTATGGGAAGAGTTCCGGCCGCAAGATATTTTGCGATCGTGAGCTTCAAGGCGGCGCCGCCGCCCACTTCGAATATCGTCTGGACCGATCCCTTGCCGAACGACCTGCGCCCGATGACGATGCCGCGGTTCAGCTCCTTTATCGCGCCGGCAACGATTTCCGACGCGGACGCCGACCCTTCATTTATTAGCACCGCAATGGGGTAAGAGGGTTCGCTCCCCGCCTGATGCGCCTCGCTCAAATCTATGACGGAACCTCCCACTCCCACAGTTGAAACAATCGTTCCCTTGGAGATGAAGTGGTCCGCAAGATCCACGGCCTGGTTCAAAAGGCCGCCCGGATTGTTCCGCATGTCGAGGATCAGACCGTCGATTTTGGCATCGCCCTTGTGAAATTCTTCGAGGGCCGTTTCGACATCTTCATTCGTATTCGACTGGAAGTTTTTCACTTTGAGATAGCCGATCCTCTTTCCATTCTGCGTCAGCATGTCGTGCTGCACACTCTCTATATTGATGAGGGCTCGGGTCAGAGTCATCGTGACGGGTTCCGATCTTCCCGGCCTATCCAGCACTATTTTTATCTTCGTGCCCACGTCGCCCCTGAGCCTGTTGACGGCGTCGGTGAGCGACATGCTGATTGCCGATTCGTCTCCAATCTGGATAATCTTGTCGCCTGCCTTTATGCCGGCCGCAGCGGCGGGCGTACCGTCGAGCGGTGCGATTACAGTGAGGTTGCCATCCTTGACGCTGATAACAATCCCCAAGCCTCCGAACTCGCCCCTCGTGCCGACTTTGAATTCCTGATAGACCTTGGGCGGCATGAATGATGAGTGCGGATCAAGTGTGGAGAGCATCCCGTCAACGGCAGAATACTCTATCTCTGGCCTCTCCGTATCACCGGTATAATGAGTATCGATGAAGGCGAGTATCTCCTGAAGGATGTTCCGAAGGCCTGTGAGAGAATCGAGATCACGAAGCGGAAAACGTTTGGACGCAACATCCACCGTGACTAGCACGCTTTTATGATCTTCGAACTGCGCCAGTATCTCGGGAATTCTTCTCTGTACCTGATTCAGCGCGCCTTCAAGCATCTGGCGCGGATCGGTCCTCTCTCTATCCAGGTACTCCTTCTGGATCGCCTGAAGGGTCATGGCGACATATCTCGCCTCGGGCAGCGAATAGGGATTTTTCTTGATTGATGATGGGCCCTGTCCCGAGGTCAAAAGCGCGGCGATTACAATTGAAATGACGAGAAATGGTAGTAGGACGCGGAGGTCCCGGAGACGTTTTTTCATGTGCCGGATACTAACTTAAGTCCCCCTATACATCAATAGGTTTGAGAAAAAAGCTCATAGTTTTATGAGATTATCTTGTCAACCTATTGAAGTTTCAGTATAATGTGCCTAGTTCATTTTAAATGGGGGAAAATAAGTGGAACTGGTCCACGTTTCAGCTCAGTTTCTGTCCGCCTCGATGCCGATCATATGGACATCGACCGGCATTGTGACAGGTCTTTTGGCAATTGTCGGCGGCCTGTATCGCTGGAACAGCATCGTGAGTTTTGTCAGGCGTTATCTGCTTTTCCGCCCGCAGTATGACTATCGCCGCATCTTTGCCGATTACCTCGATCGTTTCAATGCGATAAAAAATCACCATGAACTTTATCCCGCGATCCTCACCGCGACATGCCGCACGATAAGCGCCACGGGCGCGTCGCTTCTCATACGAAACTCTTCCGGGAATTTTCAGATCTGCGCGTCGGAGGGGCTTCAGACTTTTTCGATCGATGCCGACAATGTGAAGGGATTTTTGTCGTGGGTGGAAAAGAAAAGAGTCGTCGTCACGCGCTCGCAGCTTGTCTCGTCAAAACAGATGAGCGAAATCAAAAGCGACGGTCTGCGCTATTGCGTACAGTTCAATGCCGAGGCGTGTGTGCCGCTCTTTCTGGGCGACACGCTCTACGGGGTGCTCAATATCGGCGGCAGAAAAGCCGGCGATTACGACCGCGAAACGCGCGACCTTCTGCGCTTGCTGGCGTCTTATTTCACTTCGGCGATAAGGAACGTCGATTTGAACTGCGCGCTCATGCGCCAGAATTTTTCGCTGGAGCAGGCGATGCAGTTCAGGAGCCGGCTGCTCGCCAATCTCTCCCATGAGCTTAGAACGCCTTTGGGATCTATCATCGGATTCTCGGAGATATTGAGAGACGGCGCGGACGGTCCGCTCTCCGAGGAGGGCAAGGGCCACGCCGCGATGATCCACAAATCGGGGAAACGCCTGCTGCAGACGGTCAACGCGATTATGGACCTGTCCAAGATAGAGGCCAACCACCTCGAACTCAATGTGCAGAAAATCAATCTCAGGCGCATAGTAGGCGATGTTGCGCAGGCGGTTCCTTTCAACGATGCGACCAAGTTCTGTCTGGAGATGGCGGACGAAACACCATCTGTTTACGGAGATGAACTCCGTTTGACGGAAGTGATAAGACATCTTCTCGACAACGCTGCGAAGTTCACAAAGCGGGGCAAGGTAACCGTCACTGCTACGAAATGCGGTGAGATGTTAAAGATATGCATCACCGACACGGGGATAGGCATTCCTGAAGATAAGCAGGAGACGGTCCTTAAAGGATTTTGTCAGGCTGATGGTGATCTGAACAGGGAGCATGAAGGATTGGGCGTGGGGCTGGCGATTTCAAAGAAGATTGTCGAGCTCCATGGTGGCAGGCTGTGGTTTGCCAGTAAAATAGGCAGGGGAAGCCAGTTTTTCGTCACTTTACCCATAAAACCAACGGGTTTATCACACCCCGAAATTTCTCCTCTATAAATCATTGATTTCCCTTGGGCTATTTGTTAGTGGGTTCACCTCCTATGCCGATCAGGCGTATTTTTTTATGGATAGCGTTTGTAGCTGTTTATTTGTGCCTTTCCGCGGGCGGGCCCTCCTATGCCCAGGATGCGGACGTTCTCTCCACGCATGAGACTCTCGTTCTGACGCTTGACGATTGCATAAAGAGGGCGCTTGAAAACAACCAGAAGGTGATTGGAGCCGGACTAGGAATAGAGGCGGCAAAAGGGCAATTGACAGAGGCAAAAGGTGCCTGGATGCCAATCATCGACTATCAGTACAGAATTGCACCCGTGCCGACAGACGCCACGCGCGCCTTTGACGCTTTTTTCGAAGGGGAGTTGGCGCTCTTCAACAGCATAAGATTTGCTGTCGCGGTGCCGGTATTTGCATCGGGGCAGTTGCTTACCGCAAAACGGTTGGCTGAAAACGGGCTGGCAGCGTCCAAGGAATACGAGGTGAAAGAGCGCGAGGCGACGGCCTTCGTGGTCAAGCAGCTCTACAACGGAATACTTCTTGCGGGCGAGCTGGACAAGCTCCTTGCGGACGCCATCGAAAAGATCGGCAACAAACTCAAAGACGAGGCTACACAGGAGGTCCCCACCCATTCACCCTACGATCTTCTGAAGCTCAAAGTTTTCAAGGTCGATATGGAAAAAAGGCTCGCTGAAACCAGGCAGAACAGGGAGATGGCCTACGAGGGCTTGAAGATTCAGATGGGTCTCGACCCGGAGGTGAAATTCAGAATCGTCGACAACCTTTTGAAACCGACCATGGCGGAGCTCTCTTCGCTTGAGCAATATGTGAAGGCATCGGTCGAACACAGGCCGGATATGCATCTCATGCAGATAGGAGTCGATACCAAGAAGAAGCAGTACACATTGGAAAAACAGAAAATGGGGCCGAAGGCGGGGGCGGCATTCTTCGTCGAAATAGGAAGAACGACATCGCCCATCAGGAATCTGGCTTTTCAGGACGATTTCAACGATCCGTTCGACTATTCGAGAGCGGGATTCGGCCTTCAGTTGTCGGGGACACTCGATATACACGGCGGGGTCGGAAGGATTAGAAAAGCGAAGGCTGAGTACTTCAAGGCCGTTTATGAAAAGCTCATAGGCGAGAAGGGTCTGAAGCTCGAGACCGAAAAGGCTTATATGACTGCAGTAAGAAAACAGGATGATGTGAGAAGGGCCAGAAAGGCAGAATCGATGGCCCATCAGATGATGTTTTTAGCGAAGACAAATTCTGATATCGGCATCGGCGATGAGAAGGATTATACAGACGCACTGCAGCTTGTGCTCTTAACGCGCGGCCAGTACTTTCAGGCGGTCTTTGAGTACAATGTGGCGCTTGCCGATCTGGAACAGAAGGTGGGTTCTATCAACTACGATATGCTGACGCCTTTGCCCGTCAAGGACGAATATGAGATGTGGAGCCCTGACGAACCTGAGGATGTGGCATTACAATAATATAGAGGAGGAAAGATGAGAAGACTTGAAACTATCGCGGTTTTCCTGGTTGCTGGATTGATGTTTTCATTCGGAGGTATTTCCAACGCGCAGGATTCAAAAGATCAGAAGATCGCCGCCATTGCGCAGAC
>JBGSNL010000034.1:0-3670 GCA_041739675.1 bacterium
TACCGAATGTCAGCGCGATACCTGCAATACCGGGAAGCGTGAGCGTGGCCTGGAAGAGTGCAAGCGCGGCCAGAAGGAAAAGGAAGTTGAAAATGAGCGCCAGGTCGGCCAGAAAGCCTGAAAACTTGTAGTAGACGATCATGAAGATCACGACGATTAGAGTTCCAACTATTGCCGCCCACACGCCCTTGTGGATAGAGTCGCTGCCGAGCGAGGGACCGATGATCGTTTTCGTCGCTTCGGTGAGCTGCGCAGGGAGCGCGCCTTCCTGCAAAACGAGCGAGAGGTCTTCAGCCTCTTTCATGAGTTCGTTATAATTTCCGTACCCCAGAGTGATCTGGGCCTGTCCGCCCATGATCGGCTCTCTGATGACCGGCGCCTTGGTGACGGTTCCGTCCAGCAGGATCGCCATCTTTTTTCCGACATTCTTCGTCGTGGTCTCGCCGAAGCGCTGCGAGCCAACCGCGTCAAAGCTCAGGCTCACGTACGGTTCGTTGTTCTGCACGTTGACCTGCGTGTTTTTGAGCATGTCGCCGGTCACCTCGGCCTTGCGTCCCAGAAGATAAGGAATTCCGCCCGTGGTTTTTTTCGTGACGGGATCCATCTGCGTTTCAAAGGCCACTTCATCGTCGGCCGGGATTTTTCCCTTGAGCGCCTCGTTGATCGCCGCCACGGTCTTTATCGAATAGTCGTCGGGGATCTGATTTTCTTTTTTCGCCTCTTCGACCAGTTGCTGAAGTTTGGGAGTAGGTATAGTCTCATCCACGATCTTGAACTCAAGCTGGCCGGCCTTCTTTATGATATTGATGGCGCGGTCCGGGTCCTTCATGCCGGGGAGCTCGACAGCGATGCGGTTCGAACCCAGCCTCTGGATAGTCGGTTCTGAAACGCCGTAACGGTCGATGCGGTTACGCACCTTTTCAAGGGCCTGTTTTGAAATCTGGCTGTTGATGAAGTCGTAGTATTTGTCGGTGAGGCCTAAAACAAGCGTAGGTTCAGTCCCCGCCGTCGCCGATTTTTTAACAAGGGTGTCCGCCCAGTTTTTGTTCACATACTCAAGGGCACTTGAGAGCTCGCCCTCCGAAGCGGAGGTGATAACGATCGTGTGGTTCGAGGTATCCTGCCTGATGCTTGTGACCGCGATCTTCTCGTCCATGAAGCTGCGCTCGAGATCGGCGACCATCATGTCCACCTTATTCTCTATGGCCTTTCCCAGCTCCACTTCGAATTCAAGGTAGATACCGCCCCTCAAGTCCAGGCCCATGTTGATCCACTTTGCGGGGAAGACTGCAAAGTACCACGGAAGCGGTTTGCCTTCCTCCATTGCCTTGTCGGATATCTCCCTGAACCCCGCAAATGTGGGGATGAGCGTGTAGACGGCAAAGAGAGTCAGGAAGGAAAGAAGGATGACCTTCCATTTCCAGCTGCTTGGCATAATTTCCCTCTACTGGTTTTGTGGTTGGACTACCGCAATCGCTTCGCGGCTGAATTTTATTTTCACATTTTCAGCGACTTCCAGCGTTACGACGTTGTCGGCGATCCCGTAAACGGTGGCGTGCATACCGCCGCGGGTGACTACCTTGTCGCCTTTGCGGAGGGCTTCGAGCATCGTCTTGATTTTCTTCTGCTGTTTCTGCTGCGGACGGATCATGAGAAAATAGAAGATGGCGAAGATCACGACAAGCGGAACGAGCGTTGAGAACAGGCTGGACTGCTGGCCCGCACCGCCTCCCGGCGCCTGTGCCATTGCGTGGGCTGTGCTGATGAAAAAATTCATTTTGACTCCTTTCTATTTATTAAAAAATCCCTTTTAAATTCACTGAAGTTTCCCTGCCTGATTGAAAGTCGCGCACGCTCTACCAGATTGAGGTAGAAATGTAAATTGTGAATTGTGTTAAGCACGGATGAAAGGATTTCGCGGGAAAGGGCCAAATGGCGCAGATAAGCGCGGCTGTAGTTTTTGCATGTTTCGCAGGAACAATTCTCGTCTACGGGGCGCGGGTCGTCGGCGAACTCCGCGTTTCTTATGTTGAAATCCCCCTTCGCGGTGAAGAGATGCCCGTTTCTGGCGTTTCTTGTGGGGAGCACACAGTCGAACATATCGATCCCGCGGTCGATGCACTCAAGAAGGTCTTCAGGAGTTCCGACGCCCATGAGATAGCGTGGCTTGTCTTCGGGGAGCGCGGCAGTGCAGATTTGGGCGATCTCGTACATCATGGGAACCGGCTCGCCGACGGAGAGTCCGCCGATTGAATAACCGTCAAACGATCCGGAAAGTTTTTCGATATATTCCCTTCTCAACTCCGGAAACATTCCGCCCTGCACGATTCCGAAGAGCGCGTTCTCCGATGTGCGCGCTGCGAGACAGCGATCCGCCCACCTGAGCGAAAGCTCCATCGATTCGCGCGCCTGTTTTTCCGTCGCCGGAAAGGGGAGGCACTCATCTAACACCATCATTATATCGCTCCCCAGCGCCTCCTGGATTTCGATTGCAAGTTCGGGGGTCAGAAAATGTCTGTCGCCGCCGTCAAGATGGGATTGAAACTCGACTCCATCTTCCGTGATTTTGCTCCTGAGATCGGCAAGCGAGAATATCTGAAAGCCGCCGCTGTCGGTCAGAATCGGCCCGTCCCAGTTCATGAACTTGTGGAGCCCTCCCAGTTTTTTGATGCGCTCATGCCCGGGTCTCAAGAAGAGGTGGTAGGTGTTTGAAAGGACTATCTGCGCGCCAAGTTCTTTGAGCATCGAAGGGAGCACGGCCTTCACGGTGGCTTGCGTCCCTACGGGCATGAAGGCGGGGGTATCAATGGCGCCATGGGCCGTCTCAATACGTCCTAACCTCCCCAGCGTACCTTTTCCTTTTTGAACGACCGAAAATGAAAACATTGCCGCATCCAATAATAAAGAGACGAAATTCGCAAGCCCTCAATTTCGTTGAGCATCATCTGTCCATCTGCTATAAATCCCCCATGCTCAAGTGGTTTCGGATGAGACATTACTGGTCGATTCTCATTTCGCAGGTCGTCCTGCTTTTTCTCTCGGCGTTCCTGAAGGGCAACATAATAGTCTCCGTTTTTTTCGTCATCGGCCTCCTGGGTATTTTCGGCTCGGTCATCGAAACGATTTGGGAGAAAAGGCTTCCCAGAATTCTGGCGCTCATAAGCGGCGCCATTGCATTGGCGGGCGGGCTCACGCACTATATCCCGGGCCTTGCCGAATACACGATAGTTGAGGGCCTGTTTATCTGTTCTGTTGGATATTCAATCTTCATACTGGTCGCGATCTTCGCGATTGCCCGCTACGTCTTCATTACCGATCGCATAACGACAGACAGAATAATTGGCAGCATATGCATATATATGCTGATCGGGATGTTTTTTGCCTTCGTCTATGCGGCGATGGGCCTGGCTCTGGATCAGTCGTTCAAGTATACGGAAGAGATCGCAAGCCTGAGCGCCATACATCTTTCCGATTTCATCTATTTCAGCTATTCGACGCTTACGACCATAGGCTACGGCGACATGACGCCCATTCATCCCATTATAAAGATAACATCCTCTATAGAGGGGGTCACGGGTTGCGTCTATCTTGCGATAATGGTGGCAAGACTCGTCGGCATGCACGTCACGCAATCAAGGAGTAAAGATTAGGAGCTTTCGATGATGAAACT
>JBGSNL010000062.1:0-41383 GCA_041739675.1 bacterium
GTATCGAGAAGATACATAGTGGAGACCATATCCTGCTTAGCCAGCATGCACATGCCTATGAATTTGTTTATCGCCTTCTCGCCCATGCGCATCCTGCCCTTATCCCGAAGATCGCTTGTTATCTTGCCGCTCTTTTTCAGAAGCTCGTCTACGGTCAGCTCGAAATATTCGAGGCGGTCGATTGCGCGAGAATTAGAGCCAAAACATCGATGCGCTCGAAGGACAAACGATCGAGCACAACGCGCTCAAAGAGGACCTCGTTTTTGCCCTCCTTGTGGACGTCGACAAAGAGCTCTTCGCTTGTAATGACCGCTTCTTTGATGCCGATGACGGTCTTTATCTTTTCTATGATCGCCGTCTGTCTTCCCGGCTCCACGTTGAAAAAGACAACTGAGCCGAAACGGAAGATGAAAAAATATCCCGTCTCACTCTCCTGATAAACGAGCTTGGTCGAGCTCCGCGTTATCACCGTCTGCGAAAAGAGGCGGTCTATCTCCTTGAGCTTCAAGATCTCTGTCAGGTGATAGGCCTGAAAGCTGTAACGCGGCGCGAATGGAAGATCCTGTTCCGGCATAGCGTGCGAAATCATATCGAAGTTTCGGCCCCGTGCAACCCTTTTCTCCCCTTCTATTTTGCCTCAAAGTGAGCTATATTTCGCCATCTTATGAAAATCGGTCTCGTCGCAGCCCTCAATATAAACATGTTGCAGCCGACAGCTGTTGATGCGCGCGTGCCGCTGGGGCCATTGTGTCTGGCGGCCGTGCTCGAACCGGCGGGCTTTGAGGTGGAAGTTGTCGATCCCAACCTCTGGATAGTGTCCGGTGAAATCAAGGCGGCCGAAGGGTTTGAAGAAGAGATGGCGAAACGGCTGGCCGAAAAAAACTTCGACGCCGTGGGCTTCTCCTCGCTTGCAAACTCTTATCAATATACGCTGAGGATCGCGGCCGCCCTGCGAAAGCTTAGCCCCGACGTCCCGATATTTGCAGGCGGCCCGCAGGCGACCCACACCGACGTTGCCACTCTTGAGGCGTTTCACGAAATCGACGCTATCGTGCGCGGCGAGGGAGAGATGGTAGTCTTGGATCTTCTGAAGGCCTTCGCCGGAGACATATCCATCGAAGAAGTGCGCGGGATAACCTACCGAAAAGACGGAAAGGTGCGCCGCAACGAAGACGCCCCGCTCATCGCCAACATCAATGAGCTGCCGCTTCCCGCCTACAAGCTCTATCCCATCAGGGGGAAGGCGAACGTCTTCGTGGATGCAGGCCGCGGATGCCCCTATCATTGTAATTTCTGTTCGACCTGCGTTTTCTGGAAGAGAAGGTTCCGGCAAAAAGATCCCAAAAGGATCGTAGATGAGATGGAGGTGTTGAAATACGGCTTCGGCGCGAGATCGGTGGATTTCACGCACGATCTTTTCACTCTCGACCGTGAAAAAACCGCTCTTCTCTGCCGGGAGATAAGACGAAGAAAGCTCGAGATGAGGTGGTGCTGCAGCACAAGGGTCGACGCGGTGGACGGAAAGCTTCTCAAGATGATGGCGAAAGCCGGCTGCACTTCGATATTCTACGGTGTGGAGAGCGGATCGCCGCGCATGCAGAAAATAATCGGCAAGGAATTCGACGTGTCGCTTGTAATACCCGTGATGCGGGATACCGTGGCCGCCGGTATCGAACCGGTCGCGTCTTTCATCATCGGCTTTCCGCAGGAGACCGAAGATGATCTGGCCATGACGATCGAGATGGTGGCCGAACTCTTGAGCTCCTCCGAGCGCGTGAAAACGGTCCAGCTTCATCTCCTGGCAGTCACGAACGAAACAAAACTGTGGGACGAATACAAAGACAAACTCCTCTACGACGGGATTCAGAGCGATCAGGCGAGCGGCTGGCTCTATGCCGAAGAAGATCCCATGATCGCCAAATACCCGAGCCTCTTCCCCAGCCATTACTACGTGGAGACGCCGCACATAAGCCGCGAACTTTTGAAGGATCTCCATATTTTCGGATTTGTAGCGAACACAACTTTCAGATGGTCGTTTGCCTATGCCTTCAAAAAAACCGGAAGCGCTTTCGCCATAGCAAAAAATTGGCACAAGTGGAGGAGCGAGAACGAAAATCCCCTCTTCGGCGCGCATGTGCTCCCCCAGTTTACGGACCGCTTCACACGGCTTTTTCTCGACCGCGTAATCTCTTTCACCTTATATCTGCAAACGGATCCGGACAACATGGGCTGGAAAGACGACATCTTCGAGGCCATATTCGGATACGAATCGACATCGTCGCGCATAAGGGCAAGGCTCATCAATGACCCCTCTTCCAGAAACAGGTTGAAGACCGGCGAGATCCTGGAAACGAAACAATATCTTTATGATCCCAACACGATTATACGCTGGCTGACCGGCGGTGATAAAAAGAAGGTTGCACTCAAAGCCTCAAATGTGAACATTGAATATGTTTACAAAGGCTGGGCCATTATAGGCCCTCTGGTCGATATCAGAAAAAAACCAAGGAGGAGTCATGATACTGTCCGAAAGAGGCGCAATACGCGCGGCAATCGCGGAAGGCGGGTTCCATCTGTATCCCGCAGGAAACTTCCTAAGAAAAATAAAAGAGGCGCTCGCAGGCGACGAGCTAAAAGGTAATTTCGATGCGCAGACGACAATCGGGAAACTGAAGAGCATACCTCTGCCCTCGGATGAGCATGCGCGGGCCGTCTTTGAGCAGGACGTGGGCCTCATCTGCACGCGGCTTGAGGAAATCGACGCGGAATATAATATAGAATCCGTCTTCACAAAGATGGCCGAGAGCCTGCCAGCCGCCGCAAAAAAATATTACGGCATAGACGGTTTCGAGCCGGTCAAGCCGCAGATAGTCGAGTACTTCTTTGAAGGATTCAACGACATGTACAAAGATGCTGACTGGAACGCGTTCAACGTCGACTCCAACGAATCGCGCGAAATGAACGTACCCGTCGGAACGTATTTCAAGCGCGATCAGGTATCGCCGGGACAGCCAGAGTTCGGTGTGATGCACGAGGCCAACCACGTAATGCAGGAACTTGCCGGCAAGCCGTCTGGCGCTCACCACTATGTCCCGTGGCTGGACGAGGGGCTGGCGGACATGTTCGGCCGCATGATGCTCTTTGCCGCAACGGAAGACGAAAAGCTCTTAAAGAAGGTGAAAAAATTCCGCACCGAAGTGGAGGTAACCGAGCCACGCAAGATTACCTACCACTACGGCGAGGAGACGGCGGCCCTGCTTCTCTTGCGCGGCAGGCTTCCCCTTGTGAAAGCCCTTTTGAAGGCGAGGCAGAAGGATCCCTACTCAATAGACTGGAACTCTCTTGCCCAATCGATCAAACGCGGTGTCGATCCGCATATCGGGATCGTCACAGCATATTGCGGTTCCAAAAAAGAGACGTTTCAAAAGCAGCTCGAGCGCGACGAAACTGCTTTCAGAAAAGAGGCGGACTTGAATCAGGCCGATCTCCGCATCCTCACGATGTTTATCGCGACGCAGAGGCCCGCGACACTTCCCGCCGTGGAATACCGCGCGGCGCTTTGGTTCGCAGGCGAGGCGGCGAAAGAACCCTCTCCCCACTTCACGGACCCCGCGGCGATACCCGAGGCGTTCAGGTCCCAGATCGCAGATTGGAAACCGGACGCTTTGATACCCCTCTCGTCGATACCCGAGGCGGTGTTCAAAAAGGTGGGCGGGCTAAAAACGAAGATACTCATACGCGCATCCGATGTCCCGGAGGAGTTGAAAAACGGCGCGGATTCGCTCGCTAACAATTACTTCGTGATAAAGCGCAAGATCGGCGAATCCGAAGTTTATGAGCCGTACGGCGGCGGGCTTCCCTATCGTTTGGGGTCGGGCGAGCTGCGCTGCGAATGGTAAGGCCAACCCTTTTTCTTGCAATCTGATTGCCGCGTGATAGTTTCCCCCTACGAAAGGGGGAAGTTATGCGCACAAGACTTATCGCAATTTTTCTGGCTTGCACTCTCCTTGCCGGCTTTGAGCTCTCATGCCACAAGAGATCCGGCCCCGCGGGGACCAAAACCAATCCGGTCCGCCTCTTCTTCATGCCTTTGAAGGGCGAAGAGGTGTTTAAAAAGAACGCCCCAATCGTCAAAAAATATCTCGAAGAGAAAACCGGACTCACTGTGGAAACGGTTTACGCGCCCGATTTCATAACGATCGTCAACGCGTTCGGAAACAAGCAGGCCGACGCGGCTATCATGAACACGCTTGGATTTCTTCTGGCCCGCGACTGGGCAAAGGCCGAGGCGGCCCTCATTTCAATATACGGCGACGTCTACAGGACGTATCGCGGCGAAATTCTGGCGCAGGTGGGCGGAAAAGTTAATTCCCTTGCCGATCTGAACGGAAAAAAAGTGGCGTTTGCAGATTCATTTTCGGCCAGCGGATACATTTATGCCATGAAACTTTTTGCCGACAATAACGTGAAACCAGCGAAGACGGTTTTTGCGGGCGGCCACAAGAAAGCGGTAGAGATGGTCTACAGGGGCGAGGTCGATGCCGCGGCGACATACCATTCAAGACCGTCGGCTGAAGGGGTGGAACGCGACGCGAGGGCGGAACTTTTGAAAACCTACCCTGACGTGTTCGCGAAGCTCAAGGTCGTGGCACTCACCGACGAGATACCCAACGGTCCGGTTGCTCTTCGCTATGACCTGCCGGTTGGCGACAAGGTGAAGCTGACCGATGCACTGAGATCTTTTACTGAAACTATGGAAGGGCGCCAGGCGATGGCCGATCTTTACAACATAACCGGTTTTGCGCCGACGGCTGATTCAACGTATGATGCGGTTGGCGACGTCATTAAAAAACTCGGGAAAACGGTTGAAGAGACTGTCCCGGGCGGCGTTACATTCTACAGGACGAAGATCGGTCCCCTGCTTGAAAACTAGAACCGGGCGGAGGCAACATGAGCTTTGCAAAGAGCATCGGCAAACAATTTGCGGCGTTGGGAATCGCGGCCCTGTGCTTCGGCTACTTCGCCTCCTATGTGCCGTATTCCATGATGACGAAGATGATCACCGACGGGCTCTTTTCCGGAATGGACGGCGTGGGATTTTCCGGGTTTGAGATACAGCCGGTCGTCGTGCTCGGCAGCTTCGTCTCGATGTACATCTTCATAACCGCTGCGGGCTGGTGGAAATACGCGACTCATTCGAAAATATTCGGGATATCGTTCCCGCGGCCGCAGTGGTTCACGTTTCTCTCGGGCCTCTGCACCGCCGGCCAGATAGTCACAACAACACTTGCATACACGTTCAGCGGCATCAGCATCGTCTTTGCCATGCTTCTCATGCGGGGCGGCGTTTTGATCATCGCGCCGATGGTCGACATGGTCGTCAAAAAGAGAAAACGAAAAATATACTGGCCTTCGTGGGTCGCATCGGGTTTAAGCTTGGCCGCACTTTTCGTCGCGTTTGCCGAAAAGGCCGGCACGGCGATAACCCTCATCGCGGCGATAGATATCGGGATATATCTTTTCGGCTATTTCTTCCGCCTCTTCATCATGAGCACGTGGGCGAAAAGCGACGACGCCGAGGAGA
Source organism: bacterium (assembly GCA_041739675.1). GTDB lineage: Bacteria > UBA10199 > UBA10199 > 2-02-FULL-44-16 > DYJF01 > DYJF01. The sequence continues at coordinate 5,585 of JBGSNL010000062.1, forward strand.
GAAAGCGCTATTTCGCGGAAGAGCAGCTGGTTGCGAACCCCGTGCTTCTCATCGCGCTTTTTGTCGTGGGAGTCATGGGCATCGGCGGCGATCCGGAGTCGATCACCAATCAGGTGTGGCAGGGTTTTGTCTCGTTCCCGTTCAAGGGGTTTTTCCTCGTCACATTCCTGATCGGAGTTTTCTCTTACGGAACAGGCTTGTTTGGGAGCCTCATCTTCCTTGATAAGCGTGAGAACACGTTCACCGTTCCCGCAAATCGTGCGTCGTCAATCTTAGCGGGCGTTCTGGCAACATACCTGCTTTATATCTACTACGGCCAGAAGGCCCCGAATATCTACCATCTCACGGGGGCCGCGCTCATTATCGGTGCGATCCTCTTCCTCATGTATCGTTCGATGATTGAAAAGCGCAAGAACGCCCCGGAGGCGAAGCCGGTCGCGGCGACGGGGATTCAGGCCTCTTGAAGTTCCCAAAGACGGTTTAAGGCGGCAAAATAACGCGGGCCCAGGACTTTCGGATCCTTTGATTCCGGCTCGTTATTCATCGTGACAAAAGGAACCTTCACATCCGCCAGCTCCAGATATCCATCCTGTTTTTCTTTCGTCATGTAGGACCAGTCGTCGGTCGAATAGAAACGCTGCATGTCCTCATCGGGCGTCTTGTGGGCAAGAATAGACGATTTGAGTTTTTCAATGTAGCGCGCGTCGTTTCTCCTTCTTGATTCCTCTGCGGTCACTTCGACATAAAAGATCGCCGATCTACCTAGAACTTTCTTGTCGAAGTATTTGAGGGCCGGAAGATAAGGTTTCTCGCCGCCGCGCGAAAATTCTATTAGGAGCGTGTTTTCCTTATAAAAATTACTCTGAGGCAGATACTTTTTTGCCACTGCATCGTTCACTTTCGCCATCAAAAAATCGAACAACGCGCCGTCGTCCAGAATGTAACCGTGTCCCGCCCTCTTTGAATGGAGGCGCTTGCCTTTGATTTTTTCCCAGATGTCATCCTCTTCGAACTTTTCCCAGAGCCACACGAAATCATCCAGGATATTGAGCTTTCCGATGTGATATTTTTCCGCCCTTTCCGAATCGGAGATGTTTTTCATGAAATCCAAAAACTCCGATTTGCCGGACGCCGGTCTTCCAAGGACAAACAGGTGATCGAATGTTTTCTTCATACAGATTTGAGCTGCATGAGCTTGCCTAGCGCCGATCCGTATCTCTCATCCAACACAACCGGGTCGGCGCTCTCGGGTTCGTTTCCCATCGTTACAAACGGGATCTTAAAACCGTCAAAGTTCAAATATCCGCTGTCTTTTCCCCCGGTCAGATCCGCCCAGTCGTCGATGGAATAGAGCTCTTCCATCGTCTCGCGCGGAACCATGTGTGCGAGTATCGAGTGTCTGAGCTTTTCCTGATAACGCGCCACGTTTCTGCGCCATGATTCCTCAAAGCTCACATTGATATAGAGAATGGACGATCTCTTGATCACTTCAGGCGAGAGCCGGGACAGAGCCTCGCGATAACCGTGTTTGCCGCCCCTTGAGAATTCTATGAGAAGCGTCCCGTCCTTATAAAATTCCGGTTTTGAAATGTATTTTTTCGGAATATCCTGATTGAAGCGCTCGATCAGAAAATGAAAGAGCGTGTTGTCGGTGAGGCCATAATTTTCGCCGAATTTCTTTGAAAAAAGGCGCTGTTTACCGACTCTTTCCCAGAGGTCGTCCTCTTCGAACTTTTCCCAGAGCCAAACGAAGTCGTCCATGACATCGAAACGGCCGATGTGATAGCGCTCCGCTCTTTTATCGTCGGGGGTCTTTTCAAGAAAATCTATGAATTCCGATTTGCCTCCGGCAGGACGTCCGAGGACAAGGAGATGGTCGAATGTTTGTGCCATAAAACCTCCGTTTTTTGAAAGCGCGGCAGTATCCTTAGCACGCCTTTTGGCTCTGCAACAAGCATAAAAAAACCCCGCCCAGAAGCCCTGAGCGGGGTTTTTGAAGATTGCCTTGCAGTTACTTCGTCACAGGAGCCGTCGTTGTCGTGGTCTTGGTGGTCGTTGCAGCCGGAGTCGTGGTCGTGGTCGTTGTCGTTACCGCGGCCTTTTCCGGGTTGAACGTGAACTCATGGCGCTTTGCAACAATGGCTGTCGGGTTGCTCTTGTTGTCCTGGCCGACACCGTACACGATATACTTATAGCCGCCGTCCGGAGTGTTGATCAGCTGCCAGTAGTTGCGATAGTCAACATCGCCGTCGCAAACGTTCTTCGCCTTGTCCTTGCAGTTGACGACGAACTTGTCGTTCTGAAGGGTTGCGCCGTACGTCTGGGCTACCTTACCGGTCGTGTCAAATTCCTTCTGGACGAGCGTGCTACCGGAAAGTTCCCACACTTCGTTCGATCCCTCGGTCTTGAATTTCATGACGCACTTGTCGCCTTCCTTCGTGACCGTGAGCGTTCCCACCTTGCCGTTCAGATCCTTAGAGACCGACCACAGGCTACCCTTGTAGTTACCGGGGTTGCAGGTCGTCGTCGCTGCGGACGCGAACGCGGGCAGGAGGACCACTGCTACTGCGAGCACCAATACTTTTTTCATACCTTCTCCTCCTTAAATCAGGCTCACCATTGGGCCTGTAAGCGCCGCAAATAGAGCTAATACCGTCATTTGTCAAGGGCCGTCAGTGCATTATAAACTCGTCTCGCATAACCCCTTCTTTATCAATGGCTTTTACATTGACACGATCTTCGTCAACCGTCACAGCGACAAAATGGCAAAACGTCTTGCCGTAAAGCCGCTGCCCCCCGCCACCTGTGATGATCTGCCAGACGCCGCCCATTTTCCGCTTCTCGTATTTGTGCTCGTGTCCCGTGAAAACGGCGTTCACTTTTTTTTCTTCGAAGAATTTTGCGAGATCATCACGAAGTTTCGGATATTTGTCCAGGCTGTCACCGTAATGGAAGGCATCTTTGTTGAGATAGAGCGGCGCGTGCAGGAAAACGAATTGGTGATCGTATTTTTCAGGATCGAGAGTTCTTTTGAGCCATGCAAGCTGGGCCCCTTCTATCTTATATTCGCGGTCCATCTCGAACGTATCGAGCACGACAAAGAGCGATTTACCCACGACCCATGAATAGTAAAGCTCGTTGCCGGGCAGATCCACCTCCTCTTTCCAGACCGTTTCGCTCTCTTTGTCGTCTACTGCGTGGTTTCCGATCGTCAAAAAAAACGGCACGTCGATCGCTTCCGAAAGTTTCCAAAAATGTGCCCAGTCGTTTCGATTTCCCTGCTCTATGATATTATCCCCCATGTGCACGAAGAAATCCGGATTTCTTTTCAATGCGCGTGCAATGAGGTTTTGATAGATTTTGTCGCCGCCGCGGCTGTCGCCGATGACGATGAAAGTGTAGGCCCCTTTGTGCGCGCGAAGTTTCGCCAGCTTCGCATCTAACTGTTTAGAGGTGGAAAGAGCTGCGGATGACAGGAGAAGGATAAGACAAATAAGCAAGAGGCGGAAAAAGATTTTTTTTTGCTTCATAGCCATTTCTTATACCTGAAATACGAAAGCATGCTCATGATGATGATGCCCATTCCGACAAGCGTGTAGAGCCATCCGTACGGATGATCGAGACCGGGTAGATTTCTGAAGTTCATGCCCCAGTAACCGACGACGATGCTCAAAGGAAGCATGATGGTTGCGATGACGGTTAAGACCTTCATCACCTCGTTCATGCGGTTGTTGACCTGCGAGAGATATGCGTCGAGCAGGCCCATCGTGAGTTCGCGGAAGCTCGATGTCTTTTCCGAAAAACGATACAAGTGGTCGTAAAGATCGCGCGCAAGAAGCAACCCATGCGGCGTGATGATCTCAAATTCCCCCAGCGCCATGCGGTTGATGACGTCGAGCTGCTGCGTTGCGATCGAGCGGAGTTTCACGACGTCTTTGCGCAGCGCAAATATTCTCTGCAGATCGGACGATGTCGGCGAATTGAAGATCGTCTCCTCTGCGTCGTCGAGTTTCGATTCTATGCGGTCCATCATCGGAAAATAACTGTCGATCATCCTCCTCAAGATAGCGTGCGCAACCGCTTCCGCGCCCCTCGTGAAAAGGTGGGTCAACGTGACAAGCTCGTTGTGATAGGCGTCAACCGCCCGAATGCGGTGGTTCCTCGCCGTCACGACGAAGTTTTTGCCGATGAAGATGTAGAGTTCGTATGTATGGATTTTCTCTTCGCCTTCCTTATCCTGCAGGATGATATCGTGAAGAATGACGAAGAGGCTGCCTTCATACTCCTCAACTTTCGGGAGCATTCTGGGATGGGACATGTCCTCTATTGCCAAAGGATGGAGTTTCATCACGTCTTTTAAAAATGCCGTGTGTTCCTCTATGGGAGACGAGATATCAACCCACAGCTGGCTTTTGCCGTCGGCGAGTTTTTCAGCGACTTGTTCTTTAGTCACTTCGATTGCCTGTTCGCCCGGCACGCACGCATAGGCCTTGAACATAGAACCCCCTATTGATTGGGAATTTTCTTGCTCGCATCAACTCCCATTGCCCTGAACATCAGGACTTCGTCTGCGGGCGTGACCTTCAATGATAACGCGCCTGTGGGACACAGCGGCACGCACTTGAGACATGAATCGCACGTAGACTTGTTCCACGGACGCTCGAAGATTGGCTTCATCTCGGCAACGAATCCGCGCTTCACAAATCCAAGCGCGTCCAGTTTCTTCACTTCGGAACAGACGCGTATGCACGATCCGCAGAGTATGCACTTGTGCCCTTCGTAGCGGATCTGGGGGTTGGATTCGTCGACAAAGATATGCCGTTTTGCGCCCGCAAAGCGGTCGGGTTCGGATTTGTATTCAAGCGCCAGGCGCCTTATCGTGCAGGATTCGTACGATCTGCATCCGCACGAGAGGCAGCGTTCCGCTTCCTTTCTTGCAAGTTCCATAGTGAAGCCGGTTTCCACTTCCGCAAAATCCTTGATCCTTTCTTTTGCGGGAAGCTCCGGCATTCCGGTCCTGGGCGCCTCCTCCACCTTTTCAAAGAGCTCTTGAGGGGCCTCTTCTTTTTTGCCCATCGAGTGGAGATACGGCTTTGGCGTTCCCGTTATCTTCTCCCCTTTGAAATACTGATCGATGGAGGCCGCTGCCTTCTTGCCGGCCGCAGTTGCCGTCACGGCTATATCCGCGCCGGTTGCACAATCGCCGCCGGCAAATATCCCGGCGACATTCGTCTCGAACGTATCGGAATTAACATCGAGAGTGTTCCACTTTGTGAGCTTGATGTCGAACGGTTCGTCATCAAGACATGTCGTGTCGACACCCTGGCCGATCGCCGAGATGACCGCCGATGCGTGAGCCGTGAATTCCGAACCCGGAATGGGAATGGGTTTTCTGCGGCCCGATGCGTCCGGTTCCCCAAGCTGCATCTTGATACAGGTCAATGTGACGCCTGACGCGTCCTTGGCCATCTTCTGCGGCAACGTCAAAAATTGGATATCAACTCCCTCGTGCTCCGCCGCCTCGATCTCCACTTTGTTGGCCGGCATCTCATCGCGGCTCCTGCGATACATTATGGTAACTTTTTTTGCGCCGAACCTGAGCGACGTGCGCGCAGCGTCTATCGCGGTGTTCCCGCCGCCGACGACTACGACTTCATTTCCTATGTTCACCTTTTTGCCCAGCGCAACGTCTTCAAGAAACGCTATTCCCGAAATCGCCCCGCCCTCTTTTTCCCCTTCCACTCTCATGTCGGATGCCGACTGCGCGCCAATCGCCAGAAAAACCGCGTCGTATTCCTTTTTAAGCTTATCTATCGTGAAATCTTTTCCCAGCCTTTTGTTCAAAAGGATATCCACCCCCATCTTTTCGATGAGGCCGATCTCTTTCGCAAGGATGTCGCGCGGAAGACGATACGCGGGGATTCCGTAGCGGAGCATCCCGCCCGGTTCCGGGTGCGCGTCGAACACCGTCACTGCGTGTCCCTCTTTTCTCAAGAAAAAAGCTGCTGAAAGACCGGCAGGTCCGGCGCCGACGATTGCAACTTTTTTGCCGGATGATTTGCCGGGTGTTGCAATATACGGAGCCGGCGATTCAAGATCCTTGTCGGCAATGTAACGCTTGAGAAAACAGATGGAGACCGCATCGTCAACACGCGCGCGGCGGCATTCTGTCTCGCACGGGCGCGGGCAGACACGGCCCAAACTCGCAGGGAATGGAAGATTTTCTTTTATGATCTTGATCGCCTCTTTTTCAGTGCTCTTTGCGAGCAGCGAAATAAATCCCGGGATGTCTATTCCCGCAGGGCACGTGACCTGACACGGCGCGCGGCAATCGCCGCAGTGATCCGAAAGCAGAAGTTCGACACACACCTTGCGGGAGGCCAAAACTCTCGGGCTGTGCGTCTGAACATCCAGATTGTCCGATACAAGTGTGGAGCAGGAAGGAACGAGCCTCGGAAGCCCCTTCACCTCGACAACACAGATGAAGCATGAGGCGAAAGGAGCCAGCTCTTCATGGTGGCAAAGAGTGGGAATCGTGATTCCTTCTCTCTTGGCCACGGTGAGAATTGTTTCACCGCACTCGCACTTAGCCTCTTTTCCGTTCAAAATTATTTTCATACTCTCCTCGTCGTAGTGATGACTTCACTTTACGTCTATCGCGTCCACCGGACAAATCTGATAGCAGGCGCCGCACTGTGTGCACACAGACTCCAGAATCAGATGTGCCTTTTTCTTTTCGCCGGTAATTGCCTTCACGGGACAGATCGCAAGGCACGCGCCGCAACCGGTGCAGCGCTCCGCCGAGATTGTGTATTCGATGAGCGCGCGGCATTTGCCCGCGGGACACCTTCCCTCATTTATATGCGCCTCGTATTCGCTTCTGAAATATTTAAGCGTCGTGAGAACGGGATTGGGCGCGGTCTGTCCCAGCCCGCAAAGGCTTGACACTTTGATCTGCGCTGCAAGTTCTTCCAAGAGTTCGATATCGCCTTTGCGCCCTTCTCCGTTAGTGATGCGCGTTAAAATCTCCAGCATGCGGCGCGTGCCTATCCTGCAGAACGTGCACTTGCCGCACGATTCGTTCTGCGTGAAATCCAGGAAGAACTTTGCGATATCGACCATGCATGCGCGGTCGTCCATCACAACCATGCCGCCCGAACCCATGATGGCGCCCGTGGCATTGACTGCGTCGTAATCGACAATGGTATTCATGAGAGTGTCGGGGATACAGCCGCCGGAAGGTCCGCCCAATTGCACAGCCTTCACGGGCCTGCCCGATGACGTCCCGCCACCGATGTCAGTGATGATCTCCCAGAGCGTGATTCCCATCGGAACCTCGACTAAACCTCCGCGCTTGATGTCTCCCGCCAGGGCAAAGACCTTGGAACCTTTGCTCTTCTCGGTTCCGTATTTTGCAAAGGCCGCAAAGCCGTTATTTACGATCCACGGGATGTTCGCAAACGTCTCAACGTTGTTGATGTTTGTGGGTTTGCCCCAGAGACCGGCTTGTGCCGGGAACGGCGGGCGAACGCGCGGCATGCCGCGTTTTCCTTCTATCGATGCGATGAGGGCGGTCTCCTCTCCGCAGACAAATGCTCCGGCTCCCTCTTTGACTACGATATCAAAATGTTTTCCGAGATACCCTTTTTTGCGTGCCTGATCGATTGCGATGTTCAAGCGCTTCACTGCGAGCGGATATTCCGCGCGGCAATAGATGTAGCCGTGTGTGGCGCCGATTGCGTGCGCGCAGATGATCATCCCTTCAAGGACGCGGTGCGGATCGCTCTCCAAAACGGAGCGGTCCATGAAAGCGCCCGGATCTCCTTCGTCGGCGTTGCAGACGATATATTTTTCGTCACCTTGCGCCTTTCTGCAGAACTCCCACTTCATACCGGTTGAAAATCCGGCGCCGCCGCGCCCTCTGAGCCCCGATTTTTTGATTTCATCAATGACCAGCTCGGGCGTCATTCCCTTCTTCACCTTTTCCCAAGCCGTGTAGCCGCCGACCTTCAGATATTCGTCGATCGATTCGGGGTCGATGCGCCCGCAATTTTCCAAAACGATGCGGACCTGTTTTGAATAGAACGCGTGCTCGTCGCTCCCCTCTTTTTCGAGATCGATTATTTTTTTCTCAACAGGCCTGCCTTGCGCCACATGCTCCTGCAAAATCTTTTTTGCCGTCGACCCATCTACATATCCGTAAAATGTCTTTGTGCCGTCCCGCGCAATCAGCTCCACCAGCGGCTCGCAGTGGCACATGCCTATGCAGCCGACTTCAGTAAGAGTATAACCGAGCTTGAACTTTTCATTCGCAGCCTGAAATATATCAAAAACCGCCTTGCCGCCCGACGCGATGCCGCACGATCCGAGGCCTATGAGAACTTGCACGATCTCTTTGCCGCCCAGATCTTTTTTGTCGACGGCCAAGGTCCCCAGAAGATCCTCTTTTTTATCCTGGCACTTGCAGAAATTGTCGATCGTCTTTGCCGCTTTCTGGCGGTTGAGTTTTGCATAGACAGTTTCATCAATCATGACAACTGGTGCCAGCGAGCAGCAGCCGAGACACGCTACCGAATCCACGGTGAACTCTTTGTCTTCGGTGGTACCGCCTTCAGCCGGCACTCCCAACCTGTCGCCCAGCGATTCGGAGATTCCTATCGCGCCCGCGACGTGACATGCCGTTCCGTGGCAGACCTTGATCAGATGTTTGCCGACTGGAGAAAGGCGAAATTGTGCAAAGAAAGTGGCAACGCCGTAGAGCTGGGCCGCCGGAGTTTCCGTCTTCTTTGAAATTTGCTCCAGCGCCTCGATCGGAAGATAGCGCAGCTCCTTCTGGACCGCCTGCAAGATAGGAATCGTGGCCGAGAGCTTTTTGCCCTTCTCCTCGATGATTTTGTCCACCGCCTTCATGTCAAATGCCATAGAAAACCCCTTGTAAATGATTAAGAGTGCGTAACACAATGAGGTTCGTCACGAAAATGCCGATTTTGGAGCGAGACAAGGAGGATGAGCAAAAAGCGCGGAGGCGTAGCCGAAGCTACGTCGAGCACTTTTTGTGAAATCCGACGCTGTCGCAGCCCAAAATCGGCATTTGTAGTAGAATCTCATTGTGTTACGCACTCTAATTAAAGGACTTTTCGATTACCGCGCCGGTGAGGTTATGTCAACGCCAGCGTTGCTCGCTCAAGCATTTCACTCATTTCCATGTAACATGGGGTTTCCCTTGCGTGAGGCCTTAAGCCCTTCGCCTCAGATTGAAAAAGTGGCTTATGGGTGACATTTCCCTCGCTACGGCGCCTCGCCTCAGACGCCGTCTCGGCGCCTGCGTTTCATTGCGCCGCAGCATCATATGGCTACTGAAAGCGACGCAATTCAACGCCGCTCGGGAAAAGTCCCCCAACGCCACTTTTTCAATGAGGACAAAACTCGGAGGCGTGGACAACAAAAAACCCCGCAAGCGCGGGGTATTCGTTTGAATAGCTGAAGTTTTGTCGATTCTAGCTTACGGCATGTCCCACACTTTACAAGATCCTTCATAACTACGGCTTGGGTCGAGAACCAATCCAGTGCCTATGGGCGTGGTATCAAATGATGTGCAATGAATGATATTGTTAGCTTCATTTGTCTCACTGATTTTATTCTCCGGATCCAAAATTATCCAGAAGTCGACCAGATATGGCTCACCACTTGTTGCGTCAGCCCAAGTCATAAGATACGACATGGCGATATGAAATGACAATGTTGTCGGGCCATTCTCTGTAGATAAGCAAAGATCATAGCTCATCGCTGGTTTCCTTGTGGCGCCACCCACTGATAAAGCGCTATCCACTGCTGGCGGTCCAGGAATTACACGAACATGAACAACTCGCCCTTCAGGAAATCTTGATGAATATGAACCATATCGATCAGGTGGATTGGAAGCTATTCCGCCATTGAAACTCAATATTGGTGGGGGCCCACCATGCGCGGGAAATATTCTCTCCATGGCTAATCCTGTGAACATCAAATCGTAGCCTGCACCGATGCTCGGCAAATCGCCACATTGAATCATTCTAGGCATTACGGATATAGCTGCTGGAGGAGTAGAGATAGTGGAGCCGCCACCTGCCGGTGATTTTGATACAGATATCGGAGCCACAGTAAATGTCGAGCCGGGTGTAGGTGATTTTGAAAGCATGGTCGTGGGTGCTTTCGACGTGTTTGACGACCCTGACGGTCGTGCAGTCTGCGGCGCACGTGTCGGTGCCCACTGTGAAAATGCGTCGTGGGCAATCAAGGTCACAAAGGCGACGAGCGAAACTACGATCAATGAACGCAACACATTTATACTCTTCATAACTACCCCCATTTGCATTGTGTTTTACGAGATCATTTAAGAGCAAAATTCGTTCCAACTCCTGCAATATTAAAAACCCTTGTTTTTCAAGCTATTATCTGTGTGTAATGGCCTCCAGTCCAATTTCAGGATGATAAAACTATCATTTTAAGAGGAGAATATGACCGAAGAGGAATTTCAGGTGGTTGTCGAGGAGGCGATAGATCAGCTTCCGGATGAATTTCGCGATCATCTCAAGAATGTCGAGGTTGTGATCCAGGATTGGCCGGACAGCTATCAGAAATCAAAAATGAAGCAGAAGTACGCGACCGAACGGAAATTCATTCTCTTGGGCCTTTACGAAGGCGTACCTCTCAAACATAGAAGTGTCTTCCAAACACCCGGCCTTCCCGATCGTATAACTCTTTTCCGGAAGACGATCGAACAATACTGTTCCACACATGAGGAGATGGTGGATCAGATCCAGCGCACATTTCTGCATGAGATCGGCCATTATTTCGGATTGTCGGATAAGAGATTACGTGAATTGGGATTTTAAGCAAAACTCGGAGGCGTAGGGCAACTCTTCGCTAGTAGCCTCAGGCTTTGGCCTGCGGCATTTTTGCGCAAACTAAAGTTTGCGGCTACACTTCAAGTGGGAGCTTAAAGGAGACGAGAAGAGTTGGCCGAGAGCGTCCGAGTTTTGCTATCTTAATCTTATCGTATATTTCTTTCCCATCCTGACAGGATTGTATGACTTCTTTGCGCGGCGCAGGCCCGGAATTCCAAGGTCCTGCTCGCGGTTTATCAATTTATATTTCGGATCGATCGATTGCGCAAAACGCTGATTGATAAACTGATAGATACCGCGAAATTTATCGTCGGCTTTCTCCACGTGAATGACGTATGTATCGTGATTTAGCGGCTCACCCATCGTGATTCCCACAATTTTTCCCTCGAAACGAACGGCTGCACCTGTGAGGTGGAGTACCTCGAAGTGCGAGAGCATCCTGTATATCGCGCACATCTCTTTTGAAAGCTTGGGATCCTTTTCGCATTCGCGCGTCGTGCACCATGAATGCTCGAATTTGAGCGCCTCATCCACCGTTGCAACGGTCAGGGGTTCGAAGCTCGCGTCATATTTTCGTTCGAACTGGCGCAGGAGATTTTTCTTGTCGTGAAACTTGTTGCCGGAAAGATTCACCAGTTCGTCGCGCGAATAGATATAATCGAACTGGTCGGGCTCCTCTTCAACAATGATATCGGAGGAAGAAGCCCGAAGCCCTTCGACGATCTTTTCGTCTGCGCAGTGAAAATGATCCGCGACTTTTGCATTAATGACCTCTTTCAACGTCCCCAAAAGATCCTTTTCAGCCTGTGGCCCGATGGGAGGGTAGAGACCGCCCTTTCCGCAGGTTCTGGTGAGGATAAGAAGCGTCTCACCCATGCGCGAAACCTGAAATTCATATTCAGCCATCCATGCAAAGAGGTTTGTAAAAGTGTATTCAGAGATGAACGGCGGATATTCGCGGAAGAGCTTATGAAAAACAGGGCCGTCGCTGATTTGCAGCTGTCGGAATTCAGGGAATAGGGGAATGTTTGAAGGGCTCATAATTTACGCGGCGCTCCTCGCATGATTTTTTATGCGTATATACAAAATCAAGGCGGCGACGAGACAGATCGCCCCGCTCGCCGCAACAGTTATCGGAGCCCCTATCGCCTCGGCGACGGCTCCGCCGGCAATGGAGCCGATCGGCGACAAACCGAAAAATGTAACGGTGAACATGGACATCATTCTTCCGCGCAGCTGATTTGGAACCTCATGCTGGAGGAAAGTGTTAGCCGCTGAAAAAAGTATTGTCAGGAAAAAAGCGGCAACGGTGAGGATTGCTATCGCAACGTAGACGCTCTTGATCCACGCAAACGCAATGATACAGACTGAAAAGACAATCGCTGCGCGATTTATAAGATCGAAAAGGCCGTCGGGACCGTGACGTCTGGCAAGATAGAGCGCGCCTATCATTGCGCCAAGACCGGATGCCGACATGAGCCAGCCTAAAGAGAGCGCCGTGCCGCCATAGATTTTTCCGACAAAGAGCGGAAGAAGAGAAATGTAGAGCATGCCGATTCCGCTTATGATCATAACCGTGACAAGCGCCGCCCTCACTTGGGGCCTCACCCACATGTAGCTTAAGCCCTCCCTGATCGCCTGTATGATTGTCGCGCCGTTTTGATCCTGTTTTGCAAGTTGCGCACGGTCCAAAATGACAAGCGCGACGATCAGGAAAATAAAGCTCACGGCATTGACCGCAAAGCATGCGGCCTCTCCCCAAATTCCTATGACGAAGCCGGCTATCACGGGCCCCACGATCCTCGTCGAGTGGATCATCGCGGAGTTCAACGCCACCGCGTTTAGAAGATGCTCGCGTCCCACCATATCCATCACAAACGCTTGCCGGAGCGGAAATTCAAAGGCATAGACAACGCCCAGCATGAGCGATAGCGCGATGATATGCCAAAGCTCAACGATCCCCAAATATGCAAGGACCGACAGGATTATCGCCTGCAACATGCACAGGGTCTGGGAAAGGATCAAAAGCGGAAGTCTGGGATACCTATCGGCGACAAAACCGCCGACAAGTCCCAAAAAGAGCACCGGAATCTGTGTCGCAAAGCCCACAAAGCCCAACCACCACGCCGATCCGGTAAGTCTCCAGACGAGCCATGAAAGGGCTATCGCCTGCGACCATGTCCCCAAAAGGGACAGTGACTGGCCGATGAAAAAGAGGCGGAAATTTTTGACACCGAGCGTTCTAAAAGCGTAGCGCCATGTGCGCGGCGCCGGAGTCGGAACAGCAGGCATTTCCATATTTCCATTGGTAGCAGGAAGTTTCGAAAATGACAATGGGCCGAACAATGCGAAATTTTCATTGCCAAAAAAATGCCGCAGTCGGTTTTTTGACTCGTAAGATAACCCGCGTGAGCATTTAATACCGGCGAAACATATTAATCCCTTTTAATATCAGCGCATTACATCGTGCAGTTGAGCTCAAAAACCTTCGAGTTGTGGCATGTCTTTTGCTCCTCATTAATATGGTTGTAAGGGGGGATCATTTATGAAACATCGCAGGTCGCACGCCTCGTTTATTGAGAATCTCAGGCGGAAAGTCAGGTCGCTCAAAAAACTCAAGCCCAATGATGTATATGTCTTCACGGTCAACGCCAACTACGGCCATTACCAGATAACGATAGGCCCGATGAATAGCCACCACGAGAGGAATCTCGAAATTGAAGGGGAGATACATCACCTTTTCGTTTCGCCCCATTTGATCACGCCCAACCCCACAAAAGAGCAGGTGGGCAGCAATTTGAAAGATATGGTCATCATGCGCGATCTTGAGATCCATCTTGTGGACCCGGCCGGCGACGGCAAGCACCTTGCCTCCAGGGGATCGGATGCGCATCCGCGCGAGTGCATAAATCTTGCGGGGAAAAACGGTGAGTTGCTCATGCGGCACGTGGAATCAAGCGGGCGTCTGCCCAAGGCGGCATATCGGATCATTCAGCGGGATATATTGCATTCGTTGAAGCAGGAGGAGACGACGTCCGATTAAAAAGACTTCAGATCATTTAATCACTTTAAGCTTCAACTCGGCCAGTTGATTTTCCGACACATCGGAGGGGGCTCCGCTCATGAGATCCGATGCGGAAGTAGTCTTCGGGAAGGCGATGACATCTCTTATCGATTCGGAGCCGCAAAGCATCATCACGAGTCTGTCAAACCCAAGTGCAATCCCGCCGTGAGGCGGCGCACCGAATTCAAGAGCCTCCAGCAGGAAACCGAATTTCGCCACCGCCTCTTCTTCGCCTATCCCCAACACCTTGAAGACGCGCGACTGGAGGTCGCGGCGATGGATACGGATTGAACCGCCGCCGATCTCGGAGCCGTTCAATACTATATCGTAGGCGAGCGCACGGACCTTTTCAGGGTGGCTCTCAAGTGCATCCGCATCGTCCGGGTTGGGAGAGGTGAAGGGATGATGACACGCGACGTATCTTTTCTCCTCCGGGCTCCATTCAAGCATCGGGAAATCGGTGACCCATATGAAATCAAAATGCTCGTTGTCCACCAAGCCCAACCGTTCGCCCAGATGAACGCGCAAATTACCCAAGGCGTCGTCGACGATCTTGGGCTTGTCCGCCACGATGAACACCGTGTCGCCTTCCTTGAGATTCATCGCCCGCGTCAGGTTTTGCTTTTCGTCTTCCGTTAAGAATTTGGCGATCGGGGACTGCCATTTGTCCTTTTGAACCTTTATCCAGGCAAGCCCCTCGGCACCGTATCCCTTCACGAACTCCGAAAGTTCATCTATCACTTTTCTTGATATCTCTTTGCCCGAAACCGCGAACCCCTTGATGCGGTCCCCTCTTGCAACACAGTCCGTAAAGATTTTGAAGGCTGAATTTTTAAAGATGTCCGTCACCGTCACGAGCTTGAAGGGGATTCTGCGGTCCGGCCTGTCGGTTCCGTAGTGCTCTTTCGACTCCGCATACGTGATGCGTTCAAAGGGCACTTTGATATCCTTTCCCACGACCTCTTTGAAAATTTTTTGAAGCATCCCTTCAATGAGCTTGTAGATGAATTCCCTGTCGATGAATGAAGCCTCGATATCGATCTGTGTGAATTCCGGCTGACGATCGGCGCGAAGATCCTCGTCACGATAACACTTCGCGATCTGAAAATAGCGGTCGCATCCGGAAACCATCAAGAGCTGTTTGAAGAGCTGCGGAGACTGGGGAAGCGCAAAAAACTTTCCGGGAGAAACGCGCGAAGGCACAAGGTAATCGCGCGCGCCCTCCGGCGTGCTCTTTGTGAGCACCGGCGTTTCCACCTCCAGAAACCCCTCATCGCTCAGATGGCGGCGGACGACCTGCGCGGCATGGTGTCTTATCCAGAGACTTTTCTGCAATTTGGGGCGGCGTAGATCGAGATAACGGTATTTCAAACGGACGTCTTCCGATGCATCCACGTCATCTTCGATAAGAAAGGGCGGCGTCTTTGCTGTGTTCAATATTTCGAGCTTATCGACGTTCACTTCGATCTCGCCCGTCTTCATCGATTTATTGATCTGCCCTTCCGGCCTTTTTGAAACGACTCCCCCGACGGCGACCACATATTCAAAGCGTAGACCTGAAGCGGCCTCGCAGACTTCTTTTGCCGCACCCTGCGGATTGACAACCACCTGTGTGATGCCGAAACGGTCGCGAAGACCCAGGAAGATAAGGCCGCCAAGGTCGCGGCGCGATCCCACCCAGCCGGTCAACACAACGCGCGCCCCGTCATTTTTGGCGGTCAGTTCGCCGCATGTATGAGTTCGTTTGAAAATATCACCCTCCGATTTGCACGAAGTGCATAGGCAATTCAGCCAACTTCACCTCATGCTGCGTCTTTGCGCGCATGTCGCGCACAATTGCATGTCCTTTTGCAAGTTCATCTTCGCCAACTATTACCACCGATTCGGCGTTCAGTCTGTCGGCGCGGCGCATCTGCGCCTTGAGCGATTTTGCTCCGAAATCCCACTCAACCCTGACGCCGTCTTTTCGCAAAGTCTGGATGGTCGCCAGAATTTTTTCCGCGGCGTTTTCTCCCAGCACGGCAAAGTAAACAAGATCTTGTTTGCGCACAGGTTTGCCGTGGTGAGCCTCCATCAACAAGACCAGCCTCTCCATGCCGATTGCGAAACCCACGCCCGGCGTGTCCGGTCCGCCCAGATCACGCACGAGGCCGTCATAGCGGCCGCCCGCGGCCACGGCGTTCTGGCTGCCGAGTTTCGTGGTCGTGAATTCAAATGCCGTCCGGAGATAATAATCGAGGCCGCGCACTATTCTCTCATTGACGACATAGTCGACGCCTGCGTTTTTGAGCCCATGCTTCACTCCGTTGAAATGGGTCTTGCACGTATCGCACCAGAAATGGCCGATCGTCGGAGCGTCTTTGAGTTCCCGGCTGCACGCCTCATTTTTGCAATCCAAAACGCGAAGCGGGTTTCGCTCGATCCTTTTTATGCAATCGTCGCAGAGTTTGGAGGTTCTGGCCTTGAGATATTTCACAAGTTCATCATTATAAGAGGGGCGGCAGTCGTTGCAGCCGATCGAGTTGATCTCAAGAGTCACTTCCCTGATTTTCAGATCGTCTAGAAGATGAACAAACGCCGCCATCGTCTCCACATCGCCCATGGGCGAATCGACACCGAAGAGTTCAAGGCCTATCTGATGAAACTCACGCTGGCGGCCTTTCTGGGGGCGCTCGTAACGGAACATGGGGCCCATATAATAGTAGCGCGCGACCGGGTCATTCATCGCGGCGCCTGATTCGATGTACGCCCTGACAACGGAGGCCGTCCCTTCGGGGCGAAGCGATATCGGATCGCCGTTCCGGTCGGTGAAGCTGTACATCTCCTTTTCAACCACAGCCGTCGTTTCGCCGACCGAGCGCACAAAAAGATCGGTCGCTTCCACGACGGGCGTTCTCACCTCGTCATATCCGTATCTGGAAAAAACGCGGCGCGCCGCCGCCTCCAGATCGTTCCAAAGATGGCTCTCGGGCGGCATAACGTCGTACATCCCCTTGACCGCCGCTATCTTGGCCCTGGGCTTTTCCATATCGCCATTTTGTACCAGACCGAAAGCGGGAAGACAAGAGATCATGTGTGCCCAAACTGTTTGCTGGCTCTTCCTCCGGTTTTTTGTTATTCTGATTGTCCTTGAAGAATTTCACGCGAAAATATGGTCTCGCCGTTTTAGCTCTGTCTCTACTATTTCTCTCTTCCTGCTCCGCCTTATTGGGTCCGTTCTGGGGCGGCGGGGGCGACGACGACGAAGAGGAGCGCAAGATAGAAGAGACCTACACGTTCTCGCTGGCCGTGGGAGGTGTGGCCCCGGGGCGCGCAGAGCTTGTCCTATTTGACGATGAAGGCCGCGCAATGGATCTTTCAAAAAGGCAAATTTACTGTCTGACGGACAAAAATATCATCCATTTCGAACCCAGGCCGGGCAACAGCACATATGCTGAAGGCAGCGGCGTCTTGATCGTTCCGACGGAAGCGGGAACGGCCAAGGTTACATGTTTTCTCGATGGCGCTCCGCTCGAGGACACCTACGCCGTTACCGTATCCCCGCAAAATCTTATCCAGATACTCATGGCCGAGGCGGGCACGCAGCTCAAAGACGAAGCGGCCATGGACGACGATATCGTCCGTCTTGAAAGCATCAGCCCCACCGGCAACGCAATTGCCGCCGTGATCAGGAACCGCATAAATCTGATAGAGGCCAACGACGCGCCGGCCCTTTTCTCGGTAGACGCTGCGGCATTCGAGGCCGACCCGGACGTTTCATATTACGATTCGGTGATAATGGCGCCCGGACAATTTTCGCCCACAAATTCCGCCGACACCGGCAATGAGATTTTCACGGATGCAGCGGACAGAAATTTTATCGAGAAAGAGTGGAGGGCCGCCTACGATCAGGCGGTTTTGACTGCCGCCGGAGTTTACAATCAGAGCACGACAGATCCAACTGGAAACGCCTTTGCGTTCTTGTCGCCCACGGCCGAGCAATGGCTCGTTATAAATGAGGCCCTTGCAAGCGGAACTCTGGAACTGCCGGCGAACTGCGGCGTCACCGATGACAACTTCCCGGAGTTTGCACCGCTGCAAATTTTCGTGCTTTATGGAACGTGGACCTACGATGACTTAAGACCGGCGTTCGTTTTTGTCCGCAACAGGACGGCGGACAGACCTGCCGTCACAAATCTACCTTAGCCCTGAGAAGAGGATCCTTGATTCCCAGATCGGCCGCGACGTCGTCTATGACGTCTGCCGGCATGGGAAGCGGCGCCCGGCGCACGAATCCCTCGAACAGCGCATTGTCGCAAACCACGTTGATGAGACGCGGATTTCCGTTCGTGTATTCGTGCAGCTTCATCAGCGCATCTTTTGAAAAGACCTGCTTTTCGCAACCGGCGTGGAAGAGACGGAAGCGGACATAATCGGAAACGACCTCGGGGGTGAAATTCCTGAGTTGAAACCGCACGGCCATCCTCTGCGCGAGGGCGGGTTCGCTTTTCAGATTGTCGTCCAGCTCCGGCATCCCGAACATGACAAATGAGATGAGCTTCTGGCTGGGGAGCTCCAGATTCAAAAGACCCCTGATCTCTTCGAGCAGCTCTCTTTTCTTGAGCATGTGCGCTTCGTCTATAAGGATCACGCCCCTTTTTCCCTGCTCGGCCAGCGCCATGAGTTTTTCGTAGAGCGCGCCTATCACTTCCACTTTTGTGCCGGTGGGATGCTCGACGCCGAACTGCGCGGCGATTCTTCTTATGAGCCAGTCGCTGTCGACGTCGGAATGGAGCACGACGAGAAGTGAAACTTCGTACTGATCTTCGGGGAGTTTTTCGAGCAGGCGCCTTGCAAGAAGAGTCTTTCCCGTCCCGATGTCGCCCACCAGAACCGCAAGCCCTTTCATGGCCTCAACCGCCCGCTTGAGCCTTATGTACGCCTGATCGTGCTGGTCGTTGTGATAGTAAAAATTGGTGAGCGGCATGACCGCGAACGGTTCCTGCGTCAACCCGTAATATGCAAGATGATCCATTTATTTTCGTCCCCCTTAAACAAATGAAATTTTCTTTTTTTTCTCCGACTCCTTCTCGATCTCCACCTTTACTTCGACCTTCTTTTCCTCTTTTTTAGGGACCTTGACCTCGACCTGAGACTTAACCTCGACCTTGGCTTCAGCCTGTTTTCCTTTCAGCAACGTCGCTATCATGTTGAGCCGTTGTCTCGCCTTCGGCTCGTCTCTGCCCCCCTTGGCGATCATGTCCTCGTAGATGCGACGGGCTTTTTCCAACTCAAGTTTCGCCTCATCTGTCAGGCCCATCTTCCAGTACGCGTTTCCAAGATCGAAGGCCTGGTCGGCCTCCTTGATTTTTACCTCGTCGGAAACCGGCGGCGGCTGCGGTTTAAGTGCCGGAGCCGGCGCCTGCTTCGAAGGAACAGGCTCTGCCGCCTTCGTTGATTTTGCGGGCTTCGCCTTCTTTCCCTCCGCCGCCTTTTTCGCCTCTTCCTCTTTTCTCTTTACCTCTTCATCTTTTCTTCTTTTTTCCTCGTCTTTTTTCTTCTCGAGATCCGCCGTCTCTTTCCGGCGCTTTTCAACGATGGCCTTCAACTCTTCCACCGCGCCCTCACGGATCTCTTCGGCCCGCTTGAATATCTTTTCGTCCTCCCCGGGCATCAGCATTATGATTTCCGCGTAGGCATTGAGCGCCTCGTCCAGGTGCCCCTCATTTTTTTCAATGTCGGCCAGCATTAGATATTTCGACCGCGCGGTTTCAATCTGATTGAGAGATGCGTATATGCGCGCCAACATTCCCAGAAGTTCGGGATCCACTTGCGCCAGGCTCTTGGAGTGCTCCGCCCATTTCAGAATTTTTTTCTTCTCGCCCAGCGCATCGTAGATGCGGCACAGGGCTTTTAACATTTCCTCGTCGTCGCGGTGGGCAAGGACCTTTTCATACATATCGGCAAGCTTTAGATCCTTCTTGCCCTGCGCTTCGTAGAGTTTTGCCATCGCTGCATACTGATCGACCGCCTCTTCGGCCTTTCCTTCCCTCTGGAGTATTTCGGCGAGCTTCACGCGCGAATCCTCAGACGCGGGATCGAGATCGACGATCTTTCTTCTGATCTCGAGAGCCTTCTCACCATCCCCCTTCTGATCGAGAGTCGTCGCAAGTATGCTGTACTGCCTGATCGCGTCGGCGATGAGCCCCATCCTTTCATAGAGCTCGGCTAACATCTGGTTCACGTCCACCAGCGTCGGGTTCAGGCGCAGTATGTTTTTCAGGACCGTGACCGCCTTTAGATAAAAACCTTCGCCCGAATATGCGTCCGCCACCTCGCGGTAGATGCGGATCGCTTCCGTTATCTGCTTTCTTTTTGTGTAAAGCTCGGCAACGCGTAGCTTCACGCGGAGATCGGCTGCGTCGGCGGTCAGGATCTTTTCATATTCGGCTATCGCCTTGTCGTATTTTCCCTCGTCGGCGTAGATGCGGGCCTGCTCGAGGATTTTTTCTTTGTTGAGGATTGTCGTCATGAATTGATTGCCGCAAGGCCCCGATGTGCATCTTCATTTTGCGGATCTTTTTCCAATATGGAATAGTATATATCGCGCGCGCGGTCAGCATGGCCCTGCTCCGCATAGATCTGGGCCATCGTCACCGTCTGCCATTCGGAAGGCATAGTCGGCTCATGAGCTTCGACGAGCGGCTCTTCCACCGTTGTCTTCACCGCGCGGATTTTTGCCATCAACTCTTCTGCCTGCTGGCTTTTCGGCGTAATCTGAAGCGTGAATCTCAACTCCTCTTCCGCCTCTTCATAATTTCCGCGCGCGAGATGAATCTTCGCCATCACCACATGCCCGATCGTGAGCCCGGGATGGCGCTTCAAGCCCTCCTTGCAGACCTTGAGCGCGCTGTCGATCATTCCGTAGCGGAGAAAATAATCGGCAATCGACGCAAAGACGATTGAATCGGGATTCTTCTGCCACTGGGAGTAGTAACGAAGGAACAAAGAATTGTTCAGAAGATCGGGATGCATGGCGGCCAAATTACCTCAAAGATAGCGCAGACGCAATCCCAAAAGGGCTTATGGGAAGATGCGATCCTTGTCCGTGAGCTTCAGACCCAACGCGAGGATGACTTTTCTTTTCGTGTCCATCCTGCAGGCCATGCCTTTTTCGATGCGGTCTATGGTGAGGGCCGATAAACCCGCTTTTCTTGCAAGCTCGGCCTTGCTCATGAGCAGCTCTTCCCGAAATTGTTTGACGTTGTTCGTTTGATTTTCCATGGCGGGCTTTTAGATCAAAAACACAAAAAACAGTCAAGGAATTTATAAATTGTTATAAATTAATGATTATAAAGATAATAAGATATATATATTTATATTAATTATATATCTTAAAAGAGGCTCATGTACCAGTTTATGATCCGCTGGCCGAAAAAGAGGTAAACAAGACCGCCGATTGCCAAAAACGGTCCGAACGGGATCGCGTATTTTGTATTTTTCTTCATTATCAGAATCAAAATCAGCCCGAATAGAGAACCTACGACAGAGCTCACCATGAGTATGAAGATCGATGCGCGCCAACCGAAAAATGCGCCGAGCATTGCCGCAAGTTTCACATCGCCTCCACCCAACCCTTCGATTTTTTTGATCTTTTCGTAAGCGGTGGCGACGACAAAAAGAAATCCTCCTCCGATCAAGATACCCAAGACACTATCGATCGCCGCATCGCCATACCCACCTTTTCCGGCCAGAAGAACGTTCAGAGCAAATCCCGCGACTATTCCCGGAAGAGATATCACATCGGGTATGATCTTGAGCGCGATGTCGATGAATGAAATGACAATGAGAGGCGCGATCAGAAGAAAGAAATAGGCAAGATAGAGCCGCACATCATGAAAGCGCCACCACGCCGCAATCGAGAACCCGATCGTTAGGAGCTCCACGAGCAAATAGCGGGGCGATATCGGGCGATGACATTCACTGCAGCGGCCGCGAAGAATTATAAAACTGAAGACGGGGATATTTTCCCACCACGAGATCTGATGACTGCAATGTCTGCAATGTGACGGGGGCCAGACGATCGATTCCTCGTTGGGTATGCGGACTATGCAGACGTTGAGAAGCGAACCGACGCACGCGCCCAGAATACCGGCGAAGACGTAGTAAACCCAGTGCGGCAAGGCGCTTGCAATGGAGAACATAGTGTGTCTTTTATCACATGCAAATAAGGGGTGTCTATGCCAAAGCGACCGCATCCGGAAGTGGAATATTTTGGAAAAATGGACGCGATGAAAAAGAGGAGAATCGCCGAGGAGAAGAGGCTCAAACTCGCAAAGGAAGAGCTTGAGAGATTGAAGCAGCTTCACTGGCGGCGCTGCGCCCAGTGCGGCCTGGAGCTTGAAACGGTGATTTTCAAAGGGACTTCCATACACAAGTGTTTCAACTGCGGCGCGGTCTTTTTGGAAGACGGCGTTCTGGAAAAACTCTGCGGCGAAGAGAGCCACATTCTGGAATCGATATTGGATATATTCAAGTGCTGACGACCATGAAAGAGATAATAAAAAAAATGGCGCATCTTGCCCGCCTGTCGTTTCCCGACAAGGAGCTTTCGCGCTACACCGAAAAAGTCACTGCCGTGCTCGAATACGTAAAACAATTGGAAGAATTGGATGTGAAAGGCATCGAGCCCACGTCGCACGCAGTGGAGGTTCTGGGAAAACCGCGTGAAGACGAAACCGTGGAATGTAAATTCGCCCAGGGTATTGTTTCAAACGCGCCCGAACGCGACGGGATGTACTACGAGGTTCCACGCGTGATAGAAGGATCATGAGCTACGACATCTGCCAAAAAAGCGCCGCGTCACTCAGCCAGATGCTCCAGAGGAAAGAGATCTCCTCCGTTGAGATCACCCGCGCGTTCATCGAACGAATAGGCAAGATCGATCCGTCTATCGGAAGTTATATACTGAGCACCTTCGACCTGGCGCTTGATCAGGCAAAGGCAGCGGATGAACGCATAAAGAAAAATAAAAACGTCACGCCGCTCACCGGCGTTCCGATCGCCCTCAAGGATATTTTTGTCACGAAGGGTGTTGAGACGACGTGCGGTTCGAAAATTCTGAAGGGTTATGTTCCACCGTACAATGGAACCGCCGTGCAGAGGTTGTTGGATGCCGGCGCCGTCCTTTTGGGGAAACTCAATATGGATGAATTCGCGATGGGCTCTTCGAATGAGCACTCCGCGTTCGGACCGGTGAAAAATCCGTGGAACCGCGATTATGTCCCGGGCGGATCGAGCGGCGGTTCGGCTGCGGCGGTTGCGGCCGATCTTTGCGCCGCGTCCTTCGGCACCGATACCGGCGGATCGATAAGGCAACCCTCGTCGTGCTGCAGCACGGTGGGCTTGAAACCCACTTACGGGCGCGTTTCGCGTTACGGCATCATTGCGTTTGCATCTTCACTCGACCAGCTTGGCCCCATTGCAAAGGACGTCACCGACTGCGCAATTTTGATGAATGTTGTGGCGGGTCATGATCTCAACGACGCCACATCAATTGATGCACCCGTGCCCGATTACACAAAATCGCTCATCACGGATGCGAAGGGATTGAAAATAGGAATACCCAAAGAATATTTCATCGAAGGGATAGACAGCGAAGTGTCCTCGTCTGTGCGCGCTGCCGCGAAAAAATTCAAGGAGCTGGGCGCCAGGCTCGTCGACATTTCCCTTCCCCACACGAAATATGCGGTGCCGGCATATTACATCATCGCGCCCGCCGAGGCCTCGGCAAATCTCGCGCGCTACGACGGAATAAGATTCGGACACCGCGCAAAAGGGCCGAAAGAACTCATCGACCTCTATCAGAAAAGCAGGACGGAAGGATTCGGGCCTGAGGTCACGCTCCGCATCATCGTGGGCACATACGTGCTTTCAAGCGGATATTACGACGCATATTATCTCAGAGCGCAGAAAGTGCGCACTCTCATCAAGAAGGATTTTTTGAAAGCGTTCGAAGGCTGCGACGCGATATTGACACCTGTGATGCCAACACCCCCGTTCAAGCTCGGAGAAAAACTTGAAGATCCGCTCACGATGTATCTCTCCGACATATTCACCATCCCCGTGAATCTTGCAGGGTTGCCGGGGATTTCCGTCCCATGCGGATTTTCAAAATCGGGATTGCCGATAGGATTGCAACTCATCGGAAAACCGTTGGACGAAGCCACACTGATCAGAACTGGATATGCATTCGAGCAGGCAACCGAGTGGCACAAAAAGAAACCGACGCTATGAAATATGAAACGGTCATAGGCCTGGAAGTTCACGCGCAACTCAAGACGAAATCGAAGATGTTCTGCGCGTGTCCTACAAGCTCTAACTTATCTCCCAACACGGCTATCTGTCCTGTCTGCACCGGCCAGCCGGGGACCCTCCCGGTCGTCAACAAGGCGGCCGTCGAGATGGCGATCAAGACGGGGCTCGCCCTCAAAAGTTCAATTCAGGAAAAAAGTGTCTTTGCGCGCAAGAATTATTTTTATCCGGATCTGCCGAAGGGTTACCAGATATCGCAGCACGAGCTTCCTCTCTGCCTCGGCGGCCACCTTGACGGCATCTCTCTCATCCGCATTCATCTTGAAGAGGACGCCGGAAAGCTCCTGCACGATTTCGGCCATCCCGACATGAGTCACGTCGACTTTAACCGTTGCGGCGTTCCTCTAATCGAAATTGTTTCAGGGCCCGACATGAGATCTCCTGAAGATGGCGGCGAATATTTGCGAAAGCTCCGGAACATACTTGTCTATCTGGATGTGTGCGAAGGAAATCTCCAGGAGGGAAATTTCCGCTGCGACGCAAATATATCGATAAGGCCGGAAGGCGCTGAAAAGTTAGGAACGCGTACCGAGCTCAAAAATTTGAACTCGTTCAAGGCGGTGGAAAAGGCGCTGGCCTATGAAATTGAGAGACAGACGAAAGTTTTAAACGAAGGGGGAAAGGTCGTACAAGAAACTCTTCTTTGGAACGACAACACCGGCAAAACAGAATCAATGCGCACGAAAGAGGAGGCGCATGATTACCGTTACTTTCCGGATCCCGATCTTCTGCCTTTGATAGTCGAAAAAGAATGGATAGAAAAAATCAAAAAGGGGCTTCCCGAACTGGCGGATCAAAAAGCCGCGCGATTCGTGAAGGAATACGGAATCCCGGAATACGACGCCGCCATATTGACTAGCGAAAAGGCGCTGGCGGACTATTACGAAGCGGCCATTTCCGCATACAAAGAGCCCAAAAAGATCTCCAACTGGATCATGACGGAGCTCTTGCGGGAGCTCAAAAATGACAGCAGGGAAATCTCCTCTTGTCCCATCGCTGCCTTAAATCTGGCCGCGCTTATAAAAATAATAGATGAGGGTGTGATAAGCGGCAAGATGGCAAAAGAGGTCTTTGAGGATATGTACAAGTCAGGCAAGTCGCCGGCTGACATAGTTGCCGCAAAGGGGATGAAGCAGGTGACAGATGAGGGCGCAATCGAAGAAGCTGTTGACAAAGTGATAGCCGATAATCCAAAACAGACCGGAGAGTACAAAACCGGCAAAGTCGCGCTGTTCGGCTTCTTCGTGGGACAGGTGATGAAAGAGACGAAGGGCCGGGGAAACCCCAAGATCATAAACGATCTTCTTCGCAAAAAACTCGGTTAGAGGAGAAATATGGATCTCATCAAGACGATTGAATGGAAAGACGACAAAATTGTGATGCTGGACCAGAGGATGCTTCCGCTCAAGGAAGTCTACGTCACATACGAGGACTATCTTGGAGTCGCTCAAGCGATCAAAAACATGGTGATCAGAGGAGCCCCGGCGATCGGCGTTGCAGCTGCTATGGGTGTCGCGCTCGGCGCTCAGGGATTCGGTGTAAAAGATTTCGATTCTTTCTATGAAAAGATTCTGGCCGTCTGCAACAGGCTTGCCGCAACGAGGCCCACTGCGGTGAACCTCTTCTGGGCGCTTGAAAGAATGAAGGCCGCGGCAATGGCGGGCAAGGAAAAACCGATTCCGGAAATAATCGAGCTTTTGAAACAGGAGGCGCTCAAAATTTATCGCGAGGATATAGAATCGAACCGCAAGATCGGCCGCTTCGGCCAGGTCCTTTTGAAAGACGGCGACACTGTCCTCACGCATTGCAACGCGGGCGGTCTTGCCACGGCCGGTTACGGCACGGCGCTCGGCATCATCTACACTGCGCAAGACGAGGGAAAAAGAATTCACGTGATCGCGGATGAGACGAGACCTCTTCTGCAGGGCGCGCGTCTCACGGCATGGGAACTTCAAAAACACGGCGTGAAGACGACGGTGATCACGGACAACATGTCCGGAACTTTGATGCGTCAGGGAAAAATCAATGCGGTGATTGTTGGTGCAGATAGAATCGCGGCAAACGGAGACGTTGCAAACAAGATCGGGACGTACACGGTAGCGGTGCTTGCCCAGAAACACAATGTGCCGTTCTATGTGGCCGCTCCAATGTCCACGCTTGATCCGTCAATCCCGGATGGTTCCAAGATTCCCATCGAAGAGAGAAACCACGCCGAAGTCCAGAAAATCGGCACGCAACAGATCACGCCCGACTACGTCGACGTGATCAACCCCGCTTTCGACGTAACCCCGGCCGAGTTGGTTACAGCCATAGTTACAGAGAGAGGCATTGCCAGGCAGCCATACACAGAATCGATCAAAGCCCTCTTCTCTTAACCCAAAGCACTTGCTGTTTTGGATTCAGGCACATGTGTGAGCTGGCGTAGGGAACGCAGTTTCTGTGGGCGTGTCGGAGGCGGCTGTATCTATGGCTATGATAACACAGCCGCCGAGACACGAGGTGCGTTTGCGCTCCGTAAAGCGCAAACGACTCCGTCCCACAAAAACTGCGTTCCCGAAAGCCAGCGATCGATTGCGTGAATCCAAAAAAGAAGGGCTACCCACATCGAGTAGCCCTCCCAAAAGGAAAGGAGCATGGTTAGTTAGTTCATCGACTCCTTGGCGAGAACTTTTTGTAACACGTTCTTCGGCCTCGCACCGGTTACAACCTTCACCGGCATCTCGTTATTGGGGGTCGTAAGGATATGATAAACGATTCTCTGTGCATCCCCTTCATGAGGGATGTATATTCCACCGCACGAGAGAACCACGGGATTTGCTAAGGAGAGCTCCCCCCAACTCTCCTGAAATGCCTTCTGGAGGATTTCTTCATCAAGTCTTTTAGGATCGCTCGCCATTTTTGGACCCTCCACTGATCTTTAAAAGCAAACTGCATGCCAAGGACGCATGGAGCGGCCAATCGAGGAAAAGGCTGATTTGAACTATTTTTAGAGGAGAACCTTCACCTTCACGAAAACCATTTGGTAAGAAAAGACCCGATAGCGTCAAAAAGAACGGCATTCGGATCCGACGGCTGTCGGATCTCTACTTTAACTTCGTATTGATTTGATCCGCTTCTTTCGGTGGGCGGTGATGCCAAAGCGGTGGGCCTCGTCGCGGATGCGTTCAAGAAGAAGGATTTCGGCCGAGCCTCGTTTGAACTTCAGGGGATTTTTTCTACCAGGCAGGAAGATGCGATCGTGCGGGGCATCCGGTGTCTTTGCAATCGCAGCAACGGGCAACATATCCAATCCGATTTCGTCCAAGACTCTTTTCGCGACATTTAGCTGCCCCTTGCCGCCGTCGATCAAGAGAAGATCGGGTTCGGGCATCGCCGTGTCATACGCCTTCACAAGCGATTTCAACGCCTTGAACCTGCGCGTCAAGACTTCCCTCATCATTCCGTAATCATCAGGTGTCGCCAAAGTTCTTATCGTATAGAGCCGGTAGCGTGATTTTTCAGGTTCGCCCCTGATGAACGTCACGAGCGAACCGTAGGCCTCGCGCCCCATGAGATTTGAAATATCCACGCACTCAATTGTCTCGGGGATGTTTGGGGTCCCCAACTTTCTTTGCAGCCTCGAGAGTATTTCCTCCACGTCTTTTTTGACGCCGCTCCTGGCCTTGAGCGTCTCGCCGGCATTTTTGACGGCAAGGCCTGTCATCTCGCGCCCCGCCCCACGCTTCGGTATGACGATATGAACCTTTGCTCCGCGCCTTTCCGTCAAGATCGCTTTGACCGAATTT
Organism: bacterium; assembly: GCA_041739675.1. Lineage (GTDB taxonomy): Bacteria > UBA10199 > UBA10199 > 2-02-FULL-44-16 > DYJF01 > DYJF01. Next base: position 33,673 of record JBGSNL010000062.1, read on the forward strand.
GCCGACTCCAGTTGATGTGATAGATGTATTTGGCGGGGAATATCGGCGCCCGACATGTAATGTTCTAGCATGAACGATTCCAGTATCTCCTGGGGTTTCGCGTCGACGGTGCTCGCCGCGCGCAACCTGCGATCCAAAAGAACGCCGCCCCTGATCATGAGGATGCAGACGGCGACGCGCTCCACGTCTTGGGCAAGACCTATGACGTCCCTGTCACCGCCGCCGTGAACGACAACCTTTTGGCGCAAAAGCGTCTCTTCAATCATACCGACTGCGTCTCTGAGTCTTGCGGCTTCTTCGTAGTGCATCGATGCAGAAGCCCCATCCATCTTCTCTTTCAATTTTTTAACGAGCTCTTTCCTCGATCCTTTGAGAAAGAGCATCGCTTCGTTCACGCACTCGCAATATTTTTTCTCGGAAATTTTTCCGACACATGGGGCGCTGCACCGACCGAGATCGAATTCAAGGCAGGGCCTCACCCTGTTCGCAAACTCGCGATCGGAACATGTGCGGATCCTGAACGACCTTATCACCTGATCGACCGTCTCTCGGGCCGCAGCCCCCGAAGCAAAAGGTCCGAAATACTGCGCACCGTCTTTCAAGACGCGCCTCAAGATCGAAATCCCCGGAAACTTGTGATCGAATCCCAGCCTGATGCTCGCATAGGTCTTATCGTCTTTGAGAAGGATGTTGTAGCGGGGATGATGTTTTTTAATAAGCGTGTTCTCGAGAAGGAGCGCTTCCTTCTCATTGTCGGTCACGATGAACTCGATGTCGGAGGCGCGGCGCAGAAGAAACTCATTTTTGGCGCCCGCCTCTTTCGGCCGCTTGAAATAGCTTCCGACGCGTGAACGAAGCGACTTGGCCTTGCCCACGTAGAGCACTTCGCCCTTTTTATCCTTGAAGAGATAAACGCCGGGTTTGGAGGGAAATTTAGCTATTTTACTGACCAATTTTTCTGTCATGAAAACCTGCAAAAAGGCCGCGGATTTTGTCCGCGGCCTTGAATGTTGCATTTTATATATTACACCTCAACTAAAACAGCGCGCTCGCCATCAGCGTGAAAAGATTGATGTGATTATTGGCTGCTGCGCCCCACGCATCGTCATAATCCTGCGTCCAGATGTATGACAGCTGGAGCTTCAGGTTGTTGTCCATTGCGTAGTAGTTGAACCCGCCGCCAAACTGGTTGGAGTTGTTGTCAGGCCCTTGGCGGAATATCTGGCCGGCCTGTGCCGCAATTTCAAGCTTCTTTGGAATAATGTAGTAGCCGAACGCTCCGTAATAAGCAAAATCGGTCAGGTGCGGCCTGGCATAAATCGGGGCCGGGAGCGTAGGATCTTCACCGGGAACCGTCACCTTCATGTAGCGATAGTAACCTTCCGTCGTGAACGCGAAACCCGCCCACCTGAGCGCTATACCCAAGCTTGACGTCCAGATGTAATTAAGTGTGGCGTTCACGTTCTGATCCTGACGTTTTGCCTGCCAGTTCGTTCCGGCGCTGATCGTGAGTTTGGGTTCGGCGGAGCATTCGAAATCTGTCATCGAGCCCGGAACCGCATCCAGAATATTATATCCGAAGCGGGCGCCGAAAGAGAAACGGTTGTCGGGGTTGAAGTTGTAGTTGCTCTCCGCGCCGTTCACAACGCTGACGGAATAGAAGAACTTTGAAATATCTCCAGCGAAGTTGACACCCAAACCATCGGGTACGGCAAAATTGTTTCTTGCGATCGTAAAGTTGGCAACGCCGTCATCCTGAAGTTCCGTGAAGGGCGGGTCGGGAAGCAAGAACCACTTTGAGCTCGTTTCACTCATGATGGAGAGCGGCAGACCCACCATGCCGGCTGTCACGATAAACTGGGGAATCACTTCATAGGTTGCCGTCGCATATGCAACGTTCAACGTATTGAAGTTTTGCGAGTTAGTCGAGTGTTTGAGGCCGACGCGAAAAGTTAAGTTGTCTTCAACCGTGGCCGCAAAACCAAGTTCCGCGCGCCGCATTGAGAATGTCGTTCTCTTTGTATCAGGTACCGAAGGTGTCGGAACCGTCTGCTTCAAAAAATCGAACCGCGGCTGAACGCGACCGGTTATTTTCAATTTGAATGTCCCTTCATCGTTGTTGATGAAGAAGCCGCCGTCATAGCCGACTTTCTGAGCTTTTGCGGCGATCGGCGCGCTCATGATGAGCGTGACGGCGACGATCCACAGGAGTTTCTTCATACGATCTCCTTTCATGCGATTCTATTTCCCCAACTTTTAAACGTTTTTTAAAAGAATATCAAGCATTTCTAGCGGCTAGAGACCCAAAGAACGCTTTTCGAGAGCGGATATCCGGTCCCTTATCTCGGCGGCCCGCTCAAATTCCAGGCGTTTGGCGGCGCCTATCATCTCGCGGCGGAGGCGCTCCACCGTCTTCGGAATGTCCTCCAACGCAACTTCCTCTTCGCCCTCAGGAGCCGGTAAAACGGGGTAATCGGCCTCATATATGGAATGGAGCACGTCGCTTATTTTCTTTTTGATCGTCTCGGGGGTGATACCGTTTTTCTTATTATAGGCGGCTTGCAGTTTCCGGCGGCGGGAGGTCTCGCTCATGGCCCGCTTCATGGAATCCGTCATCTTATCGGCATACAAAATGACGCTTCCGTTGACGTTCCTGGCCGTGCGGCCGAATGTCTGGATAAGAGACCTCTCCGATCTCAAAAACCCTTCTTTGTCCGCATCGAGGATGGCAACCAGAGAAACTTCAGGAAGATCCAATCCCTCGCGCAGGAGATTGATCCCCACCAAAACGTCAAACTCCCCTTTACGCAGCGAACGAATGATCTCGATGCGTTCAAGCGATTCGATGTCGGAGTGGAGATAACGAACTTTGACCCCGTGTTCTCTTAGATAAACGGCGAGCTCTTCTGCCATTCTTTTCGTGAGTGTGGTTACAAGCACACGTTCGCCTACGTCGGTGCGCTTTCGAATTTCATTCAAAAGATCGTCTATCTGCCCTTCGGTCTTTCTCACCTCGACTTTGGGATCCATGAGGCCGGTGGGCCTCACGATTTGCTCCACCACTTTCTTTCCCACTTTTTTCATTTCAAAGTCTGCCGGAGTCGCGGAGACATAGACGACCTGATTCGTCAGCTTTTCAAACTCTTCGAACTTGAGCGGGCGGTTGTCGAGCGCGGATGGAAGCCTGAAACCATATTCAACGAGCGTTCCTTTGCGCGAGCGGTCCCCGTGATACATGCCACCTATCTGCGGAACAGAGATGTGGCTCTCATCTATGAAGAGGAGAAAATCTTTTGGAAAATACTCAATCAGTGTGGGGGGCGGCTCGCCGGGCTTGCGGCCGGTGAGATAGCGCGAATAATTTTCGATCCCTTTGCAATAGCCCATCTCTTCAATCATCTCGAGATCGTATTTTGTGCGCTGCTCGATTCTCGCCTTTTCGAGAACTTTATTGTTTTCGTGAAAATATTTGATGCGCGACGCAAGCTCCTCTTTGATTTCCTCCGCGGCTTTTTTCAAGCGCTCTTCCGGTGTGACATAGTGGCTGCCGGGATAAACCGCCACCTCTTTCAGTTCACCTATTTTGTTCGCCGTTAGCGGATCGATCTCGACAATTCTCTGGAGCTCATCGCCGAAGAATTCAAAACGAACTGCTTTTGCATCTTCATATGCCGGAATTATTTCGGCGACGTCGCCGCGCACTCTGAATGTGCCGCGATGGAAATCGTAATCGTTTCTCTGATATTGAATCTCGACGAGTCTTGATAAAAGCTCCTGACGATCCATCATCTTCCCCGCCTCAAGGCGCACAAGCATCCCCTGATAGGCCTCCGGCGAGCCCAGGCCATAGATGCATGAGACTGACGCCACGATTATGACGTCGCGTCTTGTCAAAAGACTGTGCGTCGCGGAATGGCGAAGCTTATCTATCTGCTCATTTATAGCGGAATCTTTTTCTATGTAGAGATCCTGTGCGGGAAGATACGCCTCGGGTTGGTAGTAATCGTAATAGCTTATAAAATATTCGACAGCATTTTCAGGAAAGAGTTCTTTGAATTCCGCGAAAAGTTGAGCCGCCAGCGTCTTATTGGGGGCCATGACAAGCGCGGGCCTTCCCACTTTGGCGATAACATTAGCCATCGTGAAGGTCTTGCCGGAGCCGGTCACGCCCATCAAAACCTGATGTTTTTTTCCGGAAAGAACACCTTCGGTGAGTTTTTCTATCGCCTGCGGCTGATCGCCCTTGGGCTCAAATTCTGTGATAAGTTTGAACATGGTGGGCTACGATTTTACGGTCCACTCCGTTTTTCCATCCGGACGGTCGTTTAACTCCACTTTCATTGCATTGAGTTCGTTTCTGATTTCGTCGGCACGGGCAAAATTCTTGGATTTCCTCGCATCGGTCCGCTCGCCTATCAACGATTCGATTTTCGATGCGTCGAGATTGTAGCGTTTGATTCCGAACTGCTTTCGTCTTTCGCGGAACACAACCGGATCGGAGACGAAAAATCCCAAAACGCTGCCGATAGAATTCGTAGCTTCCATAAAGGAAGCACAGATATTCTTCGATACATCGGTAACATTTTTCTTTTTTGCAGTGACGTAGCCCGAAACCTCGTTCATGATTTCAAACACCGCACCCACAGCGCCGGCAGTGTTGAAATCGTCGTCCATCATATCTTCAAAATTCTTTTTGAGGGATTCGACTTTTTTCAGAAGGTCACCCTCACCCTGACCCTCTCCCCTCGAAGGAGAGGGGGTCGGAAACTCGGCGCATTTTTTTATCTGATCCAGAGACGTGTAGAAGCCGACGAGGGCGCGCTCGGCGTTATTTATGTTTTCCTCCGTGTAATCGATTGGCGAACGATAGTGGCTGGACAAGATGAAATAGCGGATCACTTCCGGATCGAAAATCTCCCTGATCTCTTTTATCGCCTTGATGTTGCCCAGCGACTTGGACATCTTTTCCGCATTGATATTGATGAATCCGTTGTGGAGCCAGTATTTTACGAATTGGCAACCGCACGCACCCTCCGCCTGCGCAATCTCATTTTCGTGATGCGGGAAGACCAGATCGCGCCCTCCGCCGTGGATGTCAAATGGCTGGCCAAGATATTTTGCGCTCATGGCGGAGCACTCGATGTGCCAGCCGGGACGCCCCTCTCCCCAGGGGGATGCCCACTTGGGTTCGCCGGGCTTGGAGGCCTTCCAGAGCGCAAAGTCCAAAGGATCCTTCTTTTTCTCGTCGACTTCGACGCGCGCGCCGGATTCGAGATCTTCTATATTTTTTCCGGAAAGCTTTCCGTATCCGACAAACTTTCTGACGGAAAAATAGACGCTTCCTTCCAATTCGTAAGCGAGCCCGCGGTCTATCAATTTTTTCACCGCCTCGATCATCTCCGGAATATGCTCCGTTGCTTTCGGCGCGATATCGGGAAGCGCAACGCCAAGCCCGCCCATGTCCTCTTCGTATTCTTTAATGTAGCGCTCCGAAATCTCCCCGCACGAGACGCCCTCTTTGTTCGCACGATTGATGATCTTGTCGTCTACGTCTGTGTAGTTGCGCACGTAGGTAACGTCATAACTTTTGTAGCGAAGATAGCGGACTATGGTGTCGAAGACGACGGCCGCACGCGCATGGCCGAGATGGCATGAATCGTATGCGGTAATGCCGCAGACGTACATCCCGACTTTTTTATCCTTTATCGGAACGAACTCCTCTTTTTTCCGCGTTAAAGTGTTGTAGAGTGTCAGCCCCATTTTATCTCTCCAGCATCACGATTGCCTGAACTGCTATTGCTTCGCCTTTTCCTATTGAATCCAGTTCCTCGTTGGATCTTGCCTTGAGGCTAACGTGGCCCAGCTCCACTCCCAGAATACCCGCAACCCTTTCACGCATCTTTTTTATGTGCGGCGCAAGTTTTGGTTTTTGAAGTATGACGTTCGCATCCACATTCGATATGCGGTAACCCATCTCGGAGACCATCTTTGAAACGCTCTCCAGAATTTTTGCGCTGTCGTAATTTTTAAATTTCGGATCGGTGTCGGGAAAATGTGTTCCGATATCCCCGTGGGCCATGGCGCCCAGCATCGCGTCTGCGATCGCGTGCAAAAGCGCATCGCCGTCGGAATGTCCCAAGAGCCCCTTCTCAAAAGGTATCTCAACGCCGCCCAACATCAACTTTCTGCCCGCGACCAGCTTGTGAATGTCGTAACCGATTCCCACTCTTTGCATACTTAACCCCTATTTGTACCAAGACTTCGCAATCGCTTCCGCCGTGATCATGTCTTCAGGCGTCGTGATTTTTATGTTGAGGTAATCCCCCTCTATCACTTTCACCTTTTCGCCGATGTGTTCGATGAGCATCGCATCGTCTGTGCCGTAAAAATTATCTTCGTACGCGCTCTTGATCGCCCTTTTCAACGCTTGCAGACGAAATGCCTGGGGCGTCTGCGCACCCCAAAGATGGCTGCGATCGACCGTTTCGTCTACGCTTCCATCCGAGGATACCTTCTTTACGGTCTCTTTGATCGGGGCCGCAATGACAGCCGCTCCAAATTCGTGCGCGACCTGAATCGACTTTTCAATAAGCTCTTTGGCGATGAATGGCCGACAACCGTCATGGACCAAAACCACGTCAAAATCTGCCGGCACAAGTTTTAGCCCGTTTCTCACCGAATCCTGACGCTTTTCTCCGCCAGTAGCAATTTCAATGAAGCTCAAGTCATAATCGTAGGCCTTGAGAACGTCGTCTCTGAACGATGGGGCAAAATCGACCGGCAGAACGACTATGACCTTTTTTATCTCATCGATGCCCAAAAATCTGTCCATGACATGGCAGATCATGGGTTTTCCCAAGAATTCCAGATACTGCTTGGGCTTGTCTTTGCCCATCCTCTTGCCTATTCCACCTGCCGCTATGATGACCGCCGCTTTCATAGGCTCCTTTTAAGCCAAAAAAACAGCGGGGTGGCAAGATATTTCACCTGCCACCCCGCATATACCCCCCTTTAAGGGGCCCCTTTTATGCTTCAAATATCTTGTCTATCTCATCTGCAATGGCTGTTTCATCTTCATCCTGGGCGATCGCCAACTCTTTAATGATAAGGCTTCTGGCGGTATCGAGCATCTTGCGCTCGCCGAAGGAGAGTTCTTTTTCGTAGCGCAAAAGCATCAGATCGCGAAGAACTTCTGCTATTTCATAGACCGAACCGGTCTTGATCTTGTCCATATATTCGCGATAGCGGCGGTTCCACGTCTGTTCATTGATGGAGATATCGCGCTCGCGCAGAATGGCATAGACTGCCTCAACTTCCCCCTCATTTATCACTTCCCTGAGACCCACGTTTCTCACGTTGGCCGTCGGGACCATGATCGTCATGCCGCTGTCCAGGATCTTCAGGATGTAGAAACGCTGCGTAGAGCCCGCAATTTCCCTCTCCTCGATTGAAGAGACCTTTCCCACCCCATGGGCCGGATAAACCGCTACATCGCCCACCTTGAACTCAGGATTCAGCATCGATCTCTTTTCCATAAAAACCCCTCCTTTATTTTCAACTCCTGACCGTCAGTACTCCCCAAAGCCCAACAGCCGGATGTCTCAACAATTTCAACTACTTAACTCACTTTTGTCCTTCAGCAAGATGCGCATGTATAACATACGAAACCGACCCAGTCAACTTACAACGCCCTGTTTTTTAAAAAGATTTT
>JBGSNL010000067.1:0-42721 GCA_041739675.1 bacterium
CAATCACCGCCCGAATCCGGCTCCAGATGTAAGTCAACAGCGACCTCGATTCTCTGTCCCCCGGCAAGAGTGATTGCCGGCATCACTATCTCATCGACTTCTGCGACGACTCTGCCAGTTACTTGTTCTCTTACACTCGCCACCGATCCGCCACTTGTGCCGGCGCCGGAATCTTGGCCCACGCTCATCGACGCTATGCTTATCTCTCTGCGTTCGGATGAATGTGCACTATGGTAAATGCTGGCCAGCGCCTCTTGAGAGAGACCTGCCGGCTGTGAATCGCTCGGCCCCACGAATGACGTGACAGTGCCTCCTGACATGGCAACCGATGCAAGATCATGATAGTAATCTGTGCTATCTTGCGGAACCGACGGCACCTGCTCGGTCACTGATGGTACCGGTTGGCTCGTGTGAGTCTCTGAGGCAACTTCGGCCGGTGCGGACCATGTCCTCTGGTACGATCTTGTCGGCTGAGCGTTGGCATCTGAAGCCGCCGCGACAGTCATCGTGCCGCTCTCAATTCTTCTGTCCGACTGGGCGCTATCGTAGATCGATAAATCGATCTGAATTTTTCCTTCTCCATCTGCCGTTTTTTGCTTCGCCAATTCCAACAGTACATTCGCTATTTCCGAGCGGCTGAATCTATTGGAAACAGCGACGTCAGAAAACATGATCTCATCGGGTGTCTCATCATTTCCCTGCTTGATCCTGATTTCCCGACGCAACTTCGCTATCACCTCTTCAATTGTCGTTGCCGACCTCAAGTCAATGCGATCGTCTATCACAAGACCCGGGTAGTCTTCTGTATTGGCTGCTTCCTGGACGACCGGCGTAGCCGCGGGGGTCGGTGATGCTGCGACCGTTGGCGTCGTTGCCGCGGGAGTTGTAACCGCCGGCGCTGTAGCAACTGCCGGTGTTTCAACAGTTGGTGCCGGTGTCGGTGCGGTCGGCGTTGCAGCCGGTGCAGACGGGGCCGTCACGACGGTGCCGTTGTCTATTATGGTAACGGGTATCGATCTCCTGGGCTCTGCTGACGGCGTCGGTTCAACAGACGGCGTCGGCTCTACTACCGGTGCAGGCTCTGCGGCCGGAGGAGGAGGTGGTCGTGTCGCTGCAGGTTGAGAGGCCGCTTGTCTCTCTCGCAGGCGTATAAACGCGGCCTGTGAGGCACTTGAGTCGGGAGGCGTTACTGGCGTAGTTTCGGGGGTTGCCGGTGCAACCGTCGTTGCAGGTGTCGGTGTTGGCTCAGGCACAGGTGTTACCACAGGCTCAGGTATCGCTGCCGGTGCAGGCGTGGCTACCGGTGTAGGCTCGGCTGCCGGGACAGGCGTAGCCGGAGGCGTCGCTGCCTCTTCAGATGATCCTTCAGGAACTGTATCATCAAACGTCATGTCAGCAGTCTCTTCCGATTCTGCGGGAACTTCCTCAGCAGCAGGGGTCTCTTCGGTCGATGACGCTTCCGCAGACTGCGCGGCGGTCAATTCGCTTATGATCCACGCCGCCGTACTCACGGTTTCAATCGGAGGTTGTTCGCCGTTGAACGTGATGCGTGTGCCTTCGGGCAATTTTGCCAGGATGTCGTTTAATTTCTGTTTGTTCTCCTTGAGATACGCAATCAGGTCTGCTTCGCTTCCGGTTGTGCACTTGATTTCGAGCGATTTTCCGTCTTCACTTGCCACCGCTTCAAGTCCGTGTCCGCCGAATCCATCTTGCGCCACCAACTGCTCCGCAACCGTTTTCACTTTCTGCGTTCTCAGCTCGTCGGCCGACGTCGTACGCGCCGTCGCCTCCGTCGTGAACTGCTCCGAGTTTTCGTCAAGCGCGTCCATGTATCTGTCCGCCGCCAGACCGTTATTGAAGTTGACTCTCGTAATGTATGTCGGCTCGGCTCCGAATCTCAGTTTGCCGGTATCGGCATTGAAAGTCGGCTTCGGTGTGATCTCCGTGAAAGCGCCCTCCGCGTTCATCGTGAACCACTTGCCGTCGCGCAGATAGAGCTTGTCGTTTGCCTCATCCAGCGGTGAAGCCGTCCTGCCGACCGCCGAACCCGGCTGTATCGTATATTCCTCGTAGACGTCGCCGTTTTCCGCAGTGAAGACCTTCGGCTCGACAAGCGAGAGATAATCGCCTCTGCTGACATAAAGATGATTGGTGTCGCGGCGGCCGCCGGTGAGAAATGGGATCACCTGATATGTATCGCCGTTTTTCCTGTACCATGTAGCGTGGCTGTTCGAGCCGACGCGGTAGAGTGTCGTTCCGTTTGCGATACCGGTCCCGTCCGCTGCCTCGCTCACTGTGAATTCCGTCGCACTTGCGTCTCTGCCGTCAATCTTGATGCTCGTGGCCGCGCCCTGCGTGATTGTCAGTCTCGACTCGTCACCGGACGATTCCGGCCTTATGAACGATTCGAACGCCCTGCCGCGCACGTATTCACGGGCCTGGACTTCCGTCATATCCAGAACTTCTTTGGAGTACCACATGCCAAAATTTTCCACCCAGTTCGGGTTGACGGTCGTGGTCGTCTCACCTGTCTGCTCGTTCGTCTGCTTCGCCGACTTGACCGGCAGCGTACTCAAGATTCTTCCAAACTCGCCTGCGTCGCCCGCGGCCTCGGTTTCCACTCTCTCTACGATAGCTGCGGCTTCATCCGTGCTGTAGCCGGCTTTCTGCAAGCTCGTCTTAGCGTCGGTGATCGACTGTTCCGGAATCTCAGGGGTCTCTTCTGTCTCGCTCGGCCCGTCTACGGGATCAGTACTCGCATCGAGTTGAGAGGACGACTGCGGCATCTGCGGAGACGGCTGCGCTTGCGTTGCGGGGACCGAACCGCCCGCGGCTTCTACACCTGCGTCAACGAATAACTGGGCTATCGGCGTCTTGGCGGCCGCGGCGATTGAGTCGTTGAATCCTTCCATGGCATCCCAACTCATGATCTCGGAGGCGGTCATGGCAAAAAATCTGCCGCTCCCAACCGTCGAGCCGAATCCGAACGACTTCTGATTCATCCAGTCGAGCGACGCGCCGGCATGGCTGAAAAAATCCGTGAACGCCGGCGAGGATTGCCCGTAAAAGGAGCCGCCCATCACGCTGGAAGATTCGTAAGCCAGCGGCTTATTGATGAAACGCTCCATGCTGAAAAGAGATGTCGAAAAGTTAACCAATCAAACCCCCGTTGTAGAGGCCCTTGTAGAAATTTCCCAGATCGACCTCAATATCGCCCACGATGCGGTCCGTAAGAGGCAGCACCGCAAAGGCGTCGTGAATCCTTGCGCCAGCCTGAACATCAACGTCTCTGATCTCCATCAGGCGCTGCTCAACCACACTCTTTATGACGTGGCGTTCAAGTATGTTTCTCTTCGCAAGCACCGTTTCGAGTCCCGGCTGCTCGCTATCGAATTCATTGAAAACAACAAGCGAATCCTCTGTGGGTATCGTGCCGGCGGCTGAAACTTCACTGCTTCCCTGCTCGCCATCGGAGTCTGTGCCGCCGCTAAAGGACGATTCGCCGCCGTAAACGCGGTTCATGTCATCCGTAGTCGAGCCCGCTCCCGTCCTGTAAACACCGGATCTCGCTCCCTGAGGCCCTCTTCTTCCGGTAGTCGGGCGAGGAGTATCTCCCTCTTCCCTTCTTGCCGTATCGCTTCTCTCACCATCCCTGTTCTGTGTGATCGACGCCTGGGCCGCCTGTGTCGTAACCTGCACGCCTTCGGCTGTCGCAGCTTGCCCCTGCTCCGAAAGTTTTTGCGTGTCGGGCCTTTCCGCACCCTGACGCGCGCGGTTCGGATCGTCGGTTGCCAACCTTCTCGGATCGACGTTTCTTGAAGTCGCATCCGCCTGCGCACGCTGCGGTTGCGTCGCGCGGTTCATCGCCTGCGCGAGCGTAAAGGTCGTCGCATTTTGCTGGTTCTGTGAAACCTGCGCCTGTGTGGCTTGAGTCGTCTGGGGCACGCTCTCCTGAGGTTGGGCCGCGCGTGATCGGGAAAGATTCTCAAGGACTTTTGCCTCGCCCTTCAGTTTTTGATACTGCTCCTGCGCCTGAACCCTTGCTCCTTCGGTCTGAACTTCGGGGCGCGCGGACTGTGTCTGCTGATGAGAGGTCCTGCTTTCAACCGGCGCGTGGGTCCTTGCCGCATCCTGTGACGGTACAGTCGGCGCGTGCGGGGCGTCGGCGTTTCTCGACTGAACGACCGCTTCCAATGACCTGTTTGCGGTCGTATTGTTGACAGATGCCTGCTCCTGGGCAAGGCGGTGCATGTTATCGACCACCTTTTCAGAGGCCTTCTTATTCTGCCAACCGTCCGCATGATTTGTATCAATTATTCGCGCCATATGGGAACTCCACTCACCATGTTAAAGTGAGTATCATCTCCTCTAATAAGCTGAAATCACTCATGTTTATGCTCTCGCCCACCAATATTTCCCGGGCGTCCGGCAGTATATAATGCAAAACGTCTGCCAAATCCGTGATTAGTGATTGGTGATTGGTGATTGGTAAAAAACCCTTAGAAAATAAGAGGTTGTGTCGGGCGAATTTGAGGCCTGGTCAGTGATATGAGTTTAGATAAGTGATTCGGGGTGATCATACCCCATAGAGGTCAGCCTGGCATATGACTTTTCAGCGAATTTATTCTCGTCAGACGCGCCTCAAGGTCGGCTATTTGGCCCTCGTCTGCCGCTTTGCGCAGATTAGTTAGGGTCTCTTTCTGGACTTCCATCCCCCTGCATATCATCACCATGTCGTGGCCCGCATTCAATGCTTTAAGGGCCGCATCGGGGATGGGCATCAGATTCGCGATTCCCTTCATATTGAGATCGTCGGTTATTATCACACCTTTGAAACCGAGCTCTTTTCTGAGAAGCTCCGATGTGATTCTTCTCGATATTGATGCCGGCCAATCGGGATCGAGGTTCGGCACCAAAAGATGGGCGGTCATTATCATGGGGATCTTTGCGGCGATGGCAACCCGAAACGGATGAAGCTCGCAGAGCTCAAAACGACGCCTCGTGTGAGAAACGACGGGCAAAGAGAGGTGCGAATCGAGATCGGTGTCCCCGTGGCCCGGGAAATGTTTGCCGCACGGAACCACGCCGCCGTCCCAGAGCCCCTTCATCATCTGAATGGCCAGATCCGCAACGGAGAGCGAATCGTGGCCGAACGCGCGATCGCCTATGATAGGGTTGAAGGAGTTTGTGGCGACATCGAGCACAGGCGCGAAATCAAGATTGATGCCCACATCTTTTAGCTCACGGCCCATTTTGAAACCCGCATCGTAGACCGCCTGAGGGCCCTGCTCCGCTATTTGCGCGGCAGCCGGAAACTGCGTGAAGGGTTTTCCAAGTCTTTGCACCCTTCCGCCCTCGTGATCGATTGCGATAATGAGTTTACCATCGCCTGCCTGCTGCAGATCTGCCGTAAGTTTTTTGAGCTGCCTTGGCGACTCGTAATTTCTCTTGAAGAGAATGACGCCGCCGATCTCCTCGTTGCGAATAAAGGAGGTGAGCTCGTCTGACGCCTTTGTTCCTTCAAACCCAATGATCATCAGCCGGCCCGGTGAATCGCTCATAATTATCTCTCCCGCGGTGCAAGTTTGTCTCTCAAACCGTCGCCCAAAAAATTGAAACCCAGCACGACCAGCATAATAAATATTCCCGGAAAAATCGAGAGGTGAGGTGCGATAAGCAGATACTGCGTGCCTTGATCGATCATGGCTCCCCACGAGGGCACGTCCACCGGCACTCCGAGGCCCAGGAAAGAAAGCGCGGATTCGATCATTATAACGCCCGCCATTCCGAAGCTCGCGTTCACGACGATCGGGCCTGCCATGTTGGGCAGGAGATGCTTGAAATAGACCCTAAGTTTTGAAACGCCTATCGCGCGCGTTGCAAGGATGAACTCGCGCTGCTTCAAAGCAAGTGTCTGCCCGCGCACGAGGCGAGCGTACGTGACCCAGCCCTTGAGGCTCAAAATTATTATGACGTTAAAGATGGAGGGCTCAAGAAACGCGGCGACGGCAAGCGCGAAAAGAAAACTGGGAAACGCCAAAAAAACGTCCGTTATAAAGAGAAAAATCTGATCGATCATTCCTCCTGCGTATCCCGCCACAAGGCCCAGCATGCAGCCCATCACGAGCGAGATACCGACAACAGCAATGCCGATTCCAAGCGAGACGCGCGTGCCGAAAACAATGCGCGATAAAATATCGCGCCCGTCGGCGTCGTTGCCGAACCAGAAGCCCCCGTGCGGGCCGGCGAATTTCAGGCCAAGATTATAGGCGTTGGGGTCGTGGGGCGCGATGTAAGGCGCAAATATCGCCACCACAACCAGCAGCAGGATTACCGCAACTCCAATTTTTCTGATCCATTTCCTCACAGCTTCACCCTCGGATCGAACGCCTTGTAGAGACAATCGACGGTCGTGTTTATTATCACATATGCAAACGAGATCACCAGAATGCACCCTTCCACGACGGGATAATCGCGGCGCCTGATGGAATCTATGAGAAGCATCCCGATGCCGGGCCACGAGAAAATCTTTTCGGTGATTATCGTGCCGGCAAGCAACGTTCCCACCTGAAGCCCCACGATGGTGACAATGGGGTTCAAGGCATTTTTCAAAGCATGTTTGAAAATCACCGCGCGCTCGGAAAGCCCCTTTGCGCGCGCGGTTGTGATGTATTCCGATTTGATCTCATCTATCATCGAGGAGCGCGTCATACGCGAGAGCATCGCGGCGAGTGCCGCACCGAGTGTGACGGCGGGCAGGATAAGCGACGTCCACGAATCGCGCCCTGATATGGGAAGCACGCCCAGATTCACCGAGAAAACGAGGATAAGGACAGGGCCCAGCCAGAAATTTGGTATCGATATGCCGATGAGCGCCACCAGCATTGCAAGGGAGTCCCAGATCGAATTCCTTTTCACGGCGGCGAATATGCCGGCCGGTATTGCGATGAGAACGGCTACAAACATTGCGCACGAGGCGAGAAGGAGAGTGGCCCCGTAGCGCTCCTTTATGAGCTCTGAAACCGGCGTCTCATCAAAGATAGATTTTCCCCAGTTGCCTGTCACGAGCCCTTTTAGAAAATCGGTGTATTGTTCTGCGATCGGCCGGTCGAGTTTCAGATCGTGAGCGAGCTGGGCACGATCGGCGGGCAGCGCCTGCTCCCCAATTATGAGATCGACGGGATCGCCGGGTATCATGTGGATGAGAAAAAAGACGATCGTCGAGACCGCAAAGAGAACGGGGACGATCCACAATATGCGGCGGCGGATATATTTTCCCATATCAATCCCTGGAGATATTCACAAAAGTCAGATAGGACGCATCCGGGCGGACCGACACATCTTCAAGTGACTTTCTGTAAACGACGATATTTTTTTCATACCACAATGGAATGAACGGAAGATCGTCAAGAACGATTTTCTGCACCCTGGCGTAGATTTCCTTTCGCGCGTCTTTATCCATTGTGATGCGCGCCTGACGGACAAGTTTGTCTATTTCCTGATTTTCGTAACGGCTGCGGTTCAAGCCCCGCGGCGGGAAACGGGACGAATCGCACACGCTGTAAAAAATATCGGGCTCGGTAACGCCCACCCACGAAAGCGAATAGAGCTGAAAATTGCCGGTCCTCACGTCGCGATAGAACGTCCCCCATTCGTAGGGCTCCACCCTGACCGTGATCCCAGCCTTCGCCAGCTGGTGAGCGATCATGCGGGCGGTGTCTATACGCTCCTTGCTGGCAGACGTCTTGTACGAAAGCTTCACCGTCTTTAAGCCCGCCTCATCAAGCAACGCCACCGATTTTTCCGGATCGTATTCGTACTCACGAAGATCGTCATCGTATGCCCAGTTCGTCGGAGACAGAATCGAGTTCGCCTTCACAGCCATGCCGCCGTACCGGTGAGAGATGATCTCATCGCGGTCGATCGCGTAGGCTATCGCCTGTCTCACGCGAGGGTCCTTGAGATATTTGTCGGTGAGGTTCATCCCGAGATACGACACGACGATTCCGTCGTCGGCTGTCATCTCAAGACCATCATTTTCGAGGACCTTTTTGAGGAGCAGCGCAGGCACTCCGTTTTGCACAAGATCGACGTCCCCCTTTATCAATTTCAGGACGCGTATATTGTCATCGGAGATTACGTGCAGCTTGAGAGTTTTGATCGCCGGGACTTTTCCAAAATAATTTAAGTTCGCCTCAAGCTCAACGATCTTGTCAGGCGCGAAACGCACCAACCGGTACGGCCCGGTGCCCACAGGCTCCCTTCCATATCGCCCTCCCAGCCTTTTGGCATCGGCCTCAGAGACGATGCCTTTCGTGAGGAGGGAAAGAAACGCCGCATAGGGCCCGGAAAGATCGATCCTCACGGTGTAGTCATCTTCGGCGACGACGTCTTTGATGTTTGAAAAATATTCTTTGAAGGGGGATGCTATCGCGCCTTCAAGAATGGTCTTATATGTATAGACGACATCTCTTGCAGTAAGCGGATTTCCGGAATGAAACAGGACCCCGCGGCGCAGAAAAAAACGGTATGAGACGTCGTTCACCTTTTCATAGCGCTCCGCCAAGCCGGGCACGATCTCCAGATCGTCATCTCTGGCCATCAGGCCGTCGAATATGAGCTGGCTGATCTTGTCGCCCTCGGCATCGGTGGCGAGCCTGGGGTCGAGTGTCGCGGGAGAAGACTGTATTGCAACGCTTAAGACGCCCTCTTCAGGGGCCCTTGCCCCCTTGCAGGAGGGCAAGAGAGCTAAGGCCGCAAGCAGCACGCATAAATTGACACTCGATTGAATCTTCATTAGAATCCGCCACACTTTCTCAAAGGGCCCCCACAATGTCAATTAAATGGCTTCAATCGCTCGTTACGGCCGTCGTCCTGATTTTCTCCGCCGCTTCTGCCTCTGCCCAGACGCCGCTCGAGACGAGGATCAGACAGATTATCGACGTCTCATCGCTTGATGCCGACCAGACCGGAATCGCAGTCGTCTCGGTCAATAAGGGCAAGACTCTCGCATTGATCAACGCCGATAATCCCATGAACCCGGCATCGTGCGCAAAGATCATGACCGCTGTGACGGCCCTTGCCACGCTCGGCTCGAACTACCGGTTTGAAACGCAATTTTTCACCGACCAGCGCTTCCCGGACGGGCAGATACACAACTTGTACGTTGTGGGGCTGGGCGATCCTTCTTTCGTTACGGAGGAGATGATGCAACTCGTCTCCGATCTTACAGCTCACGGCGTGAGAAGGATATCGGGCGATGTCATCATAGACGATTCTTTCTTTGACGGACCTTACTATCCAAGAAAAGATCTGGGAAACGACAGCCGGGCATTCACCGCCGCGACATCAGCTTTTTCACTCAATTTCAATTCAGCAAAGTTCGTGATCGCGCCGGGCCCGCGCGCGGGAAGAAAGGCGGAGGTCACGACCGATCCTCCCACATCATATGTTCGCATCATAAATAAGATGGTCACAGGCGGTAAGTTCAAGGCCTTCATAGCGTCTAAAGACGTGACCGAGGAAGGCGAAACCTTTGTCGTGTCGGGTTCGATCCCCGCGCGTGCGGAGCCGCAATTTTTCTACAGGGTTGTGAGCGACCCCGCGCTCTTTGCCGGTTCGGTCCTCAAGGATATGCTCGCGGCGAACGGCCTGCCCGTGACGGGTCGGGTACGCAAAGGGCTTCTACCTGCCGGCACAACGGAAATAGCGCGCTTCCAGTCCAAGACGCTGGGCGAGATCGTCCGTGACATGAATAAATTTTCGAACAACTTCATCGCTGAGCAGCTCACAAAGTTCATGGGTGCGGTCAAAAAAGGCAGGCCGGGATCTACGGCAAAGGGCATTGAAGTAATAGAGGACTATCTCGCCTCTCTTGGCATCCCGCGCGGGACGTACACTCTGGAAAACGGGTCCGGTCTTTCCGCCGTGAGCAGGATATCGGCGTCCCAGCTGGTCAGGGTCCTTGCAGCCTCGTATCGCAATCACAAGCTCCAGCCCGATTTTATCGAATCGTTGAGCATTCTGGGCGTTGACGGGACGATGAAAAAGTGGCGCGGGGAGCCCAATCTGCGCGGCTGGCTCAGGGCCAAGACCGGTTCGCTGGCAAACGTGAGCTGTCTTTCGGGCTACGTCCCGATGCAAAACGGCGAGATCGCGGCATTCGCAATACTTGCAAATGGCTTCAAAAGAGGCAAATATCCGGTTCATGACGCAATGCTTACGATCGCATCCGCGATCGCAGAGGAACGATGAGTGAAAGATCGATAATCAACACGCTTCTTGTTGTCTGCCTGTCGCTTGGATTTTTGTGCGTGGCAGCGATATATCTGCCATCCAAGCTCGGCAATGCCGCGTCATTGGAGAAATATAATCCGTCGAAGCTTTTGAGTCTGCTTCCTCAACCCGTCAAAACGGATAAGAAAGAGGAAGCCCCCGTACAGATGAGCGACGGCACATATGTCCGTTTCACACCCGAGCTCGATCCCAACAGGCCTTTGAACGTAGCGCAGGCCGGCGTTGCTTCAGCCGATCCGCCGGCACCTGCAAACGATCAGCTGGCAACGATTGAGCCAACCGCACCGCTGGAAGCTTTGTCGGCGCTGACAAGGGTGCACAAACAGTGTTCCCTGGCATCGTACGATCCGGCAGCAAAGAGCCAGAAGGGAAAATCATGGTTCACGGTGCCGCCCGAGCTCGAACCCGACGTCGAATTCTGGAGAAAAATTTATTCAAAATACGATTCGCATCAGGTCGTGCTCCATGACATAAAATATCTTCCGATCGTATACGGCGTTCTGGATTTCGCCGACCTTGACGCGGACACGACAATAACCGACTTCGACAGACAAAAACAAAAACAGGCCAGAATCGACGCCGCCAAGGAATCGATAATCGCAAACCTTGAGATACTTTCGCAAAACCCGCAGGCTGCCGGGCTTTCTGAGGACGCAATTGACATACGAAACCTCTTCAGCACCGTGAGCGAACCCGACAAGTTCAAAAGGGCAAAGGAGCGCGGCGTCAGGGCGCAGACCGGCCAGAGGGACAAATTCATCGCCGGCCTTGCCTACTCCAACAGATACATGGGCGAGATCGAATCAATATTCGAACACATGGGACTGCCGCGCGATCTCACTTTTCTTGTCTTTGTTGAATCGATGTTCAACCCTGCCGCCAACTCTTCGGCGGGGGCGGGAGGGGTCTGGCAGTTCATGAGATCGACTGCAAAAATTTACGGCCTCCAGATGAACCCTGTCATCGACGAACGCGCCGATCCGATACGCGAGACATACGCCGCAGCCTCCCTTCTGAGCCACGATTATGAGGCGCTGGGAAGCTGGCCGCTGGCGATCAACGCTTACAACACGGGGCGTGGAAGAATCGAGCAGGCAATGGCTCGCCTGGGCACATCGAGCATCGTGTCGATAATAAAATATTTCGACCATCCCTCATACGGTTTCGCGTCGCGCAATTTCTACCTTGAATTCCTGGCCGCGCTTGATGTCGCAAAAAATCATCAGCGCTACTTCGGAGACATCCGCTTCGATCCTCCAATGCGCTACGATCTTGTTCAAGTGAAGACGCCGGTTATTTTACCCGACATCGCGCAAGCGTCCGGCATATCCCTTGAAACGCTTACTGATTTGAACCCGGCGTACTCCGAAGCGGTCATTGCCGGAAAGCTGCCGCTGCCCGCGGGATCGGAGCTTCGCGTGCCCGAGAGAAAGGGCGAAACCTTTTTGAAACACACGGAGGTTCGATGAGGAAGAGATACATAGCGCTGCTTATCATCATGCTGATGGTTTTTGCGGCCTGCGGCCGGGTCCCCAAACCCTCCACGTCGCAGAAAATCATTCACAAATATTTCAAAAAATACGCAAAAAAATACCCGGCTACCGAGTACGGCCAATCCAAAGTGGCCAAGGTCGAGATCGATAGTCAGCAGGAGATAAGAAAACACTTCGTGGCGGTGAAAGCCTTCATCGTGCTTGAAGACGGCAATCTGAAGAAAATCCACGTCACGGAGGAGAAAAAATCTCTCGGCTGGCGCTTCGTCTCGTGGGAAGATGCTACCGGCCTATAACCCTCTTTTCACAAACGTATCAACGACGAGCGATTTCCCGTCGGTTCTCACAGTGACGGCTCCGTCGATATCAGTTCTGTAGATATTCGCGCCGATCTCATTCAGGCGACCCAACACGACCTCATCCGGCACACCATACTGGTTCCCCTCCCCCAGACTGATCACGGCGATTGATGGGTGGATGGCGCTCAAAAAATCTTTCGAAGATGAGGTCTCGCTGCCATGATGGCCGATTTTCATGACGTCGGCGGGCATCTTCGAGCCCGATTCGAGCAATATTCGCTCGCCCATTTGCTCGAGATCGCCCATCAGGATGAAGCTTCTGTCCCCATATGAGATTTTCACGACAAGAGACGTGTCGTTGGGATCGAGAATCGCCAGATCCGACGCCAAACGCGGATACACGTCCAGTCTCGCGCCGCCCTCTTCCATGGAAAATGCCGGCGCCGAAATTTGAGAGCCGACGATCGGCGCGATAGACGCATCAATCCCTCTTATTCGTCCCAGAAACTCTTCCCAGGAAACAAGCTCTTCATCAGGAGCATCGGTGCCGTTTGTGTAGAGCACACGTACATCGAATCTCTCCGCAACAGCGGCCAGACCCTTGTAGTGATCGTGATGAGGATGCGTGAGGATCAGATCGTTAACGCGGTGTATTCCCATTCGCAATAGGGCCGGAGAAACGACATTTTCTCCAATGTCGAAATCGCCGCCCTTGGTTCCACCGCCGTCGATGAGCGTCACGTGACCGTTTGGAAAGCGCACGATTATCGAATCGCCGTGGCCCACATCCAGAAACGTGACTTGCAGAGCCCTCCCGGCAACAGCTCCAGCATGCCAGTACGCAATGTCAAAGACCAAAAAAGCCGAGAGCGCTCCGACAACAACTCTTTTGTAAGACAGCTTGTTCCAAAAAAAGACGATCGCAATCGCCGCATATAGAAGGACGACCTCGAACAGGGACGGCGCCCAGGAGACAACAAACACGCTGCCGTACCGGTTGAGATTTTGGGCAAAACCTAAAAGCACACCGGTGGCAAGTGCAGCGACTTTCCAGATAATGACGGCAAGCGGTTTATAAATAAGGCTCATGACGGATGCGGAAATTGCAAACGGCATGAGAAGCGCTCCGGTGAACGGAACCGCGACGATATTCGAAAAAAGACCGATCACAGATACAAAATGAAAGGTGTACGCGACAATCGGCGCGCTCCCAAGTGTAGCCGCGATAGTTACTGCAACGATCTCCGATATGTGACGGGCCTTGGGAAGCCGATCGAATTTTTTGATTATCAGGGGCGTCACGACGATGATTGCAAACACGGAGACCGCCGAGAGCTGAAACGACACCGAAAATAGTGAAGACGGGGAAACGACGAGGATCGTGAAGACCGCCGTGGCAAGTGCCGAGAGAAGATCTCTCCTCCACAACGAAAAGAGCGAAACAAGAAATACGGTGAGCATGATCGCGGCCCTCACGGCCGAAACCGGAAAACCGGCAATCGCCACGTAGAACCATACTACAGGCAGACTCGCGATTGCGGAAATCCGTTGAAGGGGCCAGAAAAGAGACAGGCGCGGCCACCATCCCAGAAGAAACCGTATAAAGAGAAACATGATGGCGGCCACAAAGCCCACATGAAGCCCGGAAATGGAGAGCAGGTGGGCAAGACCCGTTTTCGAAAAAGCATCGACCGTCTTCGGGGATATTCCATCACGCTTTCCGATGATAACGGCTTTCAGTATACCTGCAACGTCGCCATCGGCGGAGGAGGAAATCGCGCCGTCGATTTTTCCTCTCGCCTTCGACACGATTCGGGCCGGCCACAACGTGTTTCCCTCGCCGGTCTTGACTATCCAGTTCGGACCGACGAGCGCGCCCGTCGCACCGATTCCCTGTGTCAAAAGATAAAGCGGATAATCAAATGAGCCGGGATTTTTAAACCTGCGCGGTTTTGAAAATCTCGCCAGAAACCGGACAGAATCTCCTGAGTTCAATTCACCTGAGAACCCTCCTGTAAATAATCTGACTTTGCCCTTTGCAGGCTCGATTTTTCCCGCCACCCCTCCGGAGCAGCCCGCGAGCGATACATCCACGCGCCAGCCATTTTCAAAGGCTTGAGGAACTCCCTCCACGACGCCGTCGCACATGTACGGTGAAGAGGTGTCGCTCAATTGCGGAAGAACTATTTTTTGATTGAATACGGTCCATCCGAGGAGGCGGCCGGCAACCGCAAATGCGGCGAGAACGATAACGGGCAAAATAAGTGCGCGGTTTCTTCGCCACACTAATGCGCAAATGGAAAGAAGAACTACCGACAATGTGAGGATAAATATTTTTGTGGAGATAAAAAGAACGCTAGCTTGTCCCGCAAGCAGGCAGACACAGATTGGCATCATCGGGCGTGATACTGTCCAGCGCGCACGAGATCTCGTGGAAGAGACGCTCTGCCTCGGGTTTGACTCCATCGTATCTGGCACTACCGTTTTGCGCCCCGATAATCAAGCCGAGTTTGTTTCGAAGTCCCACAAGATAGCAGCGCGCTTTTCGCGTCGGACGGATCCTGTACAACTTCAGCACAGAACTGATGTTGATATCGTTGATCCATATATCGCCGCCCGTGTATTCGAAGCGGACCCCGGAGAAGAGCCCGTCGTATATATTGCCAAGGCGGCCCAAAATCTTTTCAAGCAACGCGTTCACCATTCCGTTAAATTTTGCGGCCGATTTTCCGCCCATCTCCCAGACATGCTGGCGATACTTATCGAGGCCGCCTGAAAGCCCGCAGAGATAGCCGACATCGTTCCCCGCTTCGTTAACGAGTTCGCCGACATCGTATCCGTTGAAATAGATCTGGTCGCCTTCGAAGGTCCACTTTTCATCTTTTGAGGGTGTAAAAGTTAGCCTGTGATCCAAAGGCAGGTCGGTGGCGCCCTCGACACTTTCGCCCGGACGAACTCTCGCCTTGCTCGGCAAATCACGTATTCTGTTGATTTCGCTGCCCATTTTAGAAATCAGGGTCCCTTTAGAGAAAACACTCTCCCCCTATTTCTTATCGGCAAGGTACCTACCCAAAGTTGCGCTGTAGTCGGACAAAAATGGACTGGCACGATTATCATGCGCAAGGACCGTTTTCAGCTCATTTAGCGCCTCTATCTGCCTCTCTGTGAGCTCCATATTTCTCAAGTTATGCCCTTTGAAAAATATCTCCCCGCGAAGGCGGTCAAAATGAATCGATGCGACCTCCCGGTCGAGGATAAAAGTGTAGGTGAGACAATCCTTGTAGACGGCAAGCATGCTGTCCACAGCGGCCCTGCCTTTCCCCTCCACTTTTTGGGCCCTTGTCGCCTGAATATGCTTCCAAAGATCGAAGACTCCCCGAGGCCTCTGATGCTCGCTTGCGGTTTCCGTTTCCAATTCTTTTTTGTGTTCGTCTTTCATTTTCGTCTCCCCCGGATTTTTTTAAATCCACTCATATTTTTTGCAGTAATTGTGCCAAGAAATTCCAATTTCAGATGCAATTAACTTCTTGATATTCAACGGGATTACCAATATGAGAAGAGTGCATCCGCTTATCGAACTGATAAAGCTTTCAAAATGACGACAAAGATTTGACGCCCCAAAAAGGGGCCAGAAAGGGATGGAAATGAAGACAAACTCCAAAAGTCGCATCGACCTGTCGGTCGGAACACCATTTCAGCAGAAGGTCTGGCGGGCGATAATGAAGATTCCAAGAGGTCAGACGCGAACTTACACGTGGCTGGCGAAGATGGCTGGGCGTCCCAAGGCGGTCAGGGCGGCAGCGAACGCATGCGGAGCGAACCCATATGCGCCCACCATTCCATGTCATCGTGTAATCAGATCGGACGGGACGATCGGCGGATTTTCCGGACCGCTCTCGCTCAAGCGCAAACTCCTGGCGCGAGAAGGAATCAAGATTTAATCAAGATAGTCTAGAAATTGCGAGCCAGAGGAACAGGCGGGCTCGCCATCTCCAGAGAATGATCGGGATCAAAGCAGGCGCGGCAACGCGCTTCGTAATGCTCGCCGGAACCAACAACGACCTGATCCTTTTCCGTTGTGAGACGCTGCGATTTCGTTGCCTGGCCGCCGCAGACCATGCAGACCGCCTTCAGTTTGAGGATGGACTCGGCAATCGATAAAAGCTTTGGCATGGGGCCGAAAGGTCTTCCCAGATAATCCTGATCCAAACCGCTGACGACAACACGCAGCCCCCTGTTTGCAAGTTTGTCGCAGACCTCGACAACCTCATCTCCTAAAAATTGCGCCTCGTCGATTCCGACTACGCGCGTTGCGTCCTGAAGATTTTCAAGCATCTCCGAGGCCTTCGAAACAGGCGTGCACGTGAATTTCTGATCGCTGTGCGATGTTATAAACTCGTCATGATAACGCTTGTCCAGCGCGGCCTTGAATATCTGAACACGCTGCTTGGCGATCTGTGCCAAGCGAAGGCGCCTTATGAGCTCCTCAGTCTTTCCCGAAAACATCGGCCCGCATATCACTTCGATCCAGCCCGTGTGCCTGCCCTGATGAATCATAAGCACCTCTATCCAATCAATAGACCGGCGATCGCCGCCGTCATGCATGATACGATTGCGCCGCCGAACATGGCACGAAGCGCGACTCTTGCAAGATCCGAGCGGCGTTCAGGCGCCAGTGCGCCGATGCCGCCGATCTGAATGCCGATCGACGCGAAATTTGCAAAGCCGCAGAGCATGTACGTCGCCATGATGGCCGCCTTCTGGGAAATGAGGCCGTCTTTTATCATCGGCGCCAGCTTGCTGTAAGCCACAAACTCGTTGACGGCGATCTTCATTCCCAAGAGATGGCCGACATTGACAATATCAGCTTTGGGTACGCCCAGGAGATAGACAATCGGCGAGAAAACGGTGCTGAATATTGTCTTGAGACTGCCGGGGAACCAGCCGGCATACTCTCCGCTTTGCTGCAAGACTCCATGAAGAAGTCTTCCGTCGATGAATCTGTCGCCGTATGACAGAAGCTTGTCGGCAACTGCGATCAGGGTGATGAACGCCACAAGCATCGCCGCCACATTGAGCGCAAGCTGCAGGCCGTCGGTGACTCCGCGCGATGCGGCATCCAGCACATTTCTTCCGACATCGAGCCTCGGCAACCTGACATCGCCAGCCGTCTCGGAATGCTCGGTCTCGGGAAAAATGATCTTCGCGATCATGAGAGATGCGGGAGCCGCCATGCATGACGCTATGATTATATGTTGCGGCGGCACGCCCATCTGTATGTAGCCCGCCATCACAGCGCCGGCAATCGTTCCAAAACCGCCGACCATTATTGCGTGAAGCTCGGAGAGGGTGCAGTGGCTGAGGAACGGACGCACGAGAAGCGGGGCCTCGGTCTGGCCCAGAAACACGTTGGCGGAACATGAAAGAGACTCTGAGCCGGAGGTTTTCATCAGCCTGCTCATGATCCATCCGAAGAGCTCGACCACCCTTTGCATGATGCCCATATAATAGAGGATTGACATGAACGCCGCGAAGAAGATGATCGTGGGAAGGATGGAAAACGCGAACTGGAAACCGAACGTGTTCATCATTTCGGGATTCACTATGTTCCCGAATAGAAATGTGCTTCCCTGGCGGCTCAAATTTAAAAAGGACGCAACCTTGCCCGCAAACCATTGCATGGCGCTATTTCCGGCGGGCCATTTGATCAGGAGAATTGCGATCGCCCACTGAAGCGCAAGACCCGAAATGAGCGTTCTTATGCTGACGCGGCGCTTGTTGTTGGACATTAAAAAAGCAATGAGCAAGAGCGTTATGAGGCCTACGATTCCGATATATCGTTCCATTGATCCCCCTTATAATCCCATCGAGGGCAACCAGTACTTCTCGTTCTTCTTTGCCCTGTCTATCTTAGCGAGTATTTCAAATGCTTTGAGGCCCGTTTCCAGACAACGCTTTTCGGCGAGATCTTTTGTTTCGGAATCTATGAACTCGTTTTTGTGGCGATTGGCGTAGATCGCGCACACGGCACCTGCGCGATGTCCGGCCAGCGTGGCAAGAGTGAGAAGGCAAGACGTTTCCATCTCAAGATTTGAGACGTTCATCTGATCCAACTGCGCCAGCAGTTCAGGATTTCGAGGCGGAAACCCCGGAACTTTTCTGGCCTGCGCGCCGTAAAAGCCCGGCGCCGTCGCCGTGAGCCCTACGTGATACGGGCTTTTCATCTGTTTTGCCGCTTCAAGAAGCGCTAAAATGACCTCGTGATTAGCAACCGCGGGATAACCTTCGACGACATAATTTGTGGACGTATTTTCAAGCCGCACGCCACCCGTTGAGATCACGAGATCGGCAAGCTCGATGCCTTTTTTAAGCGCGCCCGAAGAACCGATTCTTATGAACGTGGGATTTTTTACGACCTGGCAGAGCTCAACGATTGCAATCTCAGTATTATCCGGCCCCATGCCCGTGGCCATCACGGAGATCGGCAGCCCCTTATATTTCCCGGTAATCGTCACGTACTCGCGGCTGGTCACGGGTTTGTCCGCTTTATCAAAATATTTCGCCACACGGTACGCGCGCGCGGGATCTCCGCACATCAAAATGTAGGGTGCAACCTCCCCCGGCGCAAGACCTATATGATACTGCCTGCCCTCTTTAGTTGACACCAATTCAGCAGATTTGAATGTCTTTTTCATGGCTCAAGACCGTATTGCGATGCGGTTCAAAACTCAAGCTCATTTTGCGGCGAGAGGCGCAAATGTCATTCTGTGGATCGGCGTGGGACCATGCTTGGAGAGCTCTTTCATGTGCAGATCGGTTCCGTAGCCCTTGTGGATGGAAAAGGAAAAGTCGGGATAACGTTTTTGAAATTCGACCATCATGCGGTCGCGCGTAACCTTGGCGATAACGGATGCCGCCGCGATTGTGATTGAACGCGCATCGCCCTTTTTCAAAGTCTTCTGGGGCAACCTGCTCTCGATTGGATATGGACCATCGATGAATAAAAGCGCCGGCTTGATTTTCATCTCATCGACGGCAATTTTCATCGCCTTGAGCGACGCCCTCAAAATATTTATGCGATCGATCTCCCACGGTTCGATGATTCCCACTCCCCACGCAAGAGCCTTGTCGCGGATGATATCGTAAAATTCGTCGCGCTGTTCTGCTGTTAGTTGTTTGGAATCTTTGAGGCCGGGGATATCGAGTCTCTTCGGAAGGATCACGCTTGCCGCAACCACAGGACCTGCAAGGCAACCACGGCCGGCCTCGTCGACACCGGCGATGGGGCCGGAATCTTCAAAACGCTCTTCAAAATAGCGGTTGCTAACCGGGGGTGAATCAAGCAACAGCGGCTGGTTTGCCCTCGCCGGTTTGCGCTCCGGCCGTCTCCGCAATTTCTTCATAGGCTTGTTCGCGGACCCTGGCCGCCTTGCCTGAAAGCTCGCGCAGATAATATAGGCGCGAACGGCGGACCCTGCCGCGTGTGACGATTTCGATTGAGTCGATCAGCGGAGAATGGAGTGGAAAAACCCTCTCAACGCCCACTCCGTAGGACATTTTGCGAACTGTGAAGGATGCATTTTTGTTGCCGCGGCGCTTTCTTATGACTACCCCTTCAAAGGCCTGCGTGCGCTCTTTGTCGCCTTCTTTTATGATCGCATTGACGCAAACGGTGTCGCCCGGTCTGAAATCCGGAACCTTGCGCAGCCCCTCACGTGTGATTTTCTCGACGATATTCATATAGGCTCCTGTTTCCAATGGGATCCTTCGCCCACAAAGTCTCAGACAGCGGGCTCAGGATGACCCCTCCTAAAGTCGGGGTCACTTAGCGGTTTTTATTGTATTTGTCAAACTCTTTGCCCTGTCCAAAAGGTCGGGACGACGCTCCCGGGTGCGTAAAATTGCCTTTTCCCGCCTCCATTTGGCGATTTCGGCATGGTGGCCGGATAACAGGACGTCCGGCACCTTCTCCCCTCTGAACGTTTCAGGGCGTGTATACTGGGGATATTCCAGAAGGCCCTCCTCAAAAGATTCCGACTCCGTGGAGGCCTCGTTGCCCAAAACGCCGGGGATGAGACGCGTCACGGCATCGATAACCACCATGGCCGGAATTTCCCCGCCCGCAACAACATAGTCGCCTATCGATATTTCGCGATCGGCGATGAGTTTCCGCGCTCGCTCGTCAACTCCTTCATAACGCCCGCAGATCAGAACAAGCTGGTCATATGTAGCAAGATCCCTCACGATCGCCTGCGTAAGCGGCTCACCCTGCGGTGTCATGAGTATGCGGCATCTCTTGCCGGTGGCGGGAAGCGCTTCGACGCACGCGACAAGCGGTTCGGGGCGCATCACCATGCCGGCACCTCCGCCATACGGGGTGTCGTCCACCGATCTGTGCACGTCGGTCGTGAAATCCCTAATGTCGTGCAGTGCCACTTCGATCTTGCCCGCTTCGCGCGCACGTTTGAGGATCGATTCGGCCAGCGGAGAATCGAACATTTTTGGAAAAATTGTGACGACATCGAAACGCATATCTAATCCAGCATCCCTTCCATCGGTTCAATGATCATCCGGCCCTTCTCGACATCAATCTCTTTTATGACGCTGGCTATCGCAGGGATCAAAATTGTCTCCCCTTTTGGAGGCTTGATCTCGTAGACGTCGTTGCTGCCTGTCGAAAAAATGTGCACTATTTTGCCGATTTTCTTTCCGTCTTTTAAGAAAACATCGAGCCCCAGTATCTGATAAGAGTAATATTCATTTTTCTTGAGCTTGGGCAGACAATCTTCGGGGACGTATATTTTCTTATTTGTGAGCGTCTTCGCTTCGTTCGGATCTTCAACTCCTGCAATTGAAACAACAAAGCGGCCGTTATGATGTCTTGAACTCAAAACAACATGCGGGACGTAGCCTCCGCCGGTTTCCAGCGTGTATACCTCCCCACGCCCAACCTCGACGGGACACGCCCCGCTCATCCAAAAAACCGAAATCTGACCTTTAATACCCCAAGGGCGACCAAACTTTCCGCATTCTATCCATTTTGATCGCCTACTGGGCATCACTATTCAATTATCTCAAGCACCGAGTGCCTGCGGATCTTTGCCGACGCCGCAGAGAGGATCTGCCTCATTGCGCGGGCCGTGCGGCCTTCCTTGCCGATCACTTTTCCCAAATCCTCTTTCGCAACCCGGAGCTCGACGACTGTGGTCTGCTCGCCTTCGACTTCGGCAACTTCCACTTTGTCCGGGCTGTCCACAAGCGCCTTCGCGATCACCTCTATCAATCCCTTCATCTCATTCGCCATACGCTCCTCCTCATTTTCTACTTCATCGTCTTTAGCAAGTTGGCGACCGTCTCAGATGGTGTTGCGCCCTTGCCGATCCAATATGCGATGCGATCTTTATCGGCTTTGAACTTCTGCTGTTTGTTGTTGGGATCATAGGTCCCCACGACCTCTAAAAACTTTCCGTCCCGGGGCCTCTGCTTATCAGCCACGACGAGCCTGTAAAAGGGGTCGTTTTTCTTTCCGTAACGCGCCATTCTAATCCTTACTGCCATGAAACCTCCTGTTTTAAAGTCGGAATTTACTATCAGCTTTAGGGGTCGCAAGTCAAGTACGCGAAATACTGTGACTAGGCGATATCTGTGAGCCTTGCCACCACCTGCTCTATAACCCACCTTGGCGTGGAAGCGCCTGCCGTTACTCCTATCGAGTCAAAATCCTTGAATTTTTCAGACTCTATCTCAACGTCAGATTCAATTAAAAAGGTCGGCGTGCCCATTTCGCGCGAAATTTCGGCCAGACGGTTCGTATTGGAGCTGTTTCTGCCCCCCACCACGACCATGGCGTCAACCTCCTTGGCAAGCTCACGAACCTCCTCCTGGCGGAGGTTCGTGGAGCGGCAAATCGTATCGAATACAACGGCATCAGGGTAGCGGCCGCGTATTATGGCCACCAGTTCCTCGAATTTTTTACGCTGCTGCGTGCTTTGTGAGACGATGCAGACTTTTGAAAGATCGGCCGGCAGACGATCGATCTCTTCCACCGATATGACGCACGTGCCGTTCTTTTCGGCAAAGCCCAAGAGGGCCTTCACTTCAGGATGCTCCCTGTCGCCTATTATAATGATGAAATAGCCCTGCCTTAAATGCTTTCTGACCGTTCCCTGGATCATGCCCACGTCGGGGCAGGTCGCATCGCAGATGGAGGCGCCCGTCGCTTCAAGACGTCTTCTCTCGTCGGGTGGAACACCGTGCGTTCTGATCACGATCGTGCCCTGCAGTTTTGAAGGGATCTCTTTCAAAACGCGAATGCCCTTTTGCTCTAAAACCTCGACGGCCTGCGGATTATGAATGAGGGGGCCGTACGTGTAGACCGGTTTCTGGGCGGGTTCGTTTTCGGCGATCCGCATCACTTTCTCGAACGCGCGGGAAACTCCCCAGCAGAATCCGGCGGACTTCGCGACGATGATTTTTTTATTGAGCCCCTTCATTTATCTCCTGCGTCTTGTCCTTAGCGTGTTTCTTCGCGACGTTATCAAGTATGCCGTTGACGAACGCGCCCGATTCCTCCGTGCCGTAGCACTTTGCAATCTCGACCGCCTCGTTTATCGTAACCTTCACCGGGATGTCAGGACATCGCATCAACTCGTAAACTGCGATCCGCAAAATGTTTTTGTCGATTGAAGCCATCCTAGAAACTTTCCAGTTTGTGGAGAAAGATGAGATGACGTCGTCGATCTCGGAGAGGTTCTTCACGACTCCATCCACAAGGAAACTTGCAAACTGCCTCACATCGTCGTCGGCTTCCTGCGTCGTCCAGTAAGTGCCCAAGGCATCGGCAACCCTGCCTCCGCCCACATCGATCTGGTAGAGGAGTTGTAGTGCGCACTCGCGGGCTTTGCGTCTGCTTCCCATAGATCAGTACCCGGTTACAGTTGCTTTACGACATTTGCCATTTCAATGACCGCAAGGGCGGCATCTCTGCCCTTGTTACCGTGCTTCGTGCCTGCGCGTTCGATCGCCTGCTCCAGATCGTCAGCCGTTATGACGCCGAAAGTGACGGGACAGCCGTACTCAAGAGTCACGTGGTTGATGCCCTTTGCGAGCTCGGTCGCGATGTATTCGTGATGAGGCGTTCCGCCCTTGATGACAGCGCCCAGGCAGATCACGCCGTCGTACTTCTTGGTGGCCGCAAGTTTCTTCGCGGCAAGCGTGATTTCAAAAGAACCGGGGACCTTCACGATCGTGATCGCCTTCTCGTCTCCGCCGCTCCTGATGATCGCGTCCATCGCGCCCTCAAGGAGCTTGGTTGTGATGAGCTCGTTGAAGCGGGAGACTACGATTCCCAGTTTCAGGCCTGTAGCAGTTATGTTGCCTTCGATGACCTTTGGCATATGCACCTCTCTTTAAACTTTTTCCAGTAAATGGCCCAATTTGTTTCTCTTCGTTTCCAAATAAAATTTATTGTGCTCTGTGGGCTCGGATTCGATTGAAACACGCTCGGTTACTTCAAGCCCGTAACCTTCGAGGCCCACAATCTTTTTCGGATTGTTGGTGAGAAGCCTGATCTTCCTGATTCCCAGATCGACAAGTATCTGCGCGCCGATGCCGTAATCACGGAGATCCGCGTCGAAGCCCAGCTTCTCGTTGGCTTCCACCGTGTCGAGACCCTTGTCCTGCAGCGCATACGCGGAAATCTTGTTGTGAAGACCGATGCCGCGCCCTTCCTGCTTGATATAAAGAACTACGCCCGCCTTCGCCTCAGATACCATTTCAAGCGAGCGCTTGAGTTGCCAGCCGCAATCGCATCTTGTGGAGCAGAAGACGTCGCCCGTCAGACATTCGGAATGGACACGCACGAGACACGGCTCGTCCGGATTAATCTCGCCTTTCACCATTGCAATGTGCGCGCATGCATCGATGTCGTTCGTGTAACTTATAATTCTGAAGTCATTTCCGTATTCAGTAGGAAGCTTTGCGTCGGCGCCGCGGTGCACGAGAGATTCGTAGCGCATGCGGTGTCTTATGATATCGGCGATCGTGACTATCGCCAGATCATGCTCCTTTGCGAATTTCTCAAGCTGGGGCATGCGCGACATGGAGCCGTCCTCGTTCATCACCTCACAGATAACTGCCGCGGGTTTCATCCCGGCAATGCGCGCGAGATCGACCGATCCTTCCGTCTGGCCGGTCCGCACGAGAACGCCGCCCGATTTGGCGCGAAGCGGAAAGATGTGGCCCGGGCGCGCAAGATCGGAAGGTTTTGCATCGTCTGCGATTGCGGCAAGAATTGTGGCCGCCCTGTCGGACGCAGAAATTCCGGTCGTCGTCCCCTCTTTCGCGTCTATCGAAATGGTGAAACCGGTCTGGAAAAGCGAAGTGTTATCCTGCACCATGAGCGGGAGATTCAGATTATCGGCCCTCTCTTCGGTAAGAGCGAGGCAGACAAGGCCGCGGCCGTGTTTGAGCATGAAGTTGACCGCCTCAGGCGTAGCCTTCTCCGCCGCCATCGCGAGATCGCCTTCGTTTTCGCGATCCTCGTCATCGACAAGGATGATCATCTTTCCATTACGGAAATCGTCGATGGCCCGCTCAATTGGATTTTTTTCAAAAACCATGCTTTTTCAGAAACTCCTCGGTGATCTTGGACTCTTTCCTGTACTCGTCGCTGTCCAGAAACGTGAGCTTTTCCACATATTTGCCGATGATGTCAACTTCCAAATTGACGCGGTCGCCGATCTTAAGCTTAGAAAACGTGGTCTTAAGCTTTGTGTGCGGTATGACCGTGACGGAAAACTGATTATTTTCAGCACGATTCGCGGTCAGCGAGACACCGTCGACCGCTATCGAACCCTTTTCGACAACATATTTTTTAAGTTGCTCGGGAATTTCGATCCTCAACTCCACCGAACCTGAATGTTCTTTAATATCAACTACTTGTCCAACACCATCGACATGGCCCTGAACGATATGGCCGCCCAGACGAGCCCCCACCTGTAGGGCTCGCTCAAGGTTTACGGGATCGCCGGCTTTGATGTTTCCAAGTGTCGTAACGCTCGTCGTTTCACTCGAAACATCCGCCCAGAAACTCTTTCCAAGACGCGATGTGACGGTGAGACAGGAGCCGTTGACCGAAATCGAATCGCCGACGTTCGATCTTTCAAGATCGAAATCGCAGGAGATCTCAATTTCCAATCCATCTCCCTTCTTTTTTACCGTTCGAACCGTTCCCACACCTTCGATGATGCCGGTGAACATGAACCCTCCATCACAACGTTGTCCGCAAATGTTCGGATTCTCACTTCGCAGAGTCGAAGTGCAGATTTTAATTTGCCAATTGTGAGCCCAGGCAACCAGTCGCGACCTTCACCGCCGATGATTTTTGGCGAAATGCACGCGACCATCTTGTCGGCAAGGCGGCGGCGGACGAAATCCGAAAAAACCTGCCCCCCGCCCTCCACAAGAATAGACACAATGCCCATCGACCCCAGTTCGCTCAGGAGATGAGGAAGAAACACGCGGCCGGCGGAGGTCGCCCGGCAAACCAAAACCGCATGGCCCATTTTTCTGAATTTTTCTATCTTCGATCTGGAAGCAACGGAGGTCGTGGCTATGATGAGCTTTCCCTTTTTGCGTCTTGCAAGATTTGTTGCGAGCGGAAGCGCCAGTTTTTCGTCCAGCAAAACGGCGATGTTGCATTTTTCACGCTCACCAGGCAACCGGACGGTCAGGCGGGGGTTATCTTTCAGGGCGGTCGCCATTCCTATAAGCACGGCGTCGGCCTTATCGCGGAGTTCGTGCACGTATCTTCTGCACGATTCGTTAGTGATCCATTTCGAATCTCCGGATCTTGTCGCAATTTTTCCGTCCAGCGAGAGAGCGACTTTGAGCGTGACGTACGGCACGCCGCTCACGATCCACTTACTGTATGGCAGATTGATCCGCTCGCATTCCTCTTTTAAAACACTCTCTGTTACCGATATCTTGCGGCGCTTTAAAATTTCCATCCCCCTGCCGCGCACGAGCGGGTTGGGATCGCGTTGCCCCACGATCACGCGTTTCACGCCGGATTTGATTATCGCGTCGGAACAGGGAGGCGTTCTGCCGTAATGACAGCAGGGCTCAAGAGTGACGTAAAGATCCGCGCCGCGCGCCTTCGTTCCCGCCTTGCGAAGCGCCACAACCTCGGCATGTGAATCTCCCGCGCGCTTGTGATAACCCTCTCCGACAACGCGGCCGTTTTTCACGACAACGGCGCCGACAACCGGATTGGGAGATGTCCTGCCCTCTCCCTTGCGTGCCAGTTCAAGCGCCCGCTTCATGTATTTCTCATCTGCCTTTTTCATTTTTTCCCAAAAGTTCCTGCAGCTCCGACATGAATTCATTGATGTCTTTGAACGATCTGTAAACTGATGCGAAGCGGACGTATGCAACCTCATCCAACTTATGCAGCTCCTCCATCACGCGTTCGCCTATCGCAGAGCTTTTAATCTCCTCTTCGCCCTGCTCCATCGCCCACCTTTCGATGCGGTCCACCACCTCGTCGATCGTCTCGACACTGACAGGTCTTTTTTCGCACGCCTTGCGGATGCCGGAGGCTATTTTCATGCGGTCGAACGATTCTCGCCGCCCGTCCTTCTTTGCGATTGCGGGGATTGGCTCCTCGACACGCTCATAGGTGGTGAAACGTTTCCCGCAGCGCTCGCACTCGCGCCTTCTGCGTATCAGAGCTCCCTCTTTGGATACGCGCGAATCGATCACCTTCGTTTCAGCTTCGGGACAATATGGGCATTTCATATATTAACGGTAGATCGGAAATTTTTCGCAGAGCTTTCTTATCTCGGCCTTGATCTCCGTCTGCCTGCTTTCGTTTGTCACATCTTTGAGCACATCGGCGATCCAGCTGCCGATTATTTTCATCTCGGCTTCCTTCATTCCCTTCGTCGTCAGCGCTGGCGTTCCGATGCGAATGCCGCTTGTGATGAAAGGCGAGCGGGTCTCGCGCGGAATCGTATTTTTATTCACCGTGATTCCTGCACGGCCCAGTGCATCCTCGGCATCTTTTCCGGTGATGTTGCTTTCCGTCAGATCGACGAGAAATAGATGTGTATCGGTGCCGCCCGTCACGATCCTGTGACCTTTTTCGGCAAGCGTGGCCGCAAGGGCCTTGCTGTTTTTCACTATCTGCTGGCAATACGTCTTGTAATCCGGCTGGAGATCTTCGAGGAAGGCAACTGCTTTCGCAGCGATCACATGCATCAGCGGGCCGCCCTGGATCCCCGGAAAGATCGTCTTGTTGATCTGCTTTTCATAATCTTTCTGGAACATGATCATACCGCCGCGCGGGCCCCTTAATGTCTTGTGCGTTGTCGTCGTCACAAAATGGCAGTGCGGGACAGGGCTCGTGTGAAGGCCCGTTGCGACAAGCCCCGCCGGATGCGCGATGTCGGCAAGAACATATGCGCCCACTTCGTCAGCAATCTCTCTGAACTTTTTGAAATCTATATCGCGCGCATATGCGGATGCGCCGCACACGACCATCTTGGGCTTATGCTCTTTTGCCAGATCGCGCACGACATTGAAATCGATCCGCTCCGTTTCGGGATCGACACCATATGCGACCACCTTGAAAAATTTTCCGGAGAAATTCACCGGCGAGCCATGCGATAAATGGCCGCCCTGCGAAAGATTCATGCCCATGATCGTGTCGCCGGGATTCAAAACGGAAAAGTAGACCGCCATGTTTGCCTGCGAACCGGAATGGGGCTGCACGTTGGCACCCTCGCAGCCGAAGAGTTTCTTCGCGCGCTCGATCGCGAGGTCCTCCGCCACATCCACAAATTCACAGCCTCCGTAATAGCGCTTATGGGGATACCCTTCAGCGTACTTATTCGTCATCACCGAACCCAAAGCTTCAAGAACGCGTTTTGAAACAAAATTCTCCGATGCAATGAGCTCCAGCTTATATTCCTGCCTGTCGATTTCACTCTCGATCGCCTTTGCAACATCCGGATCAAACTTCGCCAGATCGCTGTTCATAGGACCTCCTATAGATCAGGGTTGGGTAAGAAGGGCTATCACACCCCCCTTTAAAGGGCAAGCAAGGTCAAAAACTAAATTTTATCTATTTTTTCTACGCGGGCCGTGTGGCGGCCGCCGGCGAACGGAGTCTTGAGAAATACATCGGTGAGTAATTTTATTGTTTCGATGCTTGTAACGCGGCTTCCGAAACAGGCGACATTTGCATTATTGTGTTCGCGGGACAAGATCGCGTCGTTCTCGTCACGAAGCACTGCGGCGCGAACGCCCTTGTAGCGGTTTGCAACCATGCACATTCCGATCCCGCTGCCGCAGACGAAAATTCCGCGCTCTGCTTCGCCTCTCGAAACAAGCCTTGCCGCCTTTGAACCGAAATCCGGATAATCGGAACGTTCTTCAGACACTGCGCCGCAGTCCGCAATCTGATGGCCCTGTCCTTCAAGATATTTCTTGAGCACCTCTTTTTGGATGAAACCGGCATGATCAGATGCGATGGCGATTTTCATTGGACCTTCTTTTGGAGATAAGCGATTACGTCGGCGACTTTTTCAAACTCCTCGGCATCCTCGTCGGGAATGTCGACTTCGAATTCCTCTTCAAGCGCCATGAGAAGCTCAATGACATCAAGCGAATCTGCGCCTAGGTCGTCTATAAATGTGGAATCGGGCTGGACATCCTCATCGCCCAGACCAAGCTGGAGGGCAACTATTTCGCGGACCTTACGATCGATCGGTTCGGTCGCCATTTACGGCACCTTTTTTCAGGCAACTTCCATCTTTATGATTTCGCGGCCCTTGTAGAATCCGCAATGGATACAGACACGGTGCGGAAGCTTCGGCTGCTTGCACTGCGGGCAGACGGAAAGATCCACATTGTGGAGCTTAATGTTCTGCGCGCGCCTTGTATTCTTGCGCGATTTGTACGTTCTTTTCTTGGGAACTGCCATATTTAAACCCCTTCCTTAAAGCGGAGCTCTGGCTACTATAAAAAGCCTAATATTGTCAACGCTTTGTTGCGCGCTTCTTTTTAGCCGGTTTTGCGGGTTTGAAGTTTTTGAGGGCGTCCCAGCGGGCATCACGGTGCTCCTCTTTGCAGCCGCAGGGGCCCAAATTCAGGTCCTTCCCGCAACGCTGGCATATACCCTTGCAGTCTTCTTTGCACAGGTGCTTGAACGGCTCCATCAGAAGCATCTGCTCCTTTACAATTTCGTCCATACCTATGCGGTCGCCTTCATAAAAGCTGAACTCCATGTCCTCTTTCACCAGTTCCTTTTCCATGTCGTCTTTTTCTTCCTCTTTCTGCTGCTGCCTTGATTCGTAAAGAGGCGCCATCAGGACATGGAACGGTATCGTTTCCTTTTCTTCATATACCTTTAGACAACGGTCGCATTCCGGATGCGACGTTATCTCAAGCTCGCCTGTGATATCCACGTTCCCGTCATATTTGATAAGAGTGACGGCCAGTTCCGCTTTATCTTTATCAGTGAAGCGGTTGCCTATTACCTCTTTGAGAACACTTGAAAGCCAAGGGGCGGTAGTGCTATCGGCATTAATGGTCAGCCCCTCTTCGGGTATGTCTTCTATTAAAATTTCCATAGTTTTTATTTTTTGGCGATGTGATTCTGGGGGTTTACAAATACAAGACGGGGCCTGAAACCTTTGAGCTCTTCTTCATTATATACCGCGTACGCGCTTATAATGACCTTATCCCCCTTGTGGACGCGGCGCGCGGCGGCACCGTTGATGCAAACAGTCCCCGAATTATTTTCGCCCGGGATTGCGTAGGTTACAAGCCTCTCGCCGTTGGCGATATTCCAGATATGAACCTCCTCAAACTCCGAAATGTCGGCCGCCTCCATTAAAACGGCATCGATCGTGACCGAGCCCTCGTACTCAACGTTGGCGTCGGTCACCGTTGCGCGGTGAATTTTTGATTTCATCATCCTTCGTAACATGGCGGGGGACTCTAAGCTAAATAATGATAGCCTGTCAACAATTGTAACCCATTGATTTTTAGAGCTTTTAGGCTTGCTATTCAATTCCTTGGGTGGTATGCGGCCAAAAATATGGGTTTCAAGGGCGGACATATCGTCGTTTTCGGCTTCGGAGCACAAGGGGCGGCCCAGGCGAAAAATCTTTTCGAAGGGGGCAGCGACGTATCGGTTTATCTGCGTCCGGCGAGTTCGCACATGGACGATGTGAAAAACGCAAAAATTCCGCTACTGACCGATCTCAAGGACGCGGCTGCGAAGGCCCGGGTCGCGGTCATTCTTTTACCTGACGGCGAACAACCCGCCCTCTGGAAGGAAATCGAGGATCACCTTCCCAAAAACAGTGCCGTCATTTTCGCCCACGGCTTCAATATTCATTACGGCGAGGTCAAGCCTCGGGCCGATCTTGATGTCATCCTTGTCGCGCCGTTGGCACAGGGAGACACGCTTCGAAGCGATTTCGTTTCGGGCAAAGGTGTGCCCTGCCAGATTGCAATTGCCAAGGACGCCACAGGCAAAGCGAAGGAAACCGCGTTTGAATACGCCCGCGCGATTGCGTTGACGGGTCCGTTCATAGAGACAACTTTTGCCGAGGAGACCGAGACGGATATCTTCGCCGAACAGGCGGTTCTGTGCGGCGGACTTTTTGCACTTGTGAGAGCTGCGTTCGATACGCTCGTGGAAAAAGGTTACAACCCTGATATCGCCTACTTTTGTTGTCTTAGAGAAGTCCGCGCGCTCGCAAATCTTCTGCACGACCATGGAATCGCCGGCAGCCGCGAAAAAATAAGCGACACCGCCCTCTATGGCGATCTGACACGAGGGCCACGCATTATCGACGGTCACGTCAAAGATGAATTGAAAAAAATCCTGGACGAGATCTGTTCGGGGGAATTCAAAAATGAGCTTCTGTCCGACCGCAAGAGAGGAAACCCTCTCTTGCGAAAGCTCAAAGAAAAAGATAAGGATCACACAATCGAAAAGGTTCATAAGAGATTCAAAGGAGGGGGAAAATGATCACAAGAAACCCCGCGGTCGCCGGCCAGTTTTATCCCGCAAGCAAGGCCGCCCTTGAGGCCGAGGTGAAGCGGTTTCTCGAAACCGGCGCAACCCCGGCAAAAGTGATAGGTCTTGTCGCGCCGCATGCCGGCTACATTTATTCTGGCGCGGTTGCAGGTGCGGTCTATGCGTCCGCTGTGATACCCGAAAAATGCATCGTCATCTCGCCCAACCACACCGGAAGGGGTTCTCACGCGGCCCTCATGACTGAAGGAACGTGGGTTCTGCCGACAGGCGAACTTCAGATAGACTCGAAGCTTGCAAAGAAACTTTTGGGGAGCTGCCGCGAGCTTGAAGACGACGTCGCGGCGCATGTGGGCGAGCATTCTCTTGAGGTGCAGCTGCCGTTCCTCATGGCAAGACAGCCGAAATTGTCGTTCGTGCCGCTTACCGTTTCACATCTGCGCTATGATTCCTGCAAAAAAATTGGCGACGCAATCGCCAAGACGATCAAAGAATCGGGCGAGGATATTCTTATCGTCGCGAGTTCCGACATGAATCATTATGAAAGTCAGGGCACAACGGAGAAAAAAGACAAGGTGGCGATCGACCGTGTGCTGGCGCTGGATCCTGAAGGGCTTTTGACCACCTGCGGCGAGCACAGGATCTCGATGTGCGGAGTCGTCCCGACCGCGATAATGCTCTCTGCCGCAAAAGCTCTCGGCGCAAAGACGGCAACACTTGTGCAGCATGCAACCTCCGGAGACGTGTCGGGTGACTATGACGCGGTTGTGGGATACGCAGGAATAATTGTTTATTAATGATAAGGATAAAAATGGGAAACAAAGTCAGAGTAAGATTCGCTCCATCACCAACGGGTTCGCTTCACATCGGCGGCGCAAGGACCGCTCTTTTCAACTGGCTTTTTGCCAGACATGAAAAGGGCACTTTCATTTTGCGCATCGAGGACACCGACCGCGAGCGCTCGACCGAGGAATTCACAAAATCGATAATGGACGGCATGAAATGGTTGGGATTCGACTGGGACGAGGGCCCATATCACCAGACCGAAAGAATGGGTCTTTATAAAGAGCACGTCGACAAACTCATGAACGAAGGCAAGGCGTATCGCTGCTATTGCGCGCCAGATGAGCTGGAGGCAAGGCGCCAAGCGATGCTGGCGGCAGGCCGAAAGCCCAAGTACGACGGCACCTGCCGCGAGCGAACCGACAAACCCGATAAACCCTTTGCGATCCGCCTCAAGGCGCCGCTCACGGGCGTTACGGCCATCGACGACCTCTGCCGCGGCCACATCGAGTTCGACAACAAGGAGTTAGACGACCTCATCATTGCAAGAAGCGACGGCACACCCACTTACAACTTCACGGTGGTAGTGGACGACGTCACGATGGGAATCACACACGTCGTCAGGGGCGACGACCACCTCAACAACACGCCGAGGCAGGTTCTCATCTATCAGGCGTTCGGCTATCCCCTTCCCACGTTTGCGCATCTGCCGATGATATTCGGGCCTGACAAGAAAAAACTTTCGAAACGCCACGGCGCGACTTCCGTCATCGAATACGAAGCGATGGGATATCTGCCGGAGGCGGTCGTGAACTATCTTGCGCGCCTTGGCTGGGCATACAAGGATCAGGAAATTTTCACCCGCGAAGAGATGATCGAAAAATTCGATCTGTCGGTCGTGGGCAAGGCCCCTTCCGTTTTTGATACGGAAAAGCTCAATTGGGTCAACAGCCAGCATCTAGCAAAATATTCCGACGAGCAGGTCGCAAAGATTACTCTTCCATTCCTGAAGGGGCTGGGTCTTGAAGCGGCGGATATTGGCTATGCGGCAAAGGCCATTGCATCGGAGCGTGAGCGCGGGAAAACATTGAAGGAGCTCGCCGAGGTCTCGGCATTCTATTTCCGCGATCACATAGACTACGACCAGAACTCCGCTACAAAATGGCTGGGTGAAAAAGGTAAGGGAATTTTGAAGACGTTGAAAGAACGACTCGAAAAATTGGATGATTTTTCCGAGCCGGCGATCGCAAAAGTCTTTGAGGGAATTTTATCTGAAATGAATCTCAAGATGTTAGATGTCGCCCAGCCCTGCCGTGTCGCCATGACCGGCACAACCGTGAGCCCGGGCATTCATCTTGTGCTTTCCATTCTCGGCAAGAAGCGCGTGATGGAGCGCCTTGAGAGAGCTATCGCATTCTAGCTACGCATTCTCTCCTTAATCGATCATCTAATAGAAACCGGCACGGGCACTCGTGCGGCAAAGGGCGTAACCGCTAATCTTCGCTGCACAGCGGCCCATGGGTTCTGCGGCAAATGGCGATAAACGGCGCGCGCCATCCGCACCGCCAATCTGGCGTGTCTTTCCGCCGACCCCTGATGTCCGCCTGAACTCACTTCACCTTCAGTTTCC
This sequence comes from bacterium, assembly GCA_041739675.1. Taxonomy (GTDB): domain Bacteria; phylum UBA10199; class UBA10199; order 2-02-FULL-44-16; family DYJF01; genus DYJF01. The sequence goes on from JBGSNL010000067.1 coordinate 33,556, forward strand.
ACAAGGCCTGTCACCGTGGATGGCGTTGCAGGAGATGCCGGAGCTGCGGGCCCCTGAGGTGTCTGACCGCCGACATCGGCTCCGCTTTCAAGTCTGACACTGTATCTGACATTTTCCCAATTAGCGACGGGAACGAGATATTTCACAATCTCCTTTGTCGCCAAAAAAACCGGTGACGTGGCATTTGTCACATGGGCCGGATCTTCAACAACCTCATCATAATGCCATACAATTTTTCCAGTCGACTGAATTTTTCCCACCCAAGTCACTATGTCGCGTAACGATGTTCCACCTTTTGCAAACTTGACGACGATCGCATTATATTCTCCCTTGCTATTCTGTCTGATGCCCATTTCCAGTATGCGGACCGATCTACCCACGGCAAGATTTGAGGGCAGCGACCCGGCAAAGAGTTGTCCGATGAAGCGAAGCTGATTGAGCCTGGGATCGTTCGAGTTGACGTCAATATGCAGCATATCGGCAATCCGCCTAGATTCCGCCGCAAGGATGTTTCTCAGAATGAAGAGCGAGAAAAGCGTCTCGCCCAACGAAGAATTGGAATCGACCGTGTCGACCCTCTCCACAATTTCCCTGTAGCGCTGCGACTCGAAATCCACAGCCGCCTTGTAAACCATGCCCATGGGAACTTCATTGTTCAGCCGTTCTATTATGATACTGAACTGTGTGAGAGTATTGTAGTTTGGAACCGCCCTTAACTGCCTCCCGATTTCAAACGGCTGCTGCGGGAAAGTTGTGAGGACTTCCACAAAGTCGCCCTGCCTGTATGCCGGTGTGAACTCCGACTCGATTTTTTGAAGCATTCCGGCGAGGTCATAAGGATTTCTAGCGTTCAACGTTATTTGGGAGTGGCCCCCCACAACCGGATAATCCCTGCTGCCGATATAGCCTGACGTCCTCACCGAAATTGAATCGTTGCCGACAGTCGGCACATCTTTCGTGATGGGCCGGTCGGAATCAGTTTGTGTGGAAGCCGAAGTGGAGAACGTAGTGGAAACCGCCGCGGGCCTGTTACGCCACCACCTGAGAGGATGTCTCAAATTCGAGAAAAATGAGGACAGTTTGTCTCCTAAACTTCTCGACGGTTCGGAACCGGGCTCTGAGATTTGAGATTTTGCAAGTTCTGGTTCCGCAAACGAAAAAAAATCGCCCTGCGGCCGCGAAGCCGCAGCTTCTGGAGTCGCGGGAATCGTCTCAGACGTTCCAGGCTGGTCGTCTATCATCACTTCTCGCCGCTCACGCGGGCCCGTGACATTCGGATCTCCACCTGATTTCATGGCACACTCCTTCTCCCCATTATCCGCACTTTTATCGGGCTGAATTAAAAAAGGTTGCTAGAAAAATCAATAAACTTTGAGGGTGCGGACGTGGGGGCCATGTGAGGTGCAGGAGAGGTCGTAGCCCACCCTGGCGCCAACCGCGATGTGGCTCTTTTCAGCCTTAGGACCTACCAGATCCAGCTCTTCCAGCTTGAAGTAGACCTCATTGCCGTTTCTGTCCTTTATGAAACCGTAGCCCTGATTGGGATAGAAGCTCAAGACCTCGCCTTTGGGGAAAAGGTCGTTCTCATCGACATGCACCTCCGCCGCCTTTTTCACGAGCCCTATCTGCGGCAAAGGCAGCCAATTCGGGGGACGTGCTGCAACCTGTGTGCTCATGGCATGAACCCCTTCATCACATCGCTAATCGACCATTCGCGGCCGGCCTTCGCCGCTTCGCGGACCCTTCCCTGCCTCTCATCATAGGTGTCACGCGGCTTCTGATACAGAACGCCAAGTGAAATATATTCAGGCGTGATCGCATGGTGCCACGCCTTGCGCATGTCCGTGGGATCGTAGTCGGGCTCTTTATCTATGTATTTCGAGCGCTGGCGGATAGTGTCGTACTGATCTTTTCCGCGATACGTAACGCATGGCGATCTTACGTTCACAAATGAGAATCCCTTGTGCTTCATCGCGGCGACGATCATCGAAACGAGATGGTTCATGTCGAGCGAAGTGGACTGCGCCACAAATGAGGCCTCGTAGCTGAGCAAGAGTTTCAGCGGCTGGATAGGATCGTCGATTGAGCCGTATCCTGTAGTGATGGTCTTCTCGCCCAGAGGGGTCGTCGGCGAGACCTGACCCTTCGTGAGACCGTAGATCGAGTTGTCCATGACAACACATGTGAGATCGATGTTGCGGCGCGCGACGTGGGGAAGATGATTTCCGCCGATCGAGAAAATATCTCCGTCCCCGCCCACCGCCATTACGGTGATGTCAGGCCTCGAGAGCTTCAGGCCCGCCGCTATAGGCAGCGCCCTTCCGTGGATCGAGTTGAAACCGTAAGTGGAGAGATAACCGGGAAGGCGCGACGAACACCCGATTCCGGAGACGACCGCCACTTTCTCACGGGGCAGCTCCATCGTTGCAAGCGCCTTGGCGACGGCATTCAGGACCGCAAAGTCGCCGCAACCCGGGCACCATATGGGTTTCAGACCTGAAAGATATTCCTTCGGCGTTGGTTTTGTCTCAGTCATTTTTCCTCCGGTTACTCTTCATCCTTGCCCATCATTTTACGCGCTTCGGTCGGCGCCTTGGGTTCGTACGCAACCCCTTCGGCTGCGGCGCGAATGGCCATTTCCATTTCCTTGCTCGTAAACACGCGGCCGCCGCTAAACCTGTAATGAAGCACATCTGCGGGCAATAACGCGTTCGCCGCAAGATAATGTTCGAACTGCCCCGAGTGCGAAAGCTCTACGACAAGCAGATGCTTGCAAGACGAGACAAATTTTTTGATCTCGGGCGTCTGCAGCGGGTAGATGATCTCCGGGATAAGCGCGGCGACCGCAAGACCGGTCTGATTCAACCTTTCGACCGCCTCCCTGATCGCGCCCTTCGACGATCCCCAACCCAGCACTCCGACAACTGGCTTCTCAGAGCCGTAGCGCCGTATGAATTTGTATTCACTCGCCAACGTATCGAGTTTTCGCGCGCGCTTTTCCGACATGCGCTCGTGAGTTTCGTGTTGCGAGCTGGGCGTGCCCTCTTCCGTGTGTTCGATGCCGGAGGCAAGATATTCGCCGCCCTTCATCCCGGGCCACGTGATGGGGGAGACACCGCTTTTCGTATCTTCATAACGGAGGAATTTGTCCCCCTCTTTCAATTTCGGAGCGATTCTTCCGGGAACATTCACCTTGCTCACGTCGAATGGTGTTACCGTCTCTTTGCGCTGTCCGATGAGCTGATCGGACAGGATGATGACCGGCATCTGATATTCTTCCGCTATTTTGAACGCGCGCCAGGCAACCTCGAAGCAGTCTTCGACATCAGAAGGCGCCAGAACCGCGTGCGGGGCGTCGCCGTGCATGCCGTAAACCGCCTGCATCAGGTCGGCCTGTTCGGTTTTTGTGGGTATTCCGGTTGACGGACCGCCGCGCTGCACATCTACGATTACGATGGGAAGCTCGGCCATTGCGGCAAGACCCATCGCTTCCATCTTAAGCGACATGCCGGGGCCGGAGGTTGCCGTCATGGAGCGCACGCCGCCAAAGGAAGCGCCGACAACCGAGTTGATCGCGGAGATCTCATCCTCCGCCTGCAAAACAGTGCCGCCGAATTTCGGCAGCTCGCGAGAGAGCCATTCCATTATCTCCGTTGCGGGCGTGATTGGGTAGCTCGCAAAAAAGCGGCAGCCTGCCGCCAACGCGCCGAACGCCGTGGCCTCGTTTCCGGTCAGGGCCATGTAGGATTTGGCAGGGGAAAAGACAAAATGGAGATCGGCCGCCGGCCCGCCGTGGGCTTTGACATAATCGATTCCGATGTCTATCGCTTTGTGATTCGCGGCAACCACCGCTTCGCCCTTCCTCTTAAATTTTCTCTCGATGGCGCGCTTGATTCCTTCCGTTGGAAGCCCGAACATCGCGCCCAAGATGCCGAGCGTCACCATGTTCTTCGCTTTCGGATTTCCGGCATCTTCCGTCGCGAGTTTTTCAAACGGTATCTTTATGAGTTTGCACCTGGAGGCGTTCGAAAGAGGGACGTCTTCCGTCTTGTCTTTTTCCTCCACCAACACGTACGCTCCGTCTCTCACTTCAAGCTCCGCGCCGAACCTCGCAAAATCGGGCCAGTTGTAGACGACAAGCACGTCGATAAGATCGCCCTGCGAGTAGATCTGCTTCGTCGACAAACGCAGACGGCACGAGCTTTCGCCGCCGCGGATCTGCGGCCCGAAGCTCTTGAGCATGATGCAGTTAATGCCTTCTGCTGCGGCGGACGCTGCCAGAATATCGCCAGCGGAAACGACACCGTCTCCGCCGGAACCCGCCATACCGACCGTGATATCATGACATTCCATAAAGACACCTCTCCGTTCTGGATTTCGGCGAACCTATACACCCTTCTTATGAAATTTCAAATGAAAATTGGAAAACGGTATACAGTTCGGAGCTAATCGGGCTGAGCGTATTTGTGGCTGCGCTTGGGCTTCTTGGCATGCTCCTCCATAGGCACCTCGCCCCTCGGCTCGTCTGTCTTTAGAACGGGCGTCAGCGCCATCTGCTCGCGACGCTGCTCAACTTCCCTAACCTTCACCTGCGCCGGAAGCGTGCCGTCGCCGCGCACGATCGTCGGTTTTATGAAGACCATGAGCTCCGTGTTATCCTTGATGCGGTTCTTCGATTTGAAGAGGTTGCCCAAAAGCGGGATGCGCGATAAGTACGGAACGTTCTTTTTCGTCAGCGTATCGGAATAACGGGAAAGACCTCCGATGACGGTCGTCTCACCGTCTCTTATGAGCACGGATGTCTTGGCCGTGTTGTCCACGACGATCGGTATTCCTTCTATTGCGCGCGTGAAATCAGGCTGCGACGTGATCGCTTCGATATCTAACTTCACATACTCGTCCACCGAGATATGCGGCGTGACGTTGAGTTCGACTCCGGTCTTTATCTCCTGAAGCCCAGTGCCGCCCGCGTTTGTTGGTAAACTTCCGGTCGTTCCAATATTCACGTCGCCCACCGTTTTGATAAGAAGCGTCGAGCCGCTTCTGATGTGGGCACTCTTTCCGTTCGACGTGACGATGGACGGATCCGATATGATATAGACGTCGCCGCGCTGTTCGGCTTCCGTGATCTGCACGTCTATGTTTGTATTGCCGGCAAGTTGACCTATTAAAAGACCCAAACCGCTCGTGGGGCTTGTCGCCGGCAAATTCGTGTTGAGCGGATTCGTGCTGTCTGCCGTTCCCACAGCGGAAACGCCCGTGACGTTAACTTTGTTGCCCGACATGTTCATGCCCCACTGGATGCCCAGCGATCTTGAAAAAGTGCGTGTGGCCTCCATGATCTTCGCTTCAATCAAAACCTGCGCATCCCTTATGTCGACATCTTCAATGAGACGCCTGACGTTCCCGAGATTAGCCGGCAGTTCGCGCACAATCAGAGAGTTCGTACGTTCGTCGGCAAGAAGCGATCCCCTCGACGAGAGAAGTTTTTGCACCGATTCCTGCATGTCTTTAGCGACCGCATAGCGCAGGCGAAACGTCTCCGTCCTCAAGTCCTCTCCGCTCTCCTGAAAGATAGCCTTTGCACCGACGCGAACAACGGCGCCTTCAACCGTAAACTCCATGGCATTGGCTTTCACAATGGAAGTGATCGCCTCACGCACTGAAATATTGCGAAAGCTCACGGTTACGAGGCCGGTAACACCTTCGGGTATGATTATGTTTGTGCGGCCGATCCAGCTTAAGAACTGAAGAGCATCGCGAAGAGCAGCTTGACGGAATTCGACGTCATAGAGCACCTCCGCCTCCGGCCCCATTACAGCTGTTGGAGAGAGACGATTGACCGATCCTGTATCGACACCCGACGGCTGGGCAAAAAGTGACCTGGAAGAAAACATCACTACTGCAACCATTATGAGCTTTATCGCCGCATTTTTTATTTTTGAGCTTTGATTTTTTGGCTTCACTTTACAGCCCCCCCATCGTGAGCACGTAGACCTCATCCATGCGGCGTAAAATGACGCGCCCCTTTTCTATCACATCAACCTTGAAGCCACCTATGCGATCTCCGCGCTCTACAAGATAACCGCTGATCAATGCATAAGCACGGCTTTCGTTCATGACGATTCCTGTCAAAACGAGATCTTCCAATGTCAGATCCTCTGCGGTTGAAACACTCGGAGCAAAAGGACTTGTGGGCGCCCGCTTCGCTTCACCCTTTGACAGGCTCTCAAAAGCCGAAACATTCAGGTCGGAGAGAGACTGCGCATGAACCCAACCGCCCGAAAAAACCAAAGCAAACAAGGCTATGAAAACCGGCAGAAAACATCTTAACATAGGCCCCCCGATAAACTTACGCATTTCATTTTTTTGCAGCTCCGCCTGCAAAATACACCCAAAGAGTGATCCTCGCATCGAGCTTTCCTCCCACACCTTTGCCTTTTGAGATCCCGATGCCGCGTACCAGAAACGGCCGCTCAATCTCTTCTACAGCCTTGAGATAGCGCTCCACAGCGGCATATCCGCCCTCGAGAATGACATCTATGGGTATTGCGCTGTAGTTAGGAAATGCGGTCTCCTTGCCGACCAGGATATTTTTGACATCAACGTTGGACGCCAGTTCGCGGGACGAAAGCGCACTCACGACGGCCGCCACCTCCTGGTTTTTATCTATAGCCTGACGGCTCAAGACCCTTACACCCCTGCCACCCGTCTTATTCTCTTCAGGAATGTTTGCCGCCGCCGCCTGCGCTTCCCGCGCCGTCATATCGAGAACCTTTTTTATCGTTTCCACCTGCATCGCTATCAGCTTCAGATCGGCCCTGGACTTACCCACCGCATCTTCAATCGGCAACCAGAGCACACGAATGCACGGGATCAAAAGCAAAAAAGGAACGATCGCAAAGAGGGCCTTCTCCCTGAGCGTCGGTTCACTCTTCCAGTCTACGTTTAGAAATCCAGCTTTCATCATCCACCCACGACTAATACTTGCATTTCCATTCCATAAGAGAAAACGCGGCTGTCTGTCTCGCTTCGCTTTGCTTCAGTCAAAGAAACGTTTCTGAACATTGGAGACGCCTGTACCCGCTGCATGAATTCGACAATGGAGTGCATCGACGGCGCAACTCCTTCGATTCGCAAACCAAAACGGCCCTCTTTGATATCTTCAGAGGACCTCACCTGCGTAATTCTCACGTGAGGCGGAATTCTCCCCTGCAGATCATCCAGTACGCGCGACCATCTTGGCGGACTTTCAAACATCGCGATCAGATCCTGCTGCTTCGCTTTGTCGAGCCTTGGGCCGGAAAGCTGCATCATGGCGAGTCTTCTTTCCTGATCCTGCATGAGAGCTGCCAATTGCGACTTGCCCTTCTGTATACTGCGCTGCGCGTACCATAAGCGAACGTGTTCGATCCCGGTAATGAGAACAAGAAACAAAAACCACGCTATCAAAATGAACACTATGTGCTGGTAGTCAAGGACCAGGCCTTTCCTGCCGATGAAATTCATTCTCTGGATTTGCCGGTCATTCATGGGATAGCCAGTCCAAAGGCCGCGGCGAAAATTGCGGATCTGTCCGCCACGACCGGATCGAGTTTATCCTTTGCAACACGCGCGAAAGGATCAAAAATTTGCGTCGGGATACCCAACGATTTTTGCATGTGAGAAGTTATTCCAGGGCAATAAGCACCTATCCCGCACAGGTATATCGAATCGACACGTTCAACACCGAAAAGTATCGAAAAGGCGTCAATTGAACGCTGTGCTTCAATGATAAGCTGGCTATAGTATTGGCTCAGTACGTCTGCAACCTCAGGCCGGACTGCTACGGTTTTTCTCTCAAACGAGAGATTTTCGACGACGACCCCCGCTGCTTCTCCCTCGCCGATACTCATGTTTCTTGACACAAATTTGGCCAGCGAATCGAAATTTATCCCCGTCATGGGCCTTGAGAAGAGCAACTGGCCTTCCGCCATTACAGTGAAATACGTGCTGGCCTCCCCTATCGAAATGCAAACCACCGTCTGCCCAGGCTGCCAGCCCAAGTTGTAGTGGAAGGCTGCCAAGAGAGCGGTGGCCTGAGGCTCAAGCGCAATGAGCTTCAGGCCCGCCTGCTTCAGTATTTCAATGTGCTCTTTGATGGCCTTCTTGGAAACACCGTATGCCGCGTACGACGTCCGGTCAGCTTCGCCCCATCCCTCAATCTGGGTATAGCCCACATCGTAATCCTCGATGGGGCAATCGATGTACTCGCGAAAATTCCATTTAATCGCCTCTATCAGGTCCCGCTCCGGCATTTTTGCAAAGACCATCCGCCTGATACGCAAGGAAGGATCGTCAATGTTGACCGCAGCCCGTGACAGTCCGCCGCCCGCCTGTTTCAAAAAAGCGTGGAGCCTCTGCTGGTCCGCGGGAGACGTTTGTCTCAATGAAACGTTGATGGAGCCGCAGGCGGCAATGTCAAAGGTGGATTCGGACCTTTTTGACAGTTTGACGAGCCTGACCGATCGCGAATCAAAATCGATTCCCAGCCGGTCCGGACGCCTCTTCCAAAACGACGCGATGCTTTGAATGTCCACGATATCACTCCGATTCAAGATCTTCCACATGCCTTCTGACGTCGTCGATGAGTTTCTGGGGGGCATCCTTTTTGAGTTCGATGAATTTCTTATAATATGCCACCGCGAGCCGCGCGTCCCCCTCCTCATCTTCTATAATCGCCATATGGAAGGCGGCATCGGCGTAGCCGGGATCAAGGGACATGGCCTTGGAGAGCCGCTCTTTCGCTATTGTGAGATTCTCTTCATCCATATCGAGGATGGCCAGGTTGTTAAGACACTGGACGCAATCGGGTTTCATCTGAAGGGCTTTTTCAAAAAATTCACGCGCTTTCACAACATCGCCCTTTCTCTTTGATATTAGTCCCATGTTATTCCAGATTTCGGCGTCCAGGGGATCTAACTGTCCCGCAGTTGCAAGACGCACCCATGCATCGTCAAGATTGTTCTGCTGGTAAGACTTCATCGCGTCATCTTTCAAACGTTTCGCCTCAGCTTGCTTCGACCCTGTGTCATCGGCAGACACGGCCGAAGAGGTTGACACCGGCGCAATAGGCTTCGGGGAAGCGCTCTTTCCTGCGAAAAACTTGTCGTAGGCCATATAAGCC
>JBGSNL010000083.1:0-37212 GCA_041739675.1 bacterium
CCAAAAAACAACAAAAGGAGATATTTATGTTCAACCACCAAAAACTGAAATGCTACGAGTTTGCGCTTGATGTGGCAAGAAAGGTGCCAGCGCTAATCAAGAAATGGCCGGCGGGCTACGCATATCTGGAAGATCAGCTCAAGCGTGCGGCATCAAGTGTCGTATTGAACATTGCGGAGGGCAACTACAGGTACTCAATTAAGGAGCGAACACGGTTCTTCGTAATCGCAAGGGGATCTGCGGGCGAGGTCTCATCCATCCTTGACGTCGCTCTCGCATATCGCCTCATTGGAGATGATGACTACCGCTTTCTTCAGGATCGTCTCCTTCAGGTTGTGAAGATGCTCTATGCGCTCAGGTGACCTTGAGCGAGAGCATTTGTCCGCCTTTCCCGCCGCTTTGCGCCATAATGCCAAATCCGCCGCCGCCGTTCGCACACCGGTTCTTGTTTCGGTCCAACCTGCCTTAGCGGCTGCTTGCATTGATGGGGGGAGGGGAGTAAATGAAACTGATACACTGATATCAATGTCGTGCGGATTGAATCTAATTGTGAATAGTAATTTGACTGCACTCAGACGATAAAGGGCTCAAATACCTATGATAAATATTCCAGAATCAAAACTTTATTATGTGGGTAATCTGGATAAAGATTTGGAAAAATCGAAATTGGTGGAGGGACCAGGCTGGTTAATAGGTAACTTCCAAAAGTTTAAAATAGATGATGCTGTTAAGACTTCTGCTCTCGAACTTAAATACTGGATATTTGATAAGAAAGATAAGCCACATAAAACAAAAGTTCAGGTATCGGCAACAGAGCTTAATATTATTCTGAGAGGTAAGGTGGTAGGCCGAGTGAATGGAAAAGAAATTACCCTGGGAGAGAAAGACTATATTTTGATAAATCCACATGTTGAGAATAACTTGGAAGAAATATTCATTGAAGATGGAACGGCAGTACTAACTGTCAAAGTCCCCAGCGATCCAAGTGACAAATATGAGAAGTAAAACAGGACCAAGGCGAATTCACGGGTCAAGTGCAACGCGAGGCTGATATATCTCGACACATGGCGCATTTCGTTTCGAGACCATGAGCCTATGAGAGGGTTAATATGATTCCACCCAAGGCAGATTTGGAGAAGCTTGCTTGGTATAGATTCATGCGCGTAATTGCTGGCCTTGTTATATTCTTAATAATTGCAATATCAGCCTATTTATCAATTACAATTTCATTCGATTTGAGTAAGGATAGATTTATAGAGTGCGCAGATGGGAGTAGGATTCAACAGGACTTTCAGTTTTATTTATCTGGGGGAAATTCTCGTGACAAATGTAATGAGATTATGTCAAAGAAAGGCCTTTCCGAATCCAAAGACCCCGTAAAGAATGGATTGTTTGAGAGGCCAGCATACGAGTTATATGGTTATCCAGCCCTAGTATTCATAGTACTAATATCTATTGGTATGCTTCTCGTCTGTGGAGGTAAACGCATCATATTATATATTGTTTACGGGAATAAATAATGCCGCATATAGATAAAGGGGACAGTGGCGAATTCACAAGTCAGGTGCAATACGAGGCCCATATTTTGAAGCACATTGAGCATTTTGCAGTGTGACGACTGATTCGAAAGTTTATAGAAATAATCACATGTGAACGCGCAGTAAGTAAAAAGGAGAGTTGTATGGCACGCTGTACAAGAACAAGTGAGCTGGAAGTCCATCACAAGCGCCGTGACGGTGGTAACGGTCTCGATAATGCCGAAGTCTTATGTGCGCGTTGCCATCAAGTAGGAACATCCACATATGGAGTGCCAGGCGGCGAGTCGCCACCCCCATTCGACACTCTAACGATAGCGATTGCTTTGCGTCTAGCTGGTGACCAATGTGAATGTACGAGAACAGGTGGTTGCCATTGATAAGGGATAAAGTGTCCGTTCCCCTTTTTGTAAGTTGTTGAAATCACTGGCGCGCGTTTTGGGGCGCGGGGGAATCAGCCGAGTTTTTCAGGTTTTAAACTAATCAAGACAGGGTATGCGAATCGCGGCGCGGTACGAGATAAGTTCCCCTTTTTGGAAGTTGTTGAAATCGTTCACTGTCACTTTTCGGGAAATGGGGGTGAGATAATTAAATTTATGATGAAAACTCTGTTATCTCTTATCATCTTAACTCTTATCTCTTGCTCGATTTGGGCCGCAGGTCCAGATGCCAAAGACAAGAAAGAAGAGGCCCAAGATCAGGCGAAGACGGAATGGTGCCAAAAAAATCCCGGCAAATGCGCGGAATACGAGACCAAAGATGAATGGATCAATAAGCAGGTAAGAGATTGCATCGACGAAAAGGGCAATCACAACGGCAAGGCCGAGAAGTGGGAAATCAAAAAATACGCCGATGAATGCAGGTAAGGGGAGCTCGGCGGCGCGGCAAGCGGCAATCATCATGAAAACATTTGTGTAGAATCAATCAAATCGCGCATGGTCGACATCTTGCTAGCAAGCACCTAGGCAACCTTTTGGCTCTCTCGCACTATCCTGAATTCTGATTCCCTCCGCCTTTCTTAGTCGAGAGCCAGCGGTTTGAGGCACAAGAACCAATCCATGCAATTCAGCCCCTCAACCTGAGCGTTGTCCACGCGCTCTTTTGCCTTGCCGCACGATCCGGGAGGCGGGACGATGACCTCGTCGCCCGGCTGCCAGTCGGCCGGAGTCGCGATCTGATATTTGTCCGAAGTCTGCATTGCGATCAGAAGTCTTTTGATCTCCTTGAAATTCCTTCCGTTGGAGAGAGGATAATAGAGTATTGCGCGGACCTTGGTTTCAGGATCGATGAAGAAGACGGCCCTGACGGCCTTCGTATCGCTGGCGGCTGGCTGCAGCATGCCGTATTTTTTCGCTATCTCCATCTTGATGTCCGCGATCAGCGGGAATTTCACTTCGACGTTTTCCATCCCCTTGTACTTTATCTTCTCTTTGATCGTCCTTAACCACGCGATATGGCCGTAGATGCTGTCGATGGAAAGGCCTATTAGCTTCGTGTTGAGTTTGGTGAACTCGTCCTGCATCGTCGCGAACGTCATGAACTCGGTCGTGCATACGGGCGTGAAGTCGGCCGGATGGCTGAAGAGAATGACCCAGCTACCCTTGAAATCGTCCGGGAAATTGATCGGCCCTTGTGTGGTATCGGCGGTGAATGAGGGCGCCGTCTGGCCGATTAGCGGTATCTGCGGCGCGCCCTCAACCGCCTTTGCGCCTTCCTGTTCGCTTTTGACCTTCAGTTGGCCTTTGATGTCCGCCTTGCAAGCCGCAAAGAACAGAAAAGCTGGGACCAGAAGAAGCAATGAAACTTTTTTCATAATCCCCCCTTTGTTATTCTATGGAAAATTACGTCCTTGGAGCTATGATGTCAAGGAAGTCTGTCGCTGCTTGCGAGGGTATGCGAATCGCGGAGGTTGGGCTACGATCATCCGAAGAGAGGTGGCGCGGGGGAGGGCCGCTTGTGCGATGTGTTCTCTATGCGGGCACGACAATCGGCTTCAGATTGCCCAGCGCTTCGTTGTAACCCCTCACTTGAGAAGGCAGAGTGAATAGATCGACAAGCCAGCCGATCACAAAGAGGCCTCCGGTAAGCATGTACAAAATTCCCCACCCCATCTTGTTTAGATAAAACTTGTGAACTCCCACAAGCCCAAAAAAGAACCAAAGAATATAAGCAATCCACAGTTCTCGTTCCCGAAATTCCATATTGCCTCCAAAATCATTTTAGCTTCCCACTGCCTGTCTTCGCTTGCGGCTGATGTGCTTATATGCCTGAGTGTAAGCCACTCCGACGGCGATGCAGAATAGACTCTGCCAGAAGTAAAAATCGTTCGGCAGCGCGTTTGGATATAAGAGCCGGAAGGCCGAGAAACCGGTCGGGATCAAGAGAAGAATTCCCCAGAAGACGGCAATGTTCCTGCATGAGCGGATCAAACCTTCATCGTTCCACATTTCTTTCGGCAGCTCGGCCCGCGCATATTGCAGCGTGAACGGTTTCCCCGTCAGCACCGTGAACCAGATGATGCCGTCCAAAAAGCCGTTTGCCACGATCCCCATGTTTTTCGCCAGCCCAACCCAATTGAAGAAGTGGAACGAAATCACGCAGAAAAGGAAGAAGGCCAGAGTGGCCCACTGCAATACGAAGCCCTTGTAGAGCGTCTTGATTCCCAGGGCCACCGACAAAACAAGGCATATGAGAACCGCTATCTGCAACTGGCCCCACGTATTTGTCGGGAGAAAGAGAAAAAGTATCCACGGCAGGAAGCCGACGATGAATTTGATGATTTCGATCAGTTCGCTTACCATTTGAGATTGGAAAATTAGGTTAGAAGCAATGCCGGGTCAAGCGTAATCGTTCTTTTTTCCTTCCCACAAATTTGCTATATATAAAGGAAAGGGAGGGGTAAATATGAGCTACTTCATAACGGCAATTGGTATTGTCTATGTTGTCTTCGGGGTTTTGTACTTTGTGCGGCCGGATTACGCGATTGCGATCATCGATTTTTTCAAGGTCGGTAAACGCATTTTCATAGGCAAGATTGTCAAAGCGGTGCTCGGGCTCTTGCTGATCGTTTGCGCGCAAGGGGCGGTCTTCCCATGGGTCCCCCGCGTTATCGGAATTCTCGCGCTCGCCGGCGTCGTCGTCACATACGCCCTTGGCACTGAAAAAGCCTTTGCGATGATGGACTGGTTCAAACAGGAGAAGAGAATCCGCGTGATAGCCGTCGTCGCGGAGTTGGTCGGCATCCTTCTCATCTATTCGGCGTAAATTCGCGGGAGTTGACAAGATGAGACGCTTCTTTTTATTTCTCGTTCCGGTTTTTTTGATCGCGGCCAATCCCGCCTTCGGCGCGGAGAAAGGTGGAGCTGTCATGAGTAAAGAGGAGATCAAAAAGAAACTGACGCCTCTTCAGTATGAGGTCACCCAGCAATGCGGGACGGAAAAACCCTTCGACAACGCATACTGGAACGACAAGCGGGCGGGGATCTACGTGGATATTGTCTCCGGCGAGCCGCTCTTCTCTTCGCTCGATAAATTCGATTCAGGCACCGGTTGGCCCAGCTTCACAAAACCCATAGATGAAGCGAACGTCGTGCAGGATGTGGACACGAGCGGCGGAAGGACAAGGCAGGAAGTGAAGAGCGCGAAAGGGGGCTCGCATCTGGGCCATGTGTTCGACGACGGCCCGCGGCCCACTGGGAAGCGCTACTGCATCAATTCGGCTTCTCTTAGATTTATCCCGGCCGAGGATCTGGAAAAAGAGGGATACGGAAGATACGCATATCTGTTCGATAAGACAAAATCCGCCGCGTACAAGCGCGCCACCTTCGGGGGCGGATGTTTCTGGGGCGTGGAGGCGCTTTTCAAAGAGCTGCCGGGTGTTGTCGAAACGACGGCAGGCTACTCCGGTGGAAAGGGCGCCAGCCCGACTTATGAAGATGTGAAGACGGGAACGACAGGTCATGCGGAGGCGGTGGAAATCCTTTACGATCCTTCGAAGGTGAGCTATGAGGATCTGCTCGATTATTTTTTCAGACTTCACGACCCCACGACCCTCAACCGGCAGGGGCCTGACGTCGGCACCCAGTATCGCTCGGTCATTTTCTATCACGACGAGGCGCAGAAGAAGGCGGCTTTGGCATTCAAGAAAAAATTCGATAAGGAAAACGTGCTTGGAAAACCGTCGGTGACTGAAATCGTTCCGGCGGGCGCGTTTTACAGGGCCGAGGAATATCATCAGGACTATTTTCAAAAGCAGGGCGGCGCGGTCTGTCACCATCTGCGCGCCAAATAGAGAGGGGTTATGGGTCCGCTTTCAATCACGAATATCGGCCGGCTTGTCACGATGGAGCCCGCCCGTCTCGCCTCGCGAAGCCGCGAGGCTCGCGTGGCGGGCGGGCCCAAACGCGAAGGCCCTCTCGGCGTCATAGAAGATGCGGTTCTCGTTGCGGAAAACGAACATATCAAGTGGTTCGGAACGCGCAAGGAGTGGCTCCGCCGCCGCAAAGACGGTTTTGAAGAGTTCGACGTCGGCGGAGGGATCGTAACTCCCGGTCTCATCGATTGCCACACCCATCTTGTCCACGCGGGTTCGCGCCAGAACGAATTCGCGCTCCGCTCTCAGGGGAAAAAATACTGGGAGATCGCAAAGGCGGGCGGCGGGATAATGTCGACCGTTCGCGCCACGCGCAAGGCATCGTATGACGAGCTATACCGCGTCTCCTCCGAGCGCGCGGACGAAACTTTCCTGCGCGGCACTCTGGCCCTTGAAGTGAAAACCGGTTACGGGCTGGACCTTCAAACCGAGCTGAAAATATTAGACGTCATCCGCACGCTCAAAGACAATCATCCGATAAGATTTTTCGCCACTTTCCTGGGTGCGCACGTCGTTCCTGAAGAGATGAAAAACCGCCGCCGCGATTATGTCAGACTCGTCATCGATAAGATGATCCCGGCGGTTGCCAAGCAGCAGCTTTCGCGCTTCTGCGATATCTTCGTGGAGGAGGGCGCATTCACGCCTAACGAAGCACGTGCGATAGCGAAGGCAGCAAGGAAACACAGGATGGGCCTGAGGTTCCACGTGGACCAGTTCAAAGACGGCGGCGGGGCGTTGTTGGCCGCAGAGCTCAAGGCCGTCTCGGCCGATCATCTGGACTATATTTCGGACAAAGGTATCGCGGCCCTGAAGAAGGCGGGCACGGTGGCGGTTGTTCTCCCGGGCGCCACTTTTTTCACCGGCGGGAAACATTACGCCCCCGCAAGAAAGATGATCGACAAGGGCCTTTGCGTTGCTATCTCCACCGATTACAACCCCGGCACAAATCCGTGCCTGGATCTTTTCATGACGGCCACGATTGCCGTGTCCCAGATGGGTTTAACGCTGGATGAAGCCTGGCGCGCCATCACTATCAACGCCGCGGCCTCACTTGGGATAGACGACGATTGCGGCACAGTCTCGGCAGGAAAACGGGCGGACCTCATCGTGCTCGACGCGCCCGACGAATATTTTCCGATGTATCGTTACGGGAAAAATTGCGTGACCGCCGTGATCAAAAAAGGCCGCGCCCAATGGCTCGATGAATATTACAATGTGTAAAAAATTCGTAATCTGCGTCGCCTCAATTTTAGCCATCCTTTCTATTGCCCAGGTTGCATCGGCAAGAAGATATCCAGTTTTGAAAGAACCGTCGTGGGAGAAAGTTAAGGGAGGTTTTGAGCTTTCCGGTTTCGTCAACGCCGCCTACGGATGGCAGAAGTTTTCCAACGATACTATCACAGAGATTGCAAACGACGGCTCGTACGCCGGCCCGATAGGGGAATGGTTGCCGGCCACTTCCGGCGGCCCTCCGCCTTCGCCCGGACAAGAGATCGGCCAGTTTTTCATCCCAAGGGTCGAGCTGGACATAAGAAAAAATTTCGGAGACCGAGCGCGTCTCGTGGGCGATCTTCAGTTCGGAAGAGCGACTTCGGGCTCCTCTTTGCCGATCCCTGGCATCAACGTCGTTCACGCTTACGGAGCGGTCACATTGTATAAGCCCAAAAACGTGCAGTTGTGGATAGGCCGTGTCGGTCTTCAGGCGGGATTCGAACCCTACGAAGATTATTTCAACGACACCGTTTCGTATTCGGTGATCTGGAGGGGGCTCATCGCGCCCGGCAACGCAACCGGCATACAGGTAACGGGAGATCTGAACGAGAATTTGCATTACTATTTCATTGTCTCCAACGGCACGGTGAATGACTCCACGTTCAGGCTCGCGCAGATACCGTCTTTCATGTCCACATGGATCGTCAATTGGGGGCCGGATGCGAAGCAGAGCGGCGTTGTGATCACGCCCTTTGCCGGACCGGAATCTGACACGAACAGACACTGGTCGATAGGGCTCGATGCGTACACATACTGGTGGATCGTCCCCGAATTTCAGCTGGGGCTTGAGGGGACGTTTCAACGCGACGGCGCGACGGCCGGCGGCCCGATCACCTACTATGGGGCGGCTCTCTTAAATCTCCATTGGGAATTTGCAAAGAACTGGTACGTCGTGGGGAAATTTGCTTACGGCGGGCAGTATAACGCGGGCAACGGAGTCTTGAATCTTCTGGGCCAGCAGCAGAATGTTTTTGAAAACACGCTCTGTTTCGGCCACCGGCTGACAGACACGGCAAAGATCAAATTTGAGGGGAGGCTGGATATTGTCGATCCCAAAGGGGCGGCTGCTCAGTATGTCGGTGGATTTGCGATGAGTATGAACTACGCTTTTTGAACGAGCTCTTTCACTTTCCTCACGATGTCATTTTTTGAAATTCCTTCAAAGGCCAGAAGCTCTTCAGTGGTTCCGCTCTTTGGGATCTTTCCCGCAGCAAGTTTGTGGACGGGAACTGCATAACCGCCGAGCGCGCTCGCTACGGCCTCTCCCAGCCCGCCCTCAGGACTGTGATCTTCGACGGTGACAATCGCCTTCGTTTCTTTCGCGGCTTTTCCAAGCGCGGCTTCGTCTATTGGTTTGATGCTGTACAGATCGATCACGCGGATGAAAATTCCCGCTTTGGCCAGATCGTCGTATGCCTTGAGCGCCTCATGAAGCGTGATGCCCGCGGCCACAACCGTGACCGTGTCGTTGCCGCTCTGCCTCACGATTTTGCATTTGCCGATCGGGAACTGCTCTTTCTCATCGTAGATGACCGGCGTCGGGTTTCTTGTCGTGCGGATATATACCATCCCCTTGTGTTTCGCCGCCTCCTCAACCAGCTTGTCGGTTGAGACGGCGTCACAGGGATAGAGCACCGCGCAATCTTTCACGGTGCGGAACATCGCGATGTCTTCAAGGCCCATCTGCGAAGGTCCGTCAGCGCCTATCGAGACGCCCGCATGCGAGCCGGAAAATTTTATGTTGGCGGCGGAGTACTGGCACATTCTTATCTGATCGAAGGCCCTGGTAAAGAATGCGGCGAATGTGGAGACGAACGGAATCTTGCCGCGCCTTGAAAGGCCTAGAGCTGCACCCACCATGTTCTGTTCGGCGATATACATCTCAAAAAATCTTTCGGGGCAGGCCTTCTCGAAGGCTTGACTGTAAGTCGAGTTGGAGACCTCGCCGTCAAGAACGGCCATGTTCGGATATTTTTCAAAAATCCTCACGAGCGCGTCGCCGTACGCTTTGCGCGTCGCAACTTCGCCGGTGTACGAAACTTCTTCGGTTTGGATCTCGGGAATCGCGGGCGACGGCCGTTCGTCTCCCGGTTTTTCTATGACCGCCTTGACGGAACGGTCGACAGCGCCCATCTCGGCAAGCGCCTTCCCTGTTTCCTCTTTCGAGAGGGATTTGCCGTGCCAGCCGTTCTTGTCTTCAATGAGCGAGACACCTTTGCCCTTTATCGTCTTCGCGATGATCATCACCGGCATTTCCCTCACGGTCCTGGCTTCCTCGTATGCCCGAAGAATTTTTTCAGGGTTATGGCCGTCATCCACGACAATTGTGTGCCATCCGAAGGCGGAGATGCGATCCCTGTATGCGGCGAGATCATGCCCATACATCGTCTCGGCAGTCTGGCCGAGGCGGTTCACATCGAGAATGCCGATGAGATTATCCAGCTTGTAATGTGCGGCGATCTGAATTGCCTCCCACTGTGAACCCTCGGCCATTTCGCTGTCGCCCAGAAGGACGAACGTGCGGTAGGGGAGGTGGTCGATATATCTCGCGTTGATCGCCATGCCGACGCCGATGGAGAGCCCCTGTCCCAGCGAACCGGTTGCGGCCTCGGCAAAAGGAAACGCGGGTGTGGGATGTCCCTCAAGCGGGCTTCCGAATTTTCTGAGACTCAGGAGATCTTTTTCAGTCAGCGCGCCGGCCGCCGCCCAGAGCGAGTAAAGAAGGGGAGAGGCGTGGCCCTTTGAAAATATCAGGCGGTCGTTGTTGGGATGATTCGGATTTTTTATATCGTATCTGAAGTGCCCGCCGAACATCAACGCTACCGTGAGCTCAACGGCGGAAAGAGAAGAACTTGGGTGGCCCGATCCCGCTTCAGTCGTGGAGATCAGAATATAATAGCGGACGAGCCTTGATATTGTTTCCAGATTCCCCACTTGGTGGAGCTGAACGGGATCGAACCGTCGACCTCCTGAATGCCATTCAGGCGCTCTCCCAGCTGAGCTACAGCCCCGAAATCAATTGGCGGTCAGATAACAATCTTTCCGGCAAATATCAATCGGAATTTCAGAAATAGGTTGAAATCAGGGCGTTTATTCGATAATGGGGCGCCCTCTAATACCAGTAAATTCGAGGGTTAGAAAGGGCCTCTCGCAAGACATGCCTCACACAGTGCAATCCCGCATAAATATAGCAACTTTTAGGGGCCCGGGCCGATGATACGTATGATGCGATACGCCCCGCCCACAAGCCTTGGAGTGGCGCCGTCAGGTGTCGGCTGTTCGAGCTGTCATCATAGTGAAACCTCATCCGCAATAGAGCCGCAACCGGCAGGCACAGATCCAAACGGTTCGGTTTTTGTGAACCCGGATGCCCCCTGTCCGCACTGCCATCCGGCGCTCCCATTTTCATCGCAGACTATCTTTTCCCGCGGGGCCGCAGAGGAGATGCCGTCGCCGTTCGTGCCCGACGCCGCAATGGGCGCGCGCTGGGACGAGAAACTCGCCTCGTTCCACGAGGCCGTCTCGTCGGGCGACCCTGACCTTCAGGATATGCTGTTCAGGGAGCTGGTTGACGTCGCCATCAGGCGCTACCACCTTGAAAATTCCTATGGCGATCTGGAGGAGAGCAGGGCGGTACTGGTTTTTCTAAAAAATCAGCTATCCGAATCGGAATCCTTTTATTTTTCCACAAACGCGTGCCATGCCGGGACAAGGGATGCAGCTCTCTATCTTCGAGCGCCCTCCGAAATTATGGGCCTCATTGACAGGCAGAAAGAAGTGATCGCCGCGCAAGATGGGATCCGAAACGAGGCCCTCAATCTTCTTGAAAATGATTTGCTCGATGCTTTGGCCGGTCTTGATGAGATGCCCGTCGAAGACGGCCTGCCGCAGGAGATGACGCTCTCGCCGGCGGCTGCCTCGATCTTCGGCGATATTTTCAAATCGCTCGCAGATATGGAGCGGGCGCAAAAATATTACAACATAGCCGCGATCAATCCCCTCCAGACGGCCACGGGCGCAGTCTGGTACCGAATCCGCGCTCTCGAGATCGACGTCCGTTCCGAAGATGAATCGAAAAGGAAAGAGGCGGTGAAAGAAATTGAGTCGCTGCGCGCGGGGCTCTCCGATCTGCTCTTTGCCATATACGACGAGCGGATAACGGAAGAGGCGAGGAGCTCCATCTCTGAAGATACCGTAAGCGTGAATTTGGAGGACAATGTCCCCCGTGTATCCGCGGGGACCGAAGATCAGGTGTACGAAATCGACGCGCTGGCATGGGGCGTTCTCTACGACGCCTATGTGAAAGCGGGTGATGACGGTAAGCTGCATGAGCTGGAAGAAGACAGGCGCGGGATGGTGCGCGGCAGAATCGGCGAAGCTGGCGAACTGGAGTCGCTCCTGCAAGTGGACAACATGGACAGGGTTGCCCTTTTGAAGACCGTGCACAAAGGCTCCATCGAGCAGGCGTTGCGCTCGGAAGATCAGCGGGCGGCGGGCAGGGTTCAGCGGCAGCTGATAGAGGACCTGAGAGACGTATATGCCCTGATAAATCCCAACATGGAGAGAAGGCGCGGCGATCCGATCTTCGAGGGTTTTGCAAGACTCAACTGGAGGACTTTTTTCGGAGGTTATGCGGCGCGGGATCTCCCGCAGACGGCGCTCTATTATCTCGCCGATTTCATGGTCAAATCTTCTGCTTCGGACGAGTGCGTTAACATGGACGACGGCCCTCAGCTTTGCGAACCTCCGGCGGACGCGCCGCAGGAGTATCCGGAAATTTATATGAACGCGCTGGACGACGATCTGGACCAGGCGCAGGATTGCCGGAACTGCGCGGCGCCGTATGACGAATACTACGACAGGTCGGGCGACCGCCTCTCGGGGGCGGCGCCGTGGTTCTACGATGAGTACGACAGGGTCGTTGGATTCGGGGATACGAACTTCATCGAATCGGAGCTTGCGCATTTAAGGGAAAATGCGCCGCAGGTTTTCTTTGCCGACGGTACTCTCAATCCGGACGTCGACGTCGAGGACACGGAAGCTGCCGACAGAGTTATGTCGGCATACTGGCGGAGCAACGACACCTTGAGGGAGGTGGGTCTGCCCGCGAGCGCCGCAATCGGCTGTTTCGCCATCGCGACAATTTTTGCCGAGACCCTTGTTGTTCCGACGATCGCCGCGGTGGTCTGCGGCGGCGGGGCAAGTCTTGCCAATCGCGAGATAAACGAATCGAACGCCTCCGACCAGTATTGGCAGGCGCGAAACACGGGCATTGCGCAGATCACGCCGAGGGAGGCGAAGGGCAACAAGGGGGTCTGGTATTTCACGGAAGGAATGAACACGATCTTCAACGCGGCGATGCTGGGGCCGGCGACGTCCGTATGGGGACGCGCGGGTCTGGAGGCGCTGAAGAAAGGCATCGCAAGGGGGAGCGGATGGCTCGCGGGTGAAGCTGGAGTGAGAGCCCTTCTTCGGGCCGCGGCAGGGCCCCTCGAGACAGTCAGCAGAGCCGCGCTCGGAATCGGCCGGGCCGCGGAAACGGCGGGCCAATGGTATTGGAAGCTTCCCGTGGGGACGAGACTTCGAATGGCGGGTCTGCTGCCCGCCGGCATCGATTACGGCTTTGTGAACCGCGACGGAAATCTTGTTTCGTGGGACGGCAAACTCGACCACTGGTACGGTTATGCGGGTCTCACGGCGGCGGCAAGCGAAGCGGGGTACCAGCTTTTCAGCCGCACATGGCAGCCTGCGTTTGCCGAGGCAGTGGCGGCTAGCTCACTGCGAAGCGGTATTGCGCGCCTCGGTGCGGATATGGCCGCGTCGGATTATTATCTCGTCAAAAAAAATCAGAACGGTGAATACGAATTTGTGGATTTCAACGGGCCGCGGTCCACCTCTCTGGAAGAACACGCCTTTGAATCGCAATTCGGCATCGATACATATCTCGGCGCGGGAGGCCTCCTCCTGGCCAGCGGTGACTGGATGCAAAACGAGATCCGGATGATGAGCTGGCTTGAACGCACCTTGGCGACGGCCGGGGCAGGTGGCGTCATCTATGACATCGCCGACGACGGCCACCTGAATTCGGCTGCCGGCGGAATCGGCGGATCGATCATCGCTTCCGAAGTGTGCTATCGCGCATTGAATGTCAATGCATTGGGGTCCATGGCTTTCCTGCCCTTCAGGATTTTGGGCGAGTGGACGGTGCAGGCGATGCAGGACGTTCCGATACAAGCACCCGATCCGGTTCGTCTCATATCATCCACGGCGGAGAGCGCCTTCATGCTCATGGTCGTGAAGGGGCTCTATCAGGGAAATCATTACTGGAACACTTTCCCGCTCGGAAGAAATCTGGCGGCCGCATCGTCGGAATTGCCGGTATTGAGATACCTGCGCTCGATCCAGAACCTGGGGCGTTATTCCATGTTCGGCGGCAACAAGGCGTCTCTGGACGGCTGGTCCGGCGGCATACGGACGCGTCCGCTCAGAAGCATGGCAAACGGCGACGTGGTCTACAAGCTGCGCGGCGACAAACACTGGAACGGGTTTGCAGAGAACAACGAGGATCTGATCCTCCGCGTGGCGGCACAACCCGGCGGCGCCGCTCCGAAATTTTTCTTCAATGAAATGCAAGTGACCGAGAATTTTCTGTTGGAGCACGGCTATTTTTACAGAAACGGCGCAATTTTTGAATTTCAACCGCTGCGCAACGGTCACCTTTATCTTGGCGGAAGGAAGATGACCGCGCATGAAATCAGAAACTTAAACGACGGCGCGCGTTCGCGCGTGGTTTCTGAACTCAGGGAGAACGGCTGGCGCATGACCGGAAATCATTTTGAACGTTATTGGATTGAAAGGCCCTACCATCCCGAGGTCCTGCTCGAAAGACCTCAGGGAAGATTGAGCACGCCTGAATATAAGATCGTGGAATCGTCTGTCAGACTCAACGGCGACACGGTTCCGGTGTGGCTCAAATTTTCGCGGCGCACGATAATGGCCGATGAAGCCTTGGTCGGAGGCAGAAAGATCGTTACCTGGACGGGCCAGCGCGAGCAGCCGCATTTTACGCCATGGGGAGTGGCGATTCAGGGACCGCCCGTGATCGGCTCGGCCTACGCCACCAACTATCTCTTGTTTCACAGGGTTGCGCGCGGCGATCCCGAGTATCAGCCGCTCAGCCGTCTGGCACTCTATGTTCCGACCGTCTATTTCACTTGGCCGGTCATTCAGGCTCCCCTGGGGCTGGACACTGCGCAGGCGCGCCTGACCGGAACGCTTTTCGGCCAGTTTTTCCTAATGGGCTCAGCATGGCTTTATCCTCCGTATCGGAATACGGCTCCGGGACAGCAGACATTGTACGATCTCCTTGATGCGGGCGGAACCATCGACCGGCCCTGGTATCATCCGAACTCCGACAATGCATTCGACTCCTTCGGGCGCATCGCGACAAGTTTCAGCCCCGGTTTCTGGGGATCGACTCAGGGCAGTTTTTTTGAAATCGAAAACCCGGCAATGGATAATTTAAGGATAGGTCTGGACTGCCGCATGGATCTGGCAAACGACATCGACTTCGGCGATTCGAGATCGTGCATCTCGCTTCCGGATTCGACGCAGGATCAGATCCGGATGCTGGAACACGATGTGGATATGGAAATCATGAAAAAGCGCCTGGACGCGTGGGCTAAACTCTTCGAGAGCAAGATGGGCGAGGAGAGGGGCGACGATTTATCGGAGCGCGAGAGGCGCCTTCTGATCATGCTCGGCGCGTGGTTCAAACATATGCTCAATGACAACGAGCGCTACGAACCGGTTTTGGAAAACATTCGCCGCGTTCGCGCAAGCCAGCAATACGCGTGGTTCTTCGATTTGATCCCCACGCTCACGACCGATTCGGAATGGGAAGATTTTGTGAAGCAGGTCAACGGCGGCAGGGCGCGCGCCTCGGATTTCTATTTCGACCCGCACATGCATTGATCACTTGGACAATTTGCCGGTCGTCACTTTTTCGATGGCGGCAGCCAACTCCTTCGCCTTCCGGGCAAGATTGTCAGCCGTTGCTCGCGTTTTTTTCACCCACTCTGTATCGCCTATTCCGCCAAGGTTGATGAGTACATTATAATACGCGCCCATCGCGGCGGTGTAGCCGGTGAGCCCGGCGACTCCCGCGTCGGAGAGGGAATTCTTGTTTCCCTGTTCGGCAACCTTGAGCGCCAGATCGAGCGACGTGATCGATTTTTCCATCACGCCCAGCGGAACAAGTGTTGCGCGCTTCGTGGCCTCTTCAAGAGCGCGCGCCCGGACCTTTTTTTCTTCGTCGGTGCCTTTCGGCATTCCGAAACAGGCCATCACGGCGTTGAAGGCATCCGTATCCTTGTCGATCGCCTCAACCTGCAAGCGCATGTTTGACTGCGCGGCGACACCGACTTTTTCCATATCATCCCACACTTTTTCGTAACCCTTCTTGTTGTGCGTGAGTGCCGCAACCATGGAGGAGAGGGCTGCCGATAGCGCGCCCGCGAGCGCGGCCACCGATCCGCCGCCGGGAGCGGGGGAGGCGGACGATAATTCGTCTGCAAAAGCTTTCACGGTCATTGAAGCCAATGGCATATCCACCTCCCGCCCGCCATGCGAGCCTTGCGGCTTCGCAAGGCGAGGCGGGCGGGCAAAGTGTGATTCGATTATTTTTTTGTGTGGGTCGAACGGTGTTGCGTCGTTCAAACCAAGAGATCTTATCGCGGTCTGTATCAGCATCTTTTCAGGGACGCCTGAGTTCCCTTTTTGTTTTTTGAGATAGTGGACCCCGGCGTCTATCATCGCCTTTTTCGGGACGAGCCCCACGATCTCGCTTCCAGTGACGCGGAGGCCCAGTTTGTCCGCTTCCTTCACGCACGCATCGAAGACCTCATGCATGGGCGTCACAGTGAAGTCGGTGAGGTTGATCGTCACCTGTGCGCAGTTGTATTCGGGGATGAGCCAGCCGGTAGCGCGGCAGTGCTTGAAAAGCCCCGGCACGTAAACGGTGTCGCCTTGCGAATCGACGACCTTGTTGCCTTGCTTGTCCCTTTTGATGCGCCCCTTCTCGCGAATCGCAAACGCGATCTCCTTTGCGAGCCTCACGTCGGTCGTGTTGAGATTGACGTTGTACGCGATGAGAAACTGGCGCGCGCCGATAACGGTTGCGCCGCTTTTCGCGTTGAATTCGGCGGGGCCGAAATCGGGTTTCCATTCGGGTTTTTTTATTTTTTCGGAGAATCCCTCGTATTCTCCCGCGCGGATATCGGCGAGGCTCTTTCTTTGAGATGAAGTCGCGGCGTGTTCATAAAGATAAACCGGAATATTCAGTTCGTCTCCTACGCGTTTTCCCAACTTTCTTGCAAGTTCCGCGCACTCTTCCATCGTGACGCCTGCGATTGGAACGAAAGGGCAGACGTCTGTTGCGCCCATTCTCGGGTGCGCGCCTTTCTGATGGCGCATGTCGATCAACTCGGACGCTTTTTTGATTGCGAGAAACGCCGCTTCAAGAACGTCTGTCGGCGCGCCGGCGAAAGTGAAGACGGTGCGGTTCGTAGCCGCGCCGGGATCCATATCGAGAAGCTTCACGCCGGAGACGGACCGAATTTCGCACGCGATAGCATCGAGGATTTTCCTGTCTTTCCCCTCGGAAAAATTCGGAACGCACTCGACAAGTTTCATCAGAATTCCTAGAAAAATGAATTTTTAACAAATGGCTAATAAATGTCTGGCATAACTATGCGAGTTTGCGCACGAAATCAAGTATTCGATAAAGAGGGCTCAAATGGCCGTTTTATGTGGCTTTAGGGGGTGGATGAATTTGAAATTACCAAGCAACTTTTCGGTCAGGTTGCCGATACGTGGGTTGGAGACCGATGGGAGAAAAAACTGCTTGATATGTCTTATGTATTTCGATAGTTGCATACGGCTTTCAAAGGATTTAAAGCACGCCGCTCTGGGGGAGCAAGGTGCGCTGAGGATGAAGCGCTGATATGTAAAAGGAGAACAAATGGCTCCTCCAATTTCGCGTGCGTCGTCGTCGATCCGTCCCTCCATATCTTTTGATATATCTCCTACATTTGAAAAACCCTTGGTCATATCCGTCGATCGTCCGACCTTCGGTCTTCATCTGCCGGTATTTGCAAATCATCCATTTCTGGTTCAGCCGCCGATGATTCAGAATAACTCAATTCTGGTCGACTCAAGGGTGATGGCGGCGAGGGCCGAGTTCCATCAGGCCGTTTCCATCATGGGCGAGAATCCGGAAGAGGCCGGGCGGCTCTTCACAATAGTCAGAGACGACAGACGCGAAGTGGCAAGGAGGCTGCTGGGCTCGCTTGACCAGCTCTACGTCGAGTCGACATTCGGTTCGGCTCTTCTGGGCAAGGTGACTGAAGTCACCTTCGAGGATCTGAGAAGGGTAAGAAAGAGAGCCAAGGCGATCGGCGACACTGCAACCATGGCAAGAGAGATGCTTGTGAGGGCGGTGGCCCATTCCCGGATCAACGACGACGAAGCGGCCATGGACGTCCTCGATAGGCTGCTCGAAACGGCCGAAGCGAAGAACCCTCTTTTGCGCATCAACGTGCTCATGATGAGGGCCAACCTTCTCATGAACCATGCCGACAGGCACACCGGCATTCCCCGCTCGTTCTCTCTCAACACGCTCGCCGATATGATGAAGAATGATTTCAGCGCATCGGTAAAGCAGCTGCCGAACGACGCCGGCCAGAACGCCGATCTGCTGGCTTCGCTGGCGAAGTTCTATGTTTTCACGGCCGAGTACATGCTTGAGCAGCGCCGTCCTCTGGACGCCAAAGAGATAATAAATGTAGCAAGGCGCATCTTCCCCGACGACGCTACGATTGAGAACCTGTTCGCAGTGAATGGCGCCTCCGAAGATGGTCCTTCAAGTGTAGCCGTTTCACCGCTGCACCACTTGCTCACGGATCAGCCGACGGCGTTCGATCACATGATAGCGGGTGCCACGCAGCTCTTTCGGAACGCGGAATTTGAAAACAACAAAACATTCTGGTCATATGCCGTGAAAGGCTCTTTGGCGGGCGCAGCACTCATGGCCGGCGGGGCAATCCTCACCGATACCGATCCTTCGATGATGCTGACCATGATGGGCAGCGCCGTGGGAGCGACCGGCGCCGTGACGGTTGGAAAATTCAGACGCGGGATAATCGCACCGGAAACGGGGCAGGCTTTTATTACCGGCTACAATACCGATTCATCTTCACGCGCCTTCTTCAAAGAGGCGGCGAAGCTTTTGGCGACATACGCTGTCTTCGGTGGAATTGTGCCGGGTGCATCGGCCCTGGATAGTGGCCTGATGGCGACCGATAGCGGTCAGTTCCATGGTCTGGGAAGTCTCTTTTCATATGTTTTCAACTCTGCGGCCTTCAGAACTGAAGAATTCTTTCACGCGGTCTCCCAATCCGGGCTGGTCGCTGGCGCGGGCGCTTTTTGGAACCACTGGGTTGACACCAGCCTTTTTGCCAGAACCCTCAATAACGGGTTCACTCTTCCATTTGACAACACGTTCGAGCGACTATTCAGAAAATCTAAATGGGACATGCTGCCGGAATGGATTCGAACAGTTTCTTTCGACAGCCCCATGGAGACAGCTCGATCGCTGGGCGTAATGATGCTGTATGGCTATATGGGGATCTCGGGGCTTTTTGCTTTTGCTTCAATGAACCCGGTGGCGGCAGATTATCTGAAAAAAAGAGTTCCGGACAAGGCCGTGCCTTGGCTGTTTCTTGGCGCTTTTTTGGCAACCGATGCGGCGATGATAGCTTCGGGAATCGAACCTGCGAGCGCTCCTATACTTGCGCTATGGAACTATGCCATACAGCATCGTCACTGGGTTCAGGGTGGCGGGGAATATAACATCTTTAGAAAGAGCGTGCGTGAGGACTTGCCTTGGATGACCTATGCTACGGCGGGCGCGGTACAGCTTCTCTACATAGCCCCCGGCAATGCGATCGCGGCGGACATCCCCAAGATTGCTCAGGCGGGCGGCATCGGGCCGTTTTTATGGAATATAGTTGAAGTGAACGCCGGAATGGTTGGTTTTTTGGCGTCACTGGGTGTTCTCCACGCTATCTTCACCGGTCTTAACATAAAGCAGACATTGAAGGCCAAATATGCCAAAGCATGGACCTATGAAGTTCCGGCCAACGCGGTCAAGCTGATTGCAGGCTGGAATTCACTTTTGGGCAACATTATTGGGCCGTTTATAAAAGAGGTGGGATTCGGGGCGCCTGTCACGAACGTATTCCGTGAAGCCGGTAATTCGCGGATTCAGCGCGCAATGGTTATGAAAATCATAGCCGCTCAGAGCGCTCAAATGCGTGCCGAAGCTTTGAACGGAGAACTGGTCCAAGGCGAGGTTGCTCTCGATTCGCCTATGCTGGAGCTGCAGCAACAGATGGTAGACAGCGCCAACAGCCTCCACGATGCAGGTGTGCAGGCGGCGTTGAGGGGTGAGGCGTACGGTTACCTGAACGTTGCACTCACGGGACATCCCATTTCGGAGCAGCTGCTCGTTCTCCCCGACATATATTTCATGGAGGACGACAGAAGGCTGCTCTTAAGACCGGACATCAGAAAAGACAGATATAATGATATCATTTACAGGGCTTTGACCGATCCCGCGACCCAGGCTTCGACCATTGAGGAATATTTCAGAAAACTAGTTGTCATCGCAGCTGATGTGTCGCCGGAACAAAGGCATATCCGTTACAATCTCATCATCTCGACGATGAGGGCGATGGCAGGCAAGGCGCACGGGGCAGAAATCGAGCAATTTTTCACGGAGGGCCAGGGCAGATCGCTGATCGATGCGTACAATCTGCAGGATATTTTCGGCGAGGTGACGGCAATCCCGCGCGACGAAGGAGCAAACGCATGGAGGGGGCTGGCTTTTAGAAGACCAGCCAAATGGATCGAGAAACACGTTCTAAGACCGGGCGTGACACCGGAAGATAGAAAGGAAAAGAAGGTCGACAGGAATCCCACTGAAAGATTCTACGATGCGGCAACCGTAGCCGGAAGGCGCTATGATTTTCCGGCTCCGTTTACGGGACGGAACGCGGTGCAAAACCTTTCGCCTTTCACATCACTTCTGCTTTCGGCTTCGCAGACGGACGTCGCTTTCCAGACGAGGGCCGACCCCACATTCTTCGCGGGCACGATCTACGGTTATTTTATGACGCCTGTCGATAAGGCGCAGATGACCAGAGACGATTATGTGAAGAAGATTATCGAACCGCTCCTCGAGCTTGTCAGAGAGAATACGAGCGGAAACAGGTTGGGAGACAACAGGCGTGATGTCAGACACAATCTTCTTGTGACCGTCTGGCTCGCTTCACAGGGTCCCTACGGTGACATCTTGAGAAAATGGATGGACCTTAACAAGCACATATATCAGGCTAACGGGATATACGGCATGCTGAAAGTCGATGGCGTCCATTTGCGCCTGCCCGGCAGCTTGAGTGAAAGCAGAGTGATAAAAGATCTAGTAAAGCGTTTCCTCTGGAATTCAGACAATTCCGCCGACGGCAAAATTGTCTATCCCGTCCAGCACGGCTTCGAAGTAGCGAGCAGCAGCAGAGCGCATTCCGCCTCATCTCCTGACGTGTCTGCTGCGCAGACGGCTGGAGCTCAACCAAGATCTCTTGCACAAACCCCGGTGCGTGGCGCGCCGGCGTGCAATTTCTTGGATATCAACGAGATCTCGACGGATACGGAGAGACAGCGTTTGATAGACACGACCGGCAAATTGCTGATGGAAGACATATTCAGAGACGGCAAATTTTACAGGGAATACACTCCTGAAAACCTCAAGTGGCTGCCCGGCGAAGCCGGTCAGATTGGCCGTCCTATCATGCTTGATATCGAAAAGACCGGAAGGCTCACGGAACCTCAGAGATCCTTGCTCAGCAGACTTATTCTGGCGATGTCGCTGAACGATATGGTCGATGTATCGAGAATCCTTACCGCTATGACCGGCGGCGCCTTGACCGAGGAAGGTGGCAATCTTACTTCTCAGGTCGCGCCCGTAATGGAAGGTAACGACAGGATGTCGGCCAAGCTGATGTCGCTCTTCACACTTGTCGCCGGCCGCACCTCCAACTTTGAGCCCAGTTATTTCCAGGCCATCAATACGATAATCTCGTGGGAAAAGATGCTCTCAGATATCGACCCCGACGTCGATTTTTCAACTTACGCAGTTCCCTTCCTCAGAGGTGAAGTGATTGGAAACGCGGGGCAGGGAGGAGCATCTCCCGCCGCTACACCGCAGGCTTCTCCCGCGCCGCAAACTCCGCCCGCGCCAGCCGCACCAGTTGCGCCTCGGACAGGGGCTCCGGCGATGTCATCCGTCGAAGAGACCGTCACGGAAAGCACGCCGATGCCTTCGGGAGCCGACGTTGCGATGACCTCCACCGTCACGGGATTGGTGGAAGTGGAATATGAGACGAGCGGCGGGGCATATGAAGGTTTTGAAGTCGATCTGCCGTCTGAAACGAGGCAGGCACACTCACAGGTGAACGGCGCCCGGATGCTCTATCAGCGCGGATCTGCGGCAAGGCAGATGAGGCCCGCGGCCCGCCCGGCCATGTTCGCACCGGCCGTCACGGCGGTGCGTGTGGCAGTGCCGTAATCCTGAGCCATTTCAGATAATTGCCGCTTTACAAGGGTAATCCTTTTCCATATAAAGTGAAAACTTTGAATGGAGGGATGGCCCAATGGTCACAAAAATCATCAAATTTTTCACGACCGGTATCGACAAGGCGCCAATCGAAGACGCCAAGGTCGTCAAAAAGATGTATGAGAGACGCCGCTGGTCGGTCTTCCTTTCAATCACACTTGGTTACGGCCTGTTCTACGTCTGCCGTCTGAGCTTATCGATCGCGAAAAAGCCCATGATGGAAGCGGGCATCCTTGATGCGCAGCAGTTCGGTATCATGGGCTCCGCGCTGTTTTTCACCTACGCGTTCGGAAAATTTTTCAACGGCTTCCTTGCAGACAGGACGAACGTGAAGCGCTTCATGGCGCTGGGCCTACTTATTTCGGCCATCACGAACCTTCTTCTCGGCTTCACGCATTTGTTCATCATGTTTGTCATCCTCTGGGGGATCAACGGCTGGTTCCAGTCGATGGGCGCGGCGCCTAGCGTCGTGTCGCTCGCGCAATGGTTTTCCGACAAGGAACGGGGAACGAGATACGGTATCTGGAGCGCCTCGCATAACATCGGCGGCGCCATCACGTACGTTTTGACGTCCGTCGTCGTCTCCGCATACGGATGGCGCTACGGGTTCATAGCGCCCGGCCTTCTTTGCGTGGTTGGTGCCATCGCCTTCTACTTTTTCATGTTCGACAGGCCGCAGAGCTACGGTTTACCCCTCATTGCAGATTATAAAAAAGATCACGGACTCAAAACGCCCAGAAAAGAATCCACTTGGGAGATCCAAAAAGAGGTTCTGAAAAGCCCCGCGGTCTGGATGCTGGGCCTTGCGAGCGCACTTTTCTACGTCGTCCGCTACGCGATCGAAAGCTGGGGGATCGTCTATCTGGGGTATGAGAAGGGTTACTCGACAATTCAGGCGGGCTCAATAATATCCAGCAGTCCCATAATCGGAATCCTGGGAACGGTCTCCTGCGGTTACATAACCGACCGCTTCTTCGGCGGCCGCCGCAATTTTGTCACGCTGATTTTGGGCGTGCTCTTTTCGATCTGCCTCGTGGCGTTCGTACTCATTCCGCCGGGGCGCCCGCTTCTGCACGTGATATGCATGGGAACCTACGGTTTCTGCCTGGGAGCTTTGCTCACGTTTTTGGGCGGCCTGATGGCGGTCGATATTTGCTCGAAGCGCGCGGCCGGCGCGGCAATGGGCGTCATCGGTCTTTTCAGCTATCTGGCTGCCGCGGCGCAGGATCTTGTAAGCGGCTATCTGATCGAATCGCACAAGATCGTCGTCGAAGGTTCGACAATTTACAACTTCAAACCCGCGATCATATTCTGGATCACCGCTTCGGTCCTTTCGTTCATATTCGCGGCAACGGTCTGGAACGTGAAGCATAAGGATTGATGAGCAGGGACCGCAAATCTTTTTTGGGATCGGAGTGGGTGTGCTCCTGCGGTGCAAGGCACAGAGTCCCGGTCCGCACCGTCGTGATAGAGAAGGGTGCCCTCTCACGCCTGCCGGATGTTATTAAGGCTGAATTCAAGGGCGGCACGATCGCCATCGTATCGGATTTCATCACACAAAAAGTTGCCTCAAGGAGAGTTGCCGAAATTCTTGCGGGAAACGGTTTTGACGTCCGCGAACTTGTGATTCCGAACGAAAAACCCGTGGCCGACGACAAGACGGCCGAATGGGTTCTGTCGCAGATTAAAGACGAATCACTTCTTATCTCCTGCGGGGCAGGAACGGTCACCGATCTCACAAAAAATGCGGCATTCAAAAAAGGAAAACCCTTCATTGCGGTGGCGACGGCGCCGTCCATGAACGGCTATTCATCCGGCATTGTGGCGCTCACTGAAAACGGGCTCAAGAGGACCGCGGCTGCGGATCCTGCTGCGGCCGTGATCTGCGATCTCGATATTCTTTGCGGCGCGCCGGTTGAAATGATTCAGGCGGGGCTTGGCGACGTCATCTCGAAGCCTGTTTCGATGGCGGACTGGAAGCTTGAATCGATCGTGAAGGGGATACCTTTTTGTCCTCTGCCGTTCGAACTCATCGCCGATCTTGAACCGATATATTCAAAAAATTCAAAGCTTCTTCGTGAGCGCGATTCCAAAACGATTGCAGCGCTCTCTGAAGCTCTCGTCTATTCGGGGATATCGATGGTCATTGCGGGTTCGTCCGCGCCCGCATCCGGCGGCGAACATCTCATCTCCCACACCCTTGACATGCAGTCGCAGATCAAGGGGAAAAATCACGACTTCCACGGTGCGCAGGTGGGCGTGGCCGCGATCATCACGGCAAGGCTCTACGAAAAAATTCTGGCGCTAGATCCCGACCGCCTCGACTGGCCCAAAATTTGGGAGCATCACAAAAAAGACCGGACGGCGGAAATAATGGAATACTGGGGTCCTCTTGCGCCGGCGGTCATTTCCGAATTTGCAAAAAAGAAAATGGACATCAAGGCGAAGGAGGCGGAGCTTGAAAAAATCGTCGACAGCTGGGACGATATCGTCGACGAGCTGAAGCTTTTTTTAAAATCCTCTGCCGAGATAAAACGCATCTTGACAGAGGCGGGCTCAAAAGCGCATTATACGGGCATTGGAGCGTCGGAGGAGGAGTTCAAAAGGGCGATAATCATGGCACGGACGATGCGCTCCCGCTACACGATACTTGATCTGGCAGACGATCTGAACATTCTGGAGGCGTTCGCAAATGATAAAAGCAATCTTCTTTGACGTCGGAAACACTCTCTTTTTCTATAATTACGATTTTTTGCGCGGCCTTTTGGAGGAGCGTTTTGGCGTCGACGTGACAACAGAGGAGCTTGAGGCTACCCATCAGATCATCAGAAATTCGATGGGCCCGATGCTCGACCAAGGTCTTTCCCATGAAATGATAGTCTGGGAGGCCTATAAAAAATGGTTCCGGTCGATCGGGATCGAAGAGGAGAAGATTCCGGCGATCATCGATGCAATCAAGACCCATCCCTTCCGCCATCTTTTCTGGGCGCGTATGGCCGACGGCGCGCGGGAGCTTTTAACCTGGTTCAAGGACCGCGGCTTCAAGCTGGGTATCATCTCCAACGCGGAAGGCCAGATCAAAAGGCTCATCACGCATGCTGGGCTCGATGCGTCTTTCGATACGATCCTTGATTCCCATGAGGTGGGTTTTCAAAAGCCCGACGAGAGGATATTTGAGCGCGCTCTCGCGGATCTGAACGTGAAGCCCTCCGAGGCGGTTCACGTGGGCGATCTTTTCGAGGCGGACGTCGTAGGTGCCCGCGCGGCAGGCATCGTTCCGGTTCTTGTCGACCGCGAGGGCAGGTACCCCGAAGCAAACTGCCTGACGGTCAAAAACGTCGGCGATTTAAGAAACCTTCCCATTTTTGGCTGATTATCTATGAATCTACCTTCTATCACAGACCTCCCCATAGAGCGTCTTGCCGCCACCGTTACCTCTCTGGGGCTGAAGAAATTCGCCGCCTCGCAGATCGTCACATGGCTCTACAAGAACCGTGTGACATCGTTCGACGAGATGACAAATCTTTCAAAAGGGGCAAGGCAGGTGCTGGCAGAAAATTATTCAATCGGGCGCCTGAAGCTTTCAAAAGTTCAAAAGGCCGAAGACGGCACGAAGAAATTCGCCTTTGTTCTCAAAGACGGCAAAAAGATCGAATCGGTTTTGATACCTTCGCCTGACGGACGTATCACGCTTTGTATATCGACAGAGGTCGGTTGCGCAATGGGCTGCACCTTCTGCAGGACGGCGAAGATGGGTTTCATAAGGGACCTGACACAGGGCGAGATACTGGGGCAGATAATTGAAGTGGAACGTGCCACGGGTCACGGATCGCGAATCACGAATATCGTTCTGATGGGCATGGGAGAACCTCTCGTCAACTACGATGCCGTTGTGAGCTCGGTGAAAGTGCTATTGGACGCGCGCGCGTTCAATATGTCAAAACGGCGCATAACCGTTTCCACATCCGGGCTCATCTCCCAGGCGGAGCGTTTTTCTAAAGAACTGGATGTGAAGCTCGCCATATCGCTCAACGCCACGACCGACGAGGTGAGGGACAAGCTCATGCCAGTGAACAGGCGCTTCACGATCGCCGATATAATGAAATTCTGCCGCGAATATTCAAAAAGATCGAAATACCGCCTCACATTCGAATATGTAATGATAGGGGGCTTGAACGATTCGGCAGGGGACATGAAAAGGCTCGTTAAACTTCTTTCCGGTATCAGGGCCAAGGTGAACCTCATACCTTTCAATCCGTTCCCCGGATGCGACTACAAAATGCCGCAAGAAACGACTTTAAAGGAGTGGTATAACTACTTGACAAGTAAGAGTATTCAAACGAATATACGCGTCAGCCGCGGGCAGGATATACTGGCCGCCTGCGGACAGCTGGCTTAACGAAGAAAGGGAGCAAATTATGGCAAAGGGTATCATCGGTATCATCGGCGGGAGCGGTCTTTATGCGATGGAAGGGCTGAAGCTTACGGAGGAAAGGACGGTCGAAACCCCGTTCGGCAGGCCGAGCGACGCCATCATGATCGGAACGCTTGAAGGCAGGGACGTGGCTTTTCTGCCACGCCACGGCCGCGGCCACGCCATCCCTCCCCATCAGATCAACTTTCGCGCGAACATCTACGCCCTGAAGTCCATCGGCGTGGAGAGGATCATATCCGTGTCGGCGGTGGGCTCCATGAAGGAAAATATCCATCCCGGCGACATCGTGATCGTGGACCAGTTCATAGACAGGACGAAGGTTCGCCACCAGACGTTTTTCGAGGACGGTATAGTCGCCCACGTCTCGTTTGCCGATCCCGTCTGTCCCGCGATGTTTGACCGTATTGCCAAGTCCGCCTCCAACGTCGGCGCCAAGACCCACAAGGGGGGCGCGTATGTCTGCATCGAGGGGCCGATGTTCTCGTCGCGCGCGGAATCGAACGTTTACCGCTCGTGGGGCGTGGACGTGATAGGCATGACCAATTATCAGGAGGCAAAGCTCGCGCGCGAGGCCGAGATATGCTATGCTACCGTCGCGCTTTCAACCGATTACGACTGCTGGCACGAGGGCGAAGATGCGGTCGATGCCATGAAGGTCGTGGAGGTGATGAACAAAAACGTGGCGACGGCGAAGAAAATCATAAAGGACGTGCTGCCGCAGATTCCTTTGGAACGCAATTGCCCGTGCGCAGAGTCGCTCAAGTTCGCGATTGTCACCGACCGTGCGAAAATCAATGCCGAAACAAAGAGACGTTTGAAGCCGATAATAGGAAAATACGTTGAGTGACAAATGAAAGGGAGGGGACACTTCCCCTGTTCACGCCATAAGAGGGGACGCTTCTCCTGTTCACGAGGAGCCCATGTGGAAATGAGAAGCGTCCCCTCCTCGGGAAGTGTCCCCACAAGTTATGCATCATTCGACGCGCGCCATAATTTTGAAAAAGGTGATTTACGGCGAGGCCGATCTCATCGTGACCTTCTTCGGCCGCGAGGAAGGGCGTCTCACGGGGATGGCAAAGCACGCGCGCGCCTCGCAACGGCGCTTCGGCGGCTCGCTGGAGCTGGGCTCCATAGTCGATCTCCGTTATGTTGCAAGAAACGCGTCCAACATGGTGCGCATCGAAGACGCGCACATCCATATCCCCACTGTGGGCGTGATGAACTCGCTTTCAAGAATCGGCGCTATGTCCCGTGCGCTGGAACTTGCACTCGCTTTTGTTCCCGAACGCCAGGCCTCGCCGGAGAAATTCGATCTTCTGGAGGATCATATCGCTTCGATTGCGCGTTCGGAACCCACGGCCCAGTCGAGAATCGCCTTCGAACTCAAGTGGCTTTCGCTGGTGGGCTATCAGCCTGCGCTTGAAAATTGCATGGGCTGCGGAAGCGAGGCAAACGGGAACGAACATTGGTCTTTTTCTTTGGACCACGGTGGAGTTTACTGCAAAAGCTGCGTCAGGCCCAATTTGCCGGGTGTAGAGCTCAAGAGCCGCGCCCTTGAGGGGATGCGCCTTCTCTCGAACGGTGGCGAGGCGGTTCTTGCGGAATCGGACAGCCGCGCTATCAGCGGGCTGCTTGCAAATTACGTCCAGTACCTGATCGGAAAACCTTTGCCGGGAAGTTTGATCTTCGAGCGTTTTTGATATGATTATTCATCATCATCTACATGCCTATGAGGAGGATCGTCCGACACTTTGGCCCTATCTGGTGGCGTCGATCCTTCTGCATCTGCTCATGTTTGTCTTCTTCCCGTATCACGTCCAGTCCCCGTCGTGGAAAGAGAAGGTCGTCGAAGTGTTTCCCGTCACAGAGAAGGGCAGCCAGCCCTACGAGATCGCCGACATCGCGAAACCCGCGGTGGAGAAGAGGCCCAAGTCCGCAAGATTTTTGGGGATGTACGACAGCTCCGTCGAGCAAGAGACGGTGGCGCGGACTGTGAGGCAGAAATCGGCGGGCTCAGATCAGAAGCGGGAAGCGAGAAAAGAGAAGCAACAGACAAAAGAGAAGAGCAAGGAAACGGCAGATGCCGGGAGAATGACGATTGGAAAGAAGAAGTCGCTATACGATGTTGACAGAAAACTCTTTGCCTCGAAGACGCCGGATATCGACAGCAGGAGCGGCGAGCTGGGAGGCGCGGCGGAGGCTCTGGCCGATTACTATCCCGATTACCGCATCGGCGCGCGCACGTATCTCAACGTTCTTCGCTATCCGGATGTCGAATATTTTGTAAGGATGAAGCGCCAGTTCAAGATGACGTTCAACCCGGTTCCGCCGCTTCGGGCTTATTTTGCCCAAAACCGCGTGTCGCGCGGTTCGATCGAAGTGGTGCTCGCCGTGAGCGTCAACAGCGGTGGCAACCTCTCCGAACTTTTCGTTCTGAACAGTTCCGGAATTCCCACCTACGATCAGGAGGCGATGCGCACTATCCGCGCGTCGGCACCGTTCCAGAGTCCGCCCGACAAATTCCTGAAAGACGACGGCCTTCTCCGCATGAGCTGGACCTTCACCGTTTATCTATAAGATGTCCTGATAATTGACGCAGATAAGTAATATTTAACATCATTTTCCACACCTCTTTCTATAAACCTAATCATTACGCCTAATTATCGATCCAGCTCTCTTCCGAGTTCCGGCACGGAGTTTGCTTAAAGTATGTGTGGGTTTGGGAAGTCAAAAAAAGGAGGGTTTTATGACAAGACCGATAAATCAGATATTGAGCAGTTTGTTGCAGGATGCCCGTAGCGTGGGCAATCTTGGCAACATCGAGGGGACAGAATATGTTCCCGTGAATTTGAGGCAGGCGAGCGTAGTTTCTTTTTCACGTGAGGATTTCGAAGCCTTGCCCGCGGACGAACAACAGGCGCTGGTTCAGGCCGGATACGGGTTCGGCGAGATAAGAACTAAAGGGGACGTGATAAGTCCGAATCCGCGGGTGCATGCTGACGCATTCTATGTCGTCAGTAAGCATGAAATAACTGGCGAAGACATATTCTCACCTGCCTACGGCTTTTTAACTGAAATGGAGCGCAACAACGTGGCTGCCTACAATGCCAGCGCGCAACTGGCACATGTTGAGAGCGGCGGAGGTACCGCCATGGCAGAGGAAATGCCGCTCGACAACCGGATAAAAGCTCACGGTAGAAAAGACGCCGAAACGGGTTACATGGTTCTGAGTGATGACCATGTCAGGATGATGGACGTTCCTGAACTCATGAGGCGCGGCTGGTTCAGAATGGATGTCGACGGCGTAGAACAATGGGTGAGGGAGCCCGGGGAGAGCGCCAACGTTTTGCGCGAAGAATGAGAATGAATCTTGAAAGAGAATCAAAAGGCCCTCGCGAAGAGGGCCTTTTATTTTTTACTGTGCGGATACGTATGCGGGGTAGAGCGCCCGGCCCCTTTCGAAATATTCATTGGGAAGCTCTTCGTCGCCCCGTTTCTCATACAGTTCGCTGATGTTAAAATAGATGAGCGGAAGAGAGGGATCGTAGCTCAGTGCCGCCATATATTCACCAAGTTTGAAATTGAAGAGTCTGTCGGACATCGCGGCATAGACGCCGTTGTAAAGCGGCTCGTGATACTCCGCCGGCGGGCGGGCGCCGCGGCTCATTCGATAATTTGCCGCAGCCGCGAGATCGCTCGTCTCCACCCACTCCCTGTGGGGACTGGCAAGGAATGGGGAGGCCCAGGCAAGATCCGCCAGCGTGACATCGTCGGGATGGGCGGGGTCAAGATGGAGTGCGACGCACATGTGATCGACGCGGCGGCCCGTGTTGTCCACGGTCACGGCAACGAAGCGTGCGTCGAGACCGGCGAGGCGGCATAGCTCGACGAAGATCATCGAGAGCTCCGTGCAATCCCCCACGCGTGTCCCGGTCAGCGTCTCTACGACGGATGTCTCGGAGGGCGCGTTGCCCAGTGCGCGCGTCACTCCCAGCCCGTTGGAGGCCAGGACGTAATCGGCAAGGGTCTTGGCAAGGGCCCGGTTATATTCTACCGAGTCGGAAGATAGCCCGCTCTGAGCGATCTCGTTTTTGATCGATGATATGCGTGAAGAGATTTTTTCGAGAAGAGATGTGTTAAGAGGTCTGGACGGCAGCTGTTCGGCCAAGAACCATCCGGCCCTGAACGTTGTATTTTGCGAAACAAAACTGGAATAGGGAAACGAATCGAGCGTGAACGACGAGGTCGCGAACGCGTTTCTCTCTTCCTCCTGCAGCACGGCAATCGTTCTGCTGAGCACTTCACCCGCTTCAGGGCAGCCGTTTTCTACTGTTTCGGAAATGATCTCGGTGTGGGGAGGGGATGCAGTAAAGTCGATTTTCGGGACGCCGACATCTATGTCGGCCAAACTGCTGACGCCCGAAGAGATATGCCAGTCGTACAAAGTGGCGGCGTCGCCCGAAAGTTGTGGACAAGTAGGAGACATTTCTTACCCCGCCCGCCTCGCCTCGCAAGCTCGGCTTGCGTGGCGGGTGGGCCTGCCTGTTTTTCGCGCTTTTTCAAAAAAAGTTGCGTGGTTTTTAAGCCTTGAGCCTGGGTTCTCTGGCTGCCCGGACCTCGTCCAAACGCCTGCGGAAAGTCTTATGGGGTGCCTTTTGGACGGTTTCAGGGCTTTCTTTGGACTCTTTTGCGATTTCTATCATGGCGTCGCAGAAGCGGTCGAGCAGGGCCTTGTTCTCGGTTTCAGTGGGTTCGATCATGATAGAACCGTGGACGATGAGCGGGAAATAGACCGTTGGCGGATGGAAGCCGTAGTCCATCAGCCTCTTGGCGATATCTAATGTTTTCACGCCGTATTCGTTCTGAATCTTGTCGGAGAAGACGCATTCGTGAAGAACGGGGCAATCATATGGGATGTCGTATGAACCGCGGAGGCGCGCCTTTACGTAGTTTGCGTTCAAGACCGCGAGACGCGTGGCCGCCATGAGCCCTTCGCCGCCAAGTTCCTTGATATACGTGTACGCCCTGACGAGGACGCCGAAATTTCCAAAAAATGACTTCACTCTTCCTATCGATTGCTTTCTCTCGAGCGCGAGTTCATATCCGTTCTGATTTTTCACGATGACGGGAACGGGGAGGAAGGGCTCCAGTGTTTTTCCGACGCCCACGGGGCCCGCGCCGGGGCCGCCGCCGCCGTGCGGCGTGGCGAACGTCTTGTGAAGATTCATATGCATGACGTCGCAGCCGATTTGTCCGATTCTCACGTATCCCATGAGCGCGTTCAGGTTGGCGCCGTCGCAATAAACCAGCCCGCCTTTCGCGTGAACGATGTCGGCCACTTTTTTGAAGTTCGTCTCAAAGATCCCAAGCGTGTTGGGATTGGTGATCATTATCGCGGCGACCTCTTCGTCCATGTGTTTTGCAACTTCCTCAGGACCCACCAGCCCGCAGCCGTCGGACTTGACTACTTCGACCTCGTAGCCGCAGATCGCGGCGGAAGCGGGATTCGTGCCGTGCGCGCTGTCTGGGATCAGAACTTTTTTCCGCGGATAGCCTTTTGACGTGTGATAGGCGCGGATCATGAGCATGCCCGTGAGCTCCCCGTGCGAGCCGGCGGCGGGCCAAAGAGTTACGGCTTCCATTCCGCAAATATCGGCCAGATCTCTCTGAAGATTGAAAAGGAGCTCAAGGTTTCCCTGAACGGTCGAGATATCCTGATACGGATGCGTGTTTGCAAATCCGGTGAGGGTGACCGCCTTGTTTGCAATCTTGGGATTGTATTTCATCGTGCACGAGCCCAAGGGATAAAGCCCGATGTCCTTGCTGTAGTTCAATGTAGACAGGCGCGTGAAATGGCGCGTGACGTCGACCTCAGAGAGTTCAGGAAGCTCTGCAGGCTTTGATCTGGCAAGGGCGCCGAACACGGATTTCGGATCTACGGCCGGAACGTCGGAAGGGCCGAAGTTAAAGCCGCAGCGTCCCTCGGCGCTCTGTTCAAAAACGGTGGGCTCTTCGAGTTGCGGCCCGCAGCTTGTATATTTTTCAGTCGTGTTCATTTTAAAGCCGTTCCGAGCTTATCGGCGAAACAATCGATCTCTTCTTTTGAATTCATCTCCGTCACGCAGACGAGAATGCAATTCTTGTAAGCGGGATACCATTTTCCAAGATCTATGCCGCCGAAAATATTGTCTTTAGCAAGTGAGGTTAAAACCCCACTCGCCGGTTTAGGCAGCTCAAGAACAAATTCATTGAAGGTCTGTGCATTGAATTTCAGTTTGACGCCGGCAACGGCGGCCAGTTTCTTCTTGGCGTATTCGGCCTTACTCAGATTTATCCGCGCCAGTTCAACTAGCCCGCACTTTCCCAAAGTTGAAAGATACATTGCGGCGGTCGTGGCGCACAGCGCCAGATTGGAGCAGATGTTCGACGTCGCTTTTTCACGCCTTATGTGTTGCTCGCGCGTTGACATTGTGAGCACGAATCCGCGGCGCCCCTCCGAGTCGACCGTTTCTCCGCAGATTCTTCCCGGCATATTTCTAAGGAGGGCCTCCCTTGCGGTGAAGATTCCGACCGAGGGCCCGCCAAAACTGACGGGGATTCCAAACGAAGTTCCTTCGCCAACTGCGATGTCGGCGCCCCACGAGCCGGGTGGCGAGATAATTGCGAGAGAAGAGGGCTCCGATACGGCAGCGATCATGAGACCGCCGGCCTTGTGAACCAGATCCGAAACGTCTTTCAAATCTTCAACTATGCCGAAAAAATTCGGATAACCCACAATGACAGCGGAAAGATCGTCATTCAGGCAGTCTTTCAAAGCGGAGCGGTTGAATACGCCGTTCTCGGAAGGCAGAACCTTGAGATTGGAATCGTCGTGCCCAAGGACCGTGAAGACGACCTCCCTGTATTCGGGATGGAGATTGTCAGGGAGACAGATCGTTTTTCTCTTTTTCCCGATGCGCCTTGCCATGAGGCACGCCTCGGCGACACCGGTGGACGCGTCGTAGTTAGATGCGTTCGAGACATCCATGTCGAAGAGCCGGCACATCATCGTCTGATATTCAAACATCGTCTGCAGAGTGCCCTGGCTTATCTCCG
Source organism: bacterium (assembly GCA_041739675.1). GTDB lineage: Bacteria > UBA10199 > UBA10199 > 2-02-FULL-44-16 > DYJF01 > DYJF01. The sequence goes on from JBGSNL010000083.1 coordinate 33,444, forward strand.
GCTGATAGGGCGTGTATGGAGTTACGAATTCCGCGCGGGAGGAAAGTTCCGTCACCGCGGCGGGGATGTAATGCCTGTATGTGCCGCCGCCCAGGAAGTAGATGCAATTTTCCGAGTTCTTGTTGCGTCCGGAAAGTTCGTTCAAATGTTTGAGAAGGGCGGGCTCGGAAAGAGAGGCGCCGATTTTCAGCTGCTCCCTTGCGCGAAGATCTTTTGGTATAGAAGAGAAGAGATCCTCAACGTCGGATGCGCCGATCACCTTGAGCATCTCTTTAATTTCGGAGTTGGTATGCGGCAAATATCTCATTTTTAAATTTACGCGCTCTCCTCTTTGACGAACGCCTGATACTCGGCGGCCTTCATGAGCTTTTTGGCCTCATTGGCGTCTTTCATCTCTACTTTGATCATCCAGCCTTCGCCGTAGCAATCTTCGTTGAGCATGGCGGGATTGTCGGCCAGGTCCTCGTTGACCTCCGAGACCTTGCCCGTGATCGGTGCGTAGCAATCGGAGACCGATTTCACCGATTCCACCACGCCGAAGGTGTCCTCGCGCTTGAGTTCCTGTCCGATAGAGGGCAGGTCGACGAAGACTATATCGCCCAACTGCTCCTGGGCGTAGTCCGTGACGCCGATCGTCGCCGTCGTCCCCTCGATCTTGATCCACTCGTGATCTTTCGTGTAGAAAAGGTTGTCCGGAAATTCCATAGTTACCCCCTAACGTTTGTAAAATGGTGTTTTAACGACTATTGCCTGCCTTTGGTCACCCCGAATGTCAACGAAAAATTTGGATCCTTCGGCGGAGAGTTCGACGGGAGCGTATCCGATGCCGATCGGTTCCTTCAAGGAGGGGGACATGGTGCCGCTCGTGACGAATCCCACTTTCTTTCCGTCCGACATTATGGCGCATTCACTTCTTGGAATGCCCTTGTCCACCATCTTGAATCCAACGAGCTTGCGTTTGAGGCCTGTTTTTTTCACTTCGAGGAGCGCTGCCTTTCCGATGAAGTCTGAAGGTTTGTCCAGTTTCACCACCCAACCAAGACCCGCCTCAAGCGGATTTGTCTGATCGGTTATCTCGTGGCCGTAGAGGCTGTATTTCATCTCCATGCGGAGAGTGTCGCGCGCGCCGAGACCCGCGGGCAAGACGCCCTGCGATTTTCCCCTCTCCAGAAGATCCTGCCAGATTCCCGCCGCCGCTTTGGGCGAACAGAAAATCTCGAAGCCGTCTTCGCCCGTATAGCCGGTGCGCGCCACGATTACTGAATCTCGCCCGTTAAATGAACCCTGCTTGAAATGAAACGCGGGAAGATCATTCAAATTGATATCGGTCAGCTCTTTCAGGATCGGGGCGGCCTTCGGTCCCTGAAACGCGATCAAAGCGAATTCGTCGCTTCTGTTGACTATCTGCACGTTTCCTTTTTTATGCGCGTCCATCCAGTTGAAATCTTTTTCGATGTTTGAGGCGTTGACCACGAGTATGAATCTCTCCTTGTTGAAGCGGTATACTATGATGTCGTCGACGACGGTTCCGTGCTCGTTCAAAAGGATCGAGTACTGTGCCTGCCCGTCCAGAAGATTTGAGGCGTTGTTGACCGTGAGATAGTTTATGCAGTCAAGCGCATCCGGCCCAGTGAATTCAACCTGTCCCATGTGCGAGACGTCGAAAACGCCCGCGGCAACGCGCACCGCCTGATGCTCATTGATTATGCCGGTGTAGAGAACCGGCATATCCCATCCTCCGAATTCCACCATGCGTCCGTTCAGACGGATATGTTCTTCGTAGAGCGGGGTTCTCTTCGCCATTTCTTTATCCTTTCGTTAGGCCAACGCATTCAAAACACATTTTTGCCGATTCCACCGTGTTCTTCATCAGCATCGCGATCGTCATGGGGCCCACACCGCCCGGAACCGGAGTTATCGCCGATGCGCGCTTCGAGGCCTCCTCGAACTCCACGTCGCCCACAAGCGTGCCGTCCCCGGTGCGGTTGATTCCCACATCGATGACGACCGCTCCTTGCTTGATCCAATCCCCCTTGATGAAATGGGGAGAGCCGACGGCGGCGACGAGCACATCCGCCGATCTCACTACGTCAGCAAGATTTTGTGTGCGGGAATGGCAGATCGTTACAGTGGCGTGGCGCTCAAGAAGAAGAAGTGCCACGGGTTTACCGACAATCTTGCTTCTTCCCACGACGACCGCGTTTTTTCCGGAGAGCTTATACCCGATAGAGTCGATGAGCGTCATTATCCCCATCGGAGTGCAAGGGCGGAGCGCGGGCAGGCCGCTCACTAACCTTCCCATGTTGACGGGATGAAAACCGTCGACGTCCTTTGCGGGATCTATCTTTTCGAGGATCGCCATCTCGTCGAGCGTCGATGGCAGCGGCAGCTGAACAAGTATTCCGTTCACGTTTCTGTCCGCGTTGAGCTTTGCGATCAGTTCTTCCAACTCTTTTTGCGATGCCGTCTCTGGCAGATTGAAATCGAAACTCTTGATCCCCACTTCCTCGCACGCCTTGCGTTTATTTTTTACATAGACCTTCGATGCCTGATTTTCGCCCACCAGCACAACCGCGAGCCCGGGTGTTATGCCGTTTTCATGGAGGAGTGCGACTTCGTCCGCCAGAAGTTTTTTTATCTCCTGAGCCAGTTTTTTTCCATCCAGGATTTTCAAGCCCGCACCTGATTTCTGCCGCCCTCTTTTGCGGCATAAAGCTGCTGATCGGCGGCATCGAGAAGGGCTTTCGGCGAATCGAAGTTCGCTCCCTTGAGCGTGGATACGCCGATGCTTATGGTGGATGTGATGGTGTGTCCTTCGAACTGAAGCGGGTTTTTCTCAATTGAGAGTCTGATCCTCTCTGCGAGAAGAACGGCCCCATCCTTTTCTATGCCGCGTAAGATGACGACGAACTCCTCGCCGCCGTAGCGCGCGAGGATGTCTTCGTTTCTTATCGTTTCGCCGATGCGCTTCACAATGTGCGAGAGGACAAAATCCCCGGCAAGGTGGCCGTATGTGTCGTTCACTTTTTTGAAAAAATCTATGTCGATCATGAGGAGCGAAAGGGGATGGGAAGTTCTTTTTGCGTGGCTGAATTCCTCTTCAAGGCGGCGCAGGAAAACGTGCTTGTTGTAGATGCCCGTTACCGCGTCGAAGTTGGCCATGTTGTAGAACTCGTCGTGGAACATCCTTTCGCCCTTGTCGCCGTATGCGAACTTTATCACGGTTGAAGAAGATATCTGTATTTTGTCACCGTCTCTTAAGAGATAGGCCCCTTTCAACTTGCTGCCGTTGACGTACGTGCCGTTCGTGGAGCCCATGTCTTCGATAGTTGCGTCGCCTTCGGCAACGTTGATCTTGAAATGATGGCGGGATATGCGGGCGTCGTTGATGTGGATATCCACTTCATCGGCGCGCCCGACGAGCGTCTCTTTTTTCTCCAGACAGTAGAGTTTACCCTGCAGCGGGCCCGATAAGAAGAGGATGTAGGCGCGTCTGTCGGTTATTTCATCGAGTTTTTCGATGGAGGTGATAACTGTCTTGTCTACAACCTCGTCGTCTGGTTTCTTGTCGGTCATGGTTTTCCTTATAAAGCGCAAAGTCGCAAAGAGCGCAAAGAAAAAATTTTAAGGATTTGCGGGCGGCATTACGGGCATTTGCGGTTGCGTTCCTGCGGGCTCCGGAGAAGGAGCCGGTTCCGCCGCGGGAGCGGGTTGCGGAGCCGGAGCAGGCTGCTCTGCTGCTGCCGGCTGTGGCGGCGCGGCTGGCGGC
>JBGSNL010000085.1:0-13718 GCA_041739675.1 bacterium
CGCCTTGGCAAGCTCCATCAGATAAAACGAGATCCTGTGCGGCTCCAAAGTCTCCGCGCAGTCGGCGATCACGCGCGGATATTCGCTCAAAAGCTTGGCGATCGTGAGCTCCTCGGGCAGGTCGAGCGCGGTTAAATCAACCGACTTGAAGTTCATTTTTGCCCCTGCATCTTTGGCTTTTCTGAAGACCGAGGCGATGCGCGCGTGGGCATACTGGATATAGAAAACCGGATTCTCCGGCGTATCCTTCTTTGCAAGTTCAAGGTCGAAATCCAGCTGCGAGTTGTGGGAGCGCATGAGGAAGAAGTAACGGCAGACGTCTTTGCCCACTTCCTTTCTCACGTCTTCCAGAGTTTCGTAGGTGGCGGAGCGCGTGGACATCGAAACCACTTCGCCCGCACGCACAAGGTTCACAAGCTGGATCAGAACGACGTCGAAATTTTCCTTGGGATAGCCCATCGCGCCGATGGCGGCCCTCATCCTGTCCACGTAGCCCGCGTGATCCGCGCCCCAAATATCGATGACTTTGTCAAAACCGCGGTCGAACTTGTTCTTGTGATAGGCGATATCGGCGGCGAAATAGGTGAGCTCGCCGTCTCTCTTTTTCAAAACGCGGTCCTTGTCGTCCTTGAAGGCGGTGGATTTGAACCACAGAGCGCCCTCATGCTCGAAGATGTATCCGTGATTTTTGAGCTCGGCGATCGCGCGATCTATTGCCGCGTCGGTATGGAGGCGGTTTTCATGGAAATACAGGTCGTGGATGACGCCCGTCTCCGCCAGATCGCGCTTGATCTCCTCAAGGATCTTTGTCGCAGCATATTCGCCGCAGAGATCGATGGCGTCCTCCTGCGACATGGCAAGGAGCTTTGCGCGCGATTGTGCAGAAACTTCGCGCGCAAGTTGAACGATGTATGCACCCTGATAACACTGTTCCGGGTAACAGACCGATTGCCCTTCCGTTTCCAGGAAACGCAAATATATAGAGCGGCCAAGGGTCTTTATCTGCCCGCCGGCGTCGTTGACGTAATACTCCTTTGTCACCTCGTAGCCCGCGGCCTTCATCACATTGCCAAGGACGTCGCCGTAGACCGCCCCCCTGCCATGGCCGATGTGCAAAGGACCTGTGGGATTGGCGGAGACGAATTCGACCTGAAGTTTTTTCCCGGCGCCGATCTTGAGAGTGCCGTATTTTTCCCCCATCGTCTCTATTTCACGGAGCTGTTCGAGATAGAGGCGCGGATCGACGACGATGTTGATGAATCCCGGAGGAGCCACGCTCACTTTTTCGACCAGCCCCTCCTCTTTAGGCAGATGGGCCATGATGGCCTGGGCAATCAGGATAGGTTTTTTCCTGGTCTTGGAGGCGATGATCATCGCCACATTCGTAGCGAGGTCCCCATGCTCGGCCCGCTTCGGCGTTCTAAGCTCAATTTCAGGAATATTATCAAGCTCAAACACGCCATCTTTAATGCATTTCTTTATGGATTGGGTGAGCAGTTTTTGAAGCCGAACATCGATCATGGGCACACCTTATATGCTTCCCTTAAAAAATCAAGAATTACGGCAACTTTTTGGGGAGATTGACGATAAGATCGTTGGTTGGGGCGATCTCAATAATTTTGCCCCAAATACTTATATGGCTGACGATATACGAATCAGACGGGACGGCCCTTCTGCCGGCGGCATTGTTGACAATGAGCCTGCGGAGGCGGAGCAGACTGCTCAAGGCACGGCACAGAATCAGCCGCAGCAAATATCTGCTGTCCCAAAAGATGAATATCTGCCTCCGATGACGCCTCCCGTGAGCAGGGTTTCACAAATTGGACTCTTTGAAAGAGTCGATCCCAGGCTGGCCGACCAAATGCGAGCAGATATATTGCATTTGTCTGCGGCTAATCCTTGGTTACTTCGAACATTGGAAGGAACATGCAACTTTCAAGTTCTTGCCGAACGCATCAGTGCAGGCAAACACATCCCGACTTTCGTCTTGCACAATACAGGTGGCACCCCGGACGGCATCATGGCTTTGTTTACAAACAATCCGTGGTCTGGAGACTTCCCTTTTTCCTATTTGACCTTCTGGGATTATACAGACGTCCTGCCGACCTCTCTGCTGGCGTTTGCCGTCCGCCGTCGATACCCAAACTTGAGTCTTGAAATTCATTTGTCGCTTCCCGACCTTCTGCATTGGGCCGTCCAAAATCCAGATGCGTTCCGATCTCCCGGAACACTTTATGTAAGAAACACGTATCTGACACAATTTATTGCATTCGCATTGGATCGGGGCTCGGTGCGAATCATAACGTTGCCTCAAGAACGCTACGGAAACGCATGGTATGCTCTTCGGGCACAAACCATGGAGACAGGGGTTGAAATGGTCGTGGCCAAAGGGCGACCGTTTTATTCCGTCCGCATAGCGCATGAAAGTGGAGTCCCTGTGGATGAAGACCTCCAACTTTGGACAGACTCGGTATTGGACTCGCAACGCTCTGAGAAATACGAATTCACCTTTAAAGCGGAAGAACTAGTGGCACGGCTGGAGAAGCAAGGACTGTCACGCTATGCAATTGTCGATGCCCTGAAAATGGCATTCGATTTGCCCGGCCGGGAAGCGGAGATACTCTTTGTTTTGAGCAAAGAGATCACTCATGATGTAGCTGTCGCCATGCGCAATTCTAGCTATATTACCGAAGATCGCCCGTTTGGCGACAGGCATGGGGGGATGAGCGTGATCGATCCAGAGCCGCAGAGAGATACACTGACGAATGTGAGCAGGACGAGTCTGCCGGCGGACCGCGAGCCTCCACAAGCCTTTCTTCAAACCGACAGCGGCCGGTATAAAGCCATCGTCGAGGGTTCGCGTATTCCAAAAGACTTCGTCGGCTTCCTCGCCTACGAGAGTGTTCTATACAGGATCAGCGGCGGCCGTGTAGAGTCACCCATCGACGGCATGCTTATGACTCCCGGAGAGGGCCAGCAGGTACGTATTTTCAAAATGGAAAATGGAGAGCTGATATTCTCCCCCTCCACGATGATACGCGAACTGCAGCCGGGAGACGTCGTCGATATTCCGGACGGTCAGAGCGTCAGACGCCTCGTCCGCGAAGATGAGTTTGAGTTCGCAAGCCGCGGAGGCGAAATAATGGCTGCCAGAGTGATCGGCGGCGAGCCCGGCCAGACGATGCCGCTTGATCAACTGGGCTTTGGGAGACTCGTCATCGCTGCGAAGCCGGATGGAACCGGAATACAGGTGACAGCGCGAACCGCTGTTTCCTTTGCGCGCATTGATCTCGCCACGCGCACTCGCGGCCGCACTGTGTACGATATGGTCGCGTCGCCTCAGGAATGGCTTGCTGACAAGGCGGCCGAGCGCGCGGCGGCGGCAGGCAGCGGCGCGGAAAACGCGGCGCAAGACTCGACTGTAACCGGGATCGTGGATAACACGGGCGAAACGTCGGGCGGCGCTTTTGCCTCTGGTGCAGCGCACCTGTATCCTGCCGCGCAACATGCAAGGTCACGACAGGCGCAAAGAACGACCGGCTATACTCAACTCGCCGGCGCGCAAAGAGCAATTCGGGCTGGATATGCGGTAACGAACGCGGCACTACCCGCCGCGCGGCCCATCGTGACGAAATTCTGAGTCACGAAGCCGGGCCGACGATGGCAATCGATAATCCATCTGGGTGCAAGTATTCGCGGGCGACGCGTTTGACGTCGTCGATCGTCACTTTCTCGATCGCGTCGCGGTAGATGTGCCAATAATCGTCGGGATAGCCGAAGAAACGGTAACGCGCGCGCTGGGTGACGATCTTGAACGAGTTGTCGAACTCGAAGATGAGGCGGTTCAAGACCGATCTTTTCGCAAAATCGAGCTCGGAGGCCGTCACATCGCCCTTCTCTTTCATCCTCTCCAGATGCCCACGTATGAGATTTATCACTTCCGCCCCCGACTTTGCCTTGGTGGCGACATAGACGTCGAATAGCCCGTAGTCGGTCCCCCAGCCGAAATCGCTGCTGATCGTGTAGGCAAGTCCGCGGTCGCTTCTTATATCCGACATCAGCCTGCTTTTGAAATCAGCGGCGCCAAGAATCGTGTCCATGATTTCAAGCGCATATTTGTCAGGATTGTGGCGCTTGATGCCCAGATGGCCCGCTTCAATATATGACTGGGTCAGCGGCCTTGCGATTTTTCTCTCCTGATTTACAAAATTGAGATCGACCGGCGCCACTTCCGGGAATTGAACGTCATGGTTGGCGACATTGCCGGTGAATTTTTTGAGAAGTTCTATGAAGGCAGCCTTATCGAAATCTCCCGCCGCCGCGACGATCATATTCGACGGCACAAAATACTTCTCATGAAACTTTTTGAGATCGTCAATTTTCAGCGCCTTGACCGATTCGTTTGAAGGCCTTCTGGCCCACGGGCTCGCATCGCCGTAGACAAGCTTTCTGAACTCCCTCACTACAACTTGCTCAGGGTAGTCGTTCTCCCTCTTCAAGGCCTCTATGATCTTGATCTTTCCAAGATCCACCCTCTTGGGCTCAAAACGCGGCGCAAACAGAAGATCGAAGAAGAGAGAAAAAGCCTTCTCTTTATCCTTCGAAAGAATCTTGATGGAGCCGTCCCCCATCTCCTGCCCGATGCCGACGCCCACCGCCGCAGCCATGTTGTCGAATGCGCGGTCCACATCCTCAGGTGCGAGATTTTTCGTGCCGCCTGTGCGAAGGGCCGTGCCCAAAAGCCAGGCCAGCCCCACTTTGTCCGCCGGCTCGTATATGCTGCCAGTCTTTGTTATGATATTTAGCTGGATGACGGGGAGCTGGTGATCCTCCAGAAGATAGTAGCGAAGCCCGTTTTCAAGAACGCCGGTGTCCACCGTCGGTTCCGTGAACTTTGGCATCGGAACTTTTTCCATGCGCTCTATCTCTGCCTTGGGGGAACGATCACTCTGACAGCAGGTCAGAAGCAGAGCGATCGCAAGTGTGATGAGCCTCTTGGTCATTTCCCGTTGCTCCTAGTGCGGACAACCTTAACCGCGGCGTCTTTTGGAAAATACTCTTTGGCGATGCGCATGATATCTTCTTTTGTTACTTCATCCACAAGTTTCGGATATTTTGCGATCAGGCGCCAGTCATTGAATATCGCTTCAAACTCCGCCAGCGACATTGCGAGCCCCATATTCTTTTCAAGTGAATAGAGGATGGAGGCCATGACCTTCGTCCTCACCCTTAAGAGCTCCTCGTCGGTGACGGGTTCGCGCTTGATGCGCTCCAGCTCCTCTTGCACCTTTGAAACCAGTTCGTCAGGGCTATGCGGCCTGTTGGGTTCCATCCAGACGAGCAGGAGGTTCGAAAGGCGCGATCCCGGATAATCGTCGGCGCAGGAGACGTCTCTTGCGGCCTTCTCGTCGTAGACGAGACGCTTCTCAAGCCGCGAGGTGGGCCCGCTGCACAAAAGGACCTCTATCACGTCGAAGACAAATTCTGCGGGATCGGGAAGCGTGGGCTTATGATAGGCAAGAACGGAGGCGGGCTCCGCGTCGAAGCCGAATCTCTTCTCGGCGCCCCCTTTGTTCGCAAACTCTTCTTTTGCAACCGGAGGCTTCGTGGAAGGGAGTTTTCCGAAATATTTTTCAATCAAACGCTTGGCTTCATCTATTTTGAAATCGCCCACAAGGACGCCCACCATGTTAGGCCCGACGTAGAACTCGTTGTGAAAAGCGCGGGCGTCTGCGATCGTGAGACCTGCGACGTCTTTTCCCTGGCCGATGACGGGCCAGCGGTACGGGCCCTCCTGGAAGGCCGTCTCTCCTATGAGCTCTGCCATCTTGCCGTCCGGGTCGTTGTCGATTCCGCTGCGGCGCTCTTCCAAAATCACGCTGCGTTCCGTATAAAATTCCCTGTAGACGGGGTCGGCCACCATCTGAGAGATGACGTCCATCCAGAGCTCAAGCCGGTTTATGGGCATGCTTGCGTGATAGGCCGTCACGTCCTTGCTCGTGTAGGCGTTGAGGTCCGCCGCGCCGTTTCTGCCCATCACCTCCCACACCTCGTTTTTGATCTGATACTTCGACGCATCGTCCTGCAACGACTTGAGATGGGCGGCAAGCTCGGCGACCTTTTTTTCGTCCGGTTTTTCTTTTTGTGTTTCGGCGGTCAGCTCCTCACCGACGCGCTCTATCTCATCAAGAATTGGTTTCTCTTTTGCGAAATCAGTTGTGCCGAGCTTTGATGAACCCTTGAAGGCCATGTGCTCGAACATATGAGCAAGACCTGTTTTTCCCGGCTTCTCGTCGGCCCCGCCGGCGCGTATCATGACGACGCCCGAGAAAACGGGGGCCTGATGGCGCAAGACCAGAAGCCAGCGCATGCCGTTGGGGAGCTTGAACTCCGTGACGTCTTTTTCGAGATCGTAGGCGTATGCCGCCCCGGCAGAGACAAGGATTAGAATAATGACTATATAATGAAGGAGGCGTTTACCTGATATTTTCATAAATTTGAGGTTTTTCTTCAGTTATTTCCGCGCTTTAGCCCAATAACCTATCGACTTGTAGATAAGTTTTGCCACCATGAAGTCCGACGCATGATGGCCCTTTTGCGGGCAAAGCTCAACAAAATCAAATGCAACGATGTTTTTTCGCATCGCCACTTCCCTCAAAAGACCCACCACATCGTACCAGCTGAGCCCGCCCGGCTCCGGCGTTCCCGTGTCAGGCATGATCGATTGGTCAAAGGCATCCACGTCGACCGTCACATAGACGTTTTTTGTCTTTATGGCGGCCAGCGCCTTTTTCATCCAGCCTTTGTCTTCATGTATTTTATGGGCGAAAAAGACGGGGAGCTTTTCCCTTGAGACCCTTATTGCCTCATCTTTTGAAAGATTCCTGATCCCCACCTGAACCGCGGGGCAGATCTCAAGGCAGCGAGCCATTGCAGAGGCGTGCGACCACTTTGTTCCGCCGTACTCGCTACGCAGATCGGCGTGGGCATCGAATTGCAAAACCGTGAGGTCGGGATAAATCTTGGCCGCCGCGCGAACCGCCGGCGGCGTGATAGAATGCTCGCCCCCTATGATCACCGGAAGTTTTCCATCGCGGATTATGCGGGAGACCGAGGCGCTTATCCTGTCCAAAACATTTTCAATGGAGCCCGCCCCCACTTTCACGGCGGGAAGGGTCGCTATGCCGATATCGCAAGTCTCCGATTCAAGCTCTTCGTCGTAGAGCTCAACTTGCGCCGATGCTTCAAGGATTGCCTTCGGTGCTTTTGCCGTGCCTTTGACGTAACTCGTGGTCCTGTCGAACGGCACGGGAAGACAGGCGACCCGTGCCGGAGCGTAGCTTGAAAGCTTGGGAGGAAGATCAAAGTATGTGCGAGCCATTTTTATGGAACAAATATCGCGCCGGCGACGACAGTCGTCCAGTTACCGTGCTTGTCGCCTATGGCCGACTGCGTAACGTTCATCGTCTTGACGATCTCCTCAGAAATCGTCCACTGACCCTTCCTTTCGTTCCACGACTTATCGGGATCGAACTTGACGCCAAGGATGGTCGCCAGCATTTCGGCCGAAAGATCTTCGGCGTAATCGCCGGTGTGCTGATCGGTCTGGCCGAAACTGTGGTGCTCGGAGATGTATCCGTAATATTCAGGATTTTTCGGTATCGAAAGACCGACGGAGGCGGCGACCAGACGATGCGCCTCGTTGGTTGCGTTGTCCGAGAGCACGCAATGGACGATCTGGCCGGGCCGGAGCTGCAAAATTCCGCGCGAAAGCTGGACAAGCTTGCATCCCGGCGGAAAAATCGACGACACCCTGACCAGGTTGAACTGCGCGATGCCTGCGCGCCTGAGCGCAAGCTCGAAGCTCTGCAGCTTTTCGCGGTGTACTCCAACTCCTTTTGTGAAGAAGACCTGCGACGGAACGTAACCTATCACTTTCGCCTCCTTTTTTCTTTCAGTTGAAGCGCCGGCTAACATATTTAGGCCGCCTTCACAAGATAAAATTGGGGTATTCCCCCAAAAAAACAAAGGGCCCGGGGTTTAACCCTGGCCCTTCTTCACATCAGTATCGTCTATACTATCTTCTTTTTTTCCTCTTCACTCTTTTTACTTTCTTTGCTCTCTTCTTCGTCTTCTTTACTTTCTTCACCTTCTTCACTTTTCTCTTCTTCGGCATCTCGTCCTCCTTTTATAAAAAGGTTTGTTATTTCGTAACTGATTGAATTTTACGCAATTATGCCATCATAGTCAAATTATTTTTATAAAATTTTACTAAATTATGTAAAAATATTTCAACTTAGAGAGTGACCGGTTGGGAGATAGGCAGACAAGTTTTCGCGCGATGAGCTCTCACGTGAGAGAAGACCGCGACAAAAACTCCCGCGAGAAGAAATGCGCCGCCCGCAAATGCGCGGCTGCCCATCGTTTCCCCAAGCGTGACAACGGCGATGACGGGACCGACAATGGGCTGAACAAAAATTGTGTAGCACATCACGTTGACGGGAAGCTTTCTCATCGTCTTGATCCACAGAACGTAACCGACGACAGTGCACGGGATCGAAAGATAGAGTATCGCAGCTATCTCGGTCGAAGTTTTGGGGAAGGCGAACTCTCCCGACAGCGCAAGCGGAACCGCGGTGATGAGATCTGTGACGATGAGAGCGCCGGCGATGGCGACAGCCGCCGATGTCTTGTCGGCAAGGGGTTTGGCGACGATCGAAAACGAGGATTCGCAGAAAAGCCCCACGACTATGAGCATGTTGCCGAACGCCACCGAGGCGCCGAAAAGCTGGTCGATCGTAGAAAACGACACGCGGGAGAGGATGACAAGCCCCGTGAACGACAAGAGGAGCCCGACACCCATCACCGGCCTGAAGCGCTCCTTGAGAACTATTGAAGCGAGCGCGATGGCCCAGATCGGCTCAAAGGTGTAGAGAAGCGCCGCATCGGAGGCGTTTGTGTATTTGAGCCCCGTCACCCAGAGTATGTGTGAAATTGCGGTCATGGTGCCCAACGCGGCGACCCGGACGAGAACTCTTTTCGGCAGCTTGAAGGGAATACGTTTCACAAAGACCCAGACGCACAGGATAATCGCAGAGACTCCCATCCGCCAAAAAATGAGGGCCAGGGGCGGCATCGTCTCGAGGCCGATCTTCACGGCAACGTAGGAGCCGGACCAGACGACGTTCATGAGGATGAGGATGATGAAGGGCTTGAGCATAGTTGGTGATCAGTGAACAGTGATCAGCGATCAGCTTTGCCTATTCTGCGGAGTATTCTTATGGCGGCGCAGGCGGCGCCGAAGCCGTTGTCGATGTTGACCACGCTTATCCCCTCCGAGCAGCTGGAGAGCATGGCCAGAAGTGCGGTGAAGCCTTTAAGGTTGGCCCCGTAGCCTACGCTTGTGGGACAAGCGACTATGGGCGACGAGATGAGGCCTCCCACCACGCTGGGGAGAGCCCCTTCCATCCCCGCGGCGACGACCGCGCAGTCGGCCTGCCTTAAATCCTCCAGGCAGGAGACAAGACGATGAAGGCCCGCGACACCGACGTCGTAGAATTTCTGCGCCTCAAAACCGAAATACGAAGCGGTCCTTCTGGCCTCTTCGGCAACAAAAAGATCGGCGGTGCCGGCGCAGACGATCGCAAGACGCCCCGGCATCGGTTTGATCTCGCGGCTTATGATGGAAAATGTCCTGCTCACGGGATCGTAATCAGCCTTGGGTATGGCCCTTCCGATCTCCTCTGACGCCCTTGTTCCGAAAACGTTGATGCCGCGCCTCACCAGCGAATCGACGATGGTCAGGAGATGGCCTTTGTCCTTGCCCTCGCAGAGTATCACTTCCGAAAATTCGTTTCGGAGCGCGCGGTGTCCGTCGTGCTTGCCCACACCCATGTCGGCGTACGGGATGTGGCGAAGTTTTTCAAGGGCATCGCCCGACTTCAGAGAGCCCTTCTCAACCTCTTCCAAAATTTGTCTTATCGTTTCTATGTCCATGACTTTGTGTTTTTCCGGCCAGGGCTTTTTCAAGATTGAAAATTTCCTTCTGGCTCAAAAACCTCCACTCGCCCGCCTTCATCTCGCCTAACCTTATGGGGCCTATCGAAACCCGTTTCAGCTTGAGCACCGGATGGCCCACCGCCTCACACATCCTTCTGATCTGGCGGTATTTCCCCTCGCGGATCCCCACCTGAAGCCAGGTGTTGCTTTCGGCGACTCTCACCACCTTTATCTCGGCCGGGAGAGTTTTTCCCTCTTCAAGCTTGATCCCGCTTTTCAACTTTTCAATCGTCTCGGATGTCGGCTCACCCTTCACTTTCGCGACATATACTTTCAAAATTTCATGACGCGGATGCGTGAGCGAATTGAGCATCTCGCCGTCGTTCGTCAACAAGATGAGGCCCTCCGATTCGTAATCGAGCCTACCTACGGAGTTGACCTTCTCTTTCCAGTTATCAAGATAATCCCAGATGGTTTTTCTTCCTTCGGGATCTTTTTTCGTCACGACGATGCGCCGGGGTTTGTAAAACGCAAGATACAGGAACCGCTCCGGAGCCTTGACTGGCTTTCCCTTGAGACAAACCTTGTCAATTGCCGGGTCGACGGTGGTGCCCATGACCTTAGCCACGGCGCCGTTTACCGTCACCTCACCCCTGGTCATGGCCTCTTCCGCCGCGCGTCTTGAAAGGTCAGTCGCCAGCGCTATCAGCTTTTGGAGGCGCATCCTTCCCAGTTGCACCTTCTTCGGTGGGTGACCCTGCGGGCGAGCCTTCTGAAAGGGCCGCTTGTGCTTGAATGTCCGCTGCATTTTGCTCTTCCGCCTGAGGCGGTTTCGGGAATATATCCCTCTCAAGACGCCTCAAATCCTTGAGACCCTTTTCAAGACGAACAAGGGCTTCGTCTTCCTCTTCGTCTTCATCTTCACGCTTTATGACTTCGGTCTCTTCATCTTCGTCGTCTTCGTCATCGTTTTCCACGATTTCCGTCGGCTCTTCGTCATCGCTCTTCACGATTATGAGCGGCGTCTGACTTTCGGTCTCTACCTTTTGTCTTACCAGATCCTCTATGTCGGCCAAGGTCGGGAGCTCGTGCAGATTTTTCAGATTGAACGTCTCCAAAAATTCGCGCGTCGTTCCGTAGATGAGGGGCTGGCCCGCCTCGTCTCTCCGCCCGATGATGCGGATGAGATTTCTTTCAAGCAGAGTTTTCAGGACCGCGCCGACGTCCACACCCCTGATCTGCTCGATCTCGGAACGCACGAGCGGCTGGCGGTAGGCGACGATAGCGAGAGTTTCAAGCGCCGGCTGGGAGAGCCTCATGGGTTTGGGAACGTTGAGTTTCTGGATCCAGCACGCGTTCGACTCTTTCGTGCGGAACTGGTAGCCGCCGGCGATCTCAGCGAGTTTGAGCCCGCGCGCGGCGTTGTCGTTTAAATCGCTTCTTATCGAATCTATCGCGGCCGAAAGTTCTGCCTGAGTGACGCCGGCCTCCGCCAAGACCTCAAGCAGCTGGCGGTCGGTGATCGGCTCATCCGCGACAAAGATAAGCGACTCGATTATCGATTTGATTTCCTGAACTTCCATCACGCCTCCCCGCCCGCCGGAGTTTCAGTGGCGGGCTTGACGTCCGGACCCTTTGCAGGATCCAGATCCGTTTTCACAAGTCTTAGGACATCCTCTTGGCGCACCTCTTCCATTATCCCCTTGAGCACAAGCTGGCCGCCCTTTTCGGACTGATAAAGGCGGATCATCTTGAGGCGCGCCATCTCAAGCAGCGCCAGAAACGTGACGACAACGCCGTGGCGCATGATCGGTTTCTCAAAAAGCTCTTCGATCCGCACCGTAACATCCTTTTTGATTCTCTCCACAAGCTGCATGATGCGTTCGTTGACGCTGATGCGGTCGACCGCCACGTCGTGGTAGCGATCCTTCGGAAGCTTTATGAGTATGCGCGCAAAGGCGTCGACCAGCTCGTAGACGTCCGCCTCTATAAGCCCCTCCACCGGGAGGCTGCCTTCGACATCTCCTCTCTTCGTATTCAAAGGCACGAACACGTCGCGGTAAAGCTGCGAGCGGCCGGCAAGGCTTGCCGCCGCATCTTTGTAGCGCTGATATTCCAGAAGGCGCCTGACCAGATCTTCCCTGGGATCACCCTCTTCCTCATCCTCTTTGACCCCCTCTTCGGGCAGGAGCATTTTTGATTTGATGTAGGCAAGCTCTGCGGCCATAAGAAGAAACTCGCCGGCGACGTCGATATTCATCTCCTTGAGCGAATCAAGATATCTTACATACTCCTCAAGGATGAAGGCGATGGGTATGTCTGTGATCGCAAGATCGTTCTTCTTGATCAGATACAAGAGAAGATCCAGCGGCCCCTCGAACGCCTCCACGTTTATGCGGTAATCGTCATTCATAGATCAGCCCCATGGCCTCGCGCACGCGGACCATATTTTTTTCCGCTTCCGCGCGAGCCTTTTTCGAATCCTCTTCGACGATCTTCAAAATTTCCTTCGGTTTCGAAACGAGTTCGGATCGCTTTTCCCTGAACGGCTTCCAGTATTCGATTGCGTATTTGATGCAAAGCTTTTTGCAATCCACGCAGCCGATCTTCGCGGCGCGGCACTCGCCGTCAATTCTTTTCACTTCATCATTCGTCGCGAAGAGCTTGTGATACGCATGGATGTTGCACACCTCCGGATGGCCGGGATCGGTTTTGAATTTACGCGCCGGATCGGTGATCGTCTGCATCATCTTTTCGGTGATCGTCTTTTCATCATCGGCCAGATAGATCGCGTTGCCAAAGCTCTTGCTCATCTTGCGGCCGTCCGTTCCCGGAATCTTGGGAGTCTTGGTGAGAAGAGGCTGCGGCTCGGCGAATATCTCCTTCTTCATTATAAAGTGGAACCTTCTCACTATTTCGCGCGCGAACTCAAGATGGGCCACCTGATCCTCGCCCACGGGAACCTTTGCCGCGTTGTATATAATGATGTCGGCGGTTTGCAGAAGCGGATAGCCCAGAAAGCCGTAAGTGGAAAGATCGCGGTCGGAGAGCTGCAGCTGCATATCTTTATATGAAGGAACGCGCTCCAGCCAGCCCAGAGGCGCTATCATTGAAAGAAGAAGATGGAGCTCTGCATGCTCGGGTACGTGAGATTGTATGAAGGTCGTGGATTTTTTCGGATCGATGCCGGCAGCCAGAAGATCGGCGAGCACTTCGATTGTAGAGGGCGCGATAATGCCCACATTCGCGTATTCGCTCGTGAGCGCGTGCCAGTCGGCGATGAAATAGAAACAATCGTAATCCTTTTGAAGCTCCACCCAGTTCTGCATGACGCCGAAAAAGTGGCCCCAGTGGAGCTTGCCAGTCGGTCTGATTCCTGAAACGACTCTTTGTTTCATATCCTCACCATGACAAGAGATAGTTCGCCAAAAACATCACGGGAACGAAAAGATATTTTAGCATCCCGCTTGCAAATAACAACAGCAAGATGATGAGCCCGTAGCGCGAAATGCGGTCGAACGCATCCAGACTCGCTTCCGGCAGAAGACCCCGGAGCACCGTTCCGCCGTCAAGCGGAGGCATCGGCAACAGATTGAAAAAGCCCAGCATCAGGTTCAGAATCACTCCCATCTGGAAGATGGTCATGAGCCCGCCCAAAGCCGTGGCGCTGAATGTACCCGGTTGAAGCATCGTTCCCGGTGCGCTGGGGAGCAAATAAA
>JBGSNL010000025.1:0-30690 GCA_041739675.1 bacterium
GTTGTGTGCAAACATGTCCGCCAGGCACGGATCGGTGAGCCCCGCAGCCGCGCACAGGGCTGTCTCGGTGTAATTAGGCGCGCTGAAACCCAATGGGTTTGCAGGATCGCATTTGTTGTACTTCGCCAACGGTCCGACCAACCAGCTCGTTCCCGCCTCGATCCAGCATTTGTGGACAATGTTGCCGGTGGCCGGGTCAATCGTGAATGTTCCCAGATAGCCGTCCTCGCCGAAAAGTGTGGAGCCGACATACACTTTGTTATCGGGAAAAATTTTCATCCATTCGACGGCCGAGTCTGTTCCCTCGAGTTCATGGAGCGAATCGTCCCTGTCCAAACGTCTCAGCCAATAAAGCCCCGTGTCCACGGTCCGCCCGTAAAAATACATCGTACTGTCCCGCATCACAACGTATCCATAAACCTCCGCATGCGATGTTGAAAGATCTTCTATATCGGCATCACCGTGATCGTCGGTATGGCTCCGGCGAAAAACTTTGAAACCGGAATCGTCGG
This sequence comes from bacterium, assembly GCA_041739675.1. GTDB lineage: Bacteria > UBA10199 > UBA10199 > 2-02-FULL-44-16 > DYJF01 > DYJF01. Next base: position 513 of record JBGSNL010000025.1, read on the forward strand.
TGCCGAGATAGTAGACCCATCCGTTTTCATCGAACTGGATCGCGTCGGTGCAGTAACCCAAAACGTTTGTCGCATCGTCGAAGAAACAGGTCTTCTGAACGCTGGCCAGCGTGTCGTCGACGCAGCTGTATGAATCATCCCTGTTCACCTTCAACAAGACGCAGGTTTCCTTCTTGTTACTTTTCAGATAGGTCGATTTTTCAGCGAGGAGAAGATAGGCGGTATTATCCGGCGCAATGAATGTATCGTTTATATCGAGATCCCCGTCATAAAAGGGCTCCAGCTGCCCTTCTGCTGAGAGTTTCTGAAACGAGTCCTGGCTGCCCTCCGTAATATCAAGCGAGGGAACAAAATCTGACTTCACGCCATCTATGCCACTTGAAGCCATCTTTACGATGCCCACGGCGTTCGACATGTCGAACGTGAGCTCTGTGGGCTCGTCTGAAGAGGAGCCGCATGCCGCCAAAAAAATTAAAGACAGCGATATCCCCAGAAATTTCCACATATTGCCCCCTTTATGTATACATTTTACACTCTGCAGGAGCGTATTGATATATAAAATTTCCTCATTTCTAAACGTTATCCGACCCATTCTGAGCACTTTTATTTAGCGAAAAACTCTGCTAAATGTTTCGACTATGAAGAAATATCAAAGACATCTTTTTAGATTAATGAGCGTTGTTTTTTTGACGGTCATATTCATCACTTTTTTCAACGGCCTTGCCGAAAAGGGGCCGTCCCGAAAAAAGTTCAAGGTCCTGGAGGGCGGTTCTGAAGATCTTATAAAACCCGAGGCCGCGCCGGAAGTGAATTATCTCAAAGAGATCGCGGGCAATAAACATCTGAAGGAATGGATGGGTTTTTGGCAAAAATGTGTCCCGGGCCTCTCCGTGGATTCGATGGAAAGTCTCGGCCAGTTTCCGATAGATAACGAGCCCACCGATTTTGACATGTCCCAGAAAGTCAAAAACGGTCCGGGCGGACAGTTCTACACCGGTGCCCCGGGCGGCTCTAAATCGATAAATCCTTATTGGGGACGGCTGACCTACAAACCCGAAGGGAACGAGTGGTCGCCTTACATCGAGCATCAGTGCGGCGCGGAGCTCTTCGATTCATCCCAGAAGAAATCGTCGATCATCCTTCGCTGCTACATGCACGACGGTTTGGACGGCGCGTTCTGGCTCGACAAGAACAGGGTGGTCGTCGTGGGCTATGATGCGATCACGCGCCAGATGAGCGTGGAGTGCGAAACGGTGGAGAGCTGCATAGCTCCTTCGGTGTGGATCGTCGATCTCAAATCGGCGACACTCACTCAATACCGCGGCAATGTCGTAAAGCGGGACGCCTGCAGTCTTGATGCCTACCTCAAGCTCAAGGTTCCAGGATTTTTCAACGAAGGTAAATAAAATCAGCCGGACCATCCTGCCATGCGGGCCAGGAGCCACCAGAATGCCCTTCCCTTGAGGTAACAGTTGTAGCAGTTGGTGTGAGCACAGTCACCGTCATTGCAGCTTAAATAACTCGTGCCGCCGCAATAGGCCGCGCACCATGAGCAATCGTCGCTCGTGTCGGGATAATACGTTCCGCCTGGATCCCAGCTCTCCACGTCGGCGAAATCGAAAAGCACCCTGTGGTTCGCCGTCACATAATCCCTTATCTGTCTGTTGTTCGTGCGAAGCGTTCCGGATTCACCCGTGCCATCCGTATGTCCCGTCATATAAATGAATCGGACGGCCGGAAAATCCTCTTCAAGCTGGTTCATCTCAGTTAGGTAATCAGTTACTTCGGAGGATGACATCGTGGAAAGCTGTCCGCACCACGACCACATGACAACGTCTATGTTGCTGCCGGGCGCGTTTAACCTGTCGCGTGTGATTGTCGCCCACGGTGAAGCCCCAAGATCGTCGCCCCCGTTATCTTCGAGACTCATGGATGCATAATCGTAGGTTGCGCTTTGAAGCATCTGAAGGCCGGTGATTATCTGGCTGCCGTGGGAGGTGTGACCGTAATATATGTGAAAATTGGTTATCGCCTGGCTTACGTATGATGCCGGAATGGCGTCAAATGACGCGGCGGACGTGTGATCGGCTATGATTGCGACAGTGCCGCCACCCGCCCCGCCTCCGCCGCCATCGTCATCGCCGCTGTCGTCGATCAGGTCGCTTTCCTCGCCGCTGCCACCCGGGCCGCTCGAGGTGCAGGCAAAAATAAAAATGATCGATGCGATAACGGCGAAGAGTTCGCCTTTTGAACCCACAATACCCCCTCTCAAGCTCGCTCTATATCATTATTATAAGGGATTTACCCCCGGCCCAGATACAAAAAAGGCCCGCCGTGAACTGCGGCGGGCCTTTTCAGTTGCAATTCTATATATTTACGCCGTTGCTTTGACCGCCTCGCCCTTCCCGAAGACAAGCATCAGGAAGAAGACGATGTTCGCGAACGGCACGAGACCGATCATGATCCCCCACCAGCCCGGCTTGCCCAGCTTTTCGGAGATCGACATCCACATGAGAATCGTGATGACGATGTTGACGATAGGTATCAGAAGGAGAATGAACCACCACATCGGCTTCGCGGCAAGCTTCAAGAGCAGGAAGATGTTCGCGATGGGGATCACCGCCCAGATGAAGGCCTTGCCCATCGGCATGCCGAACTTTTTGGCGAGCCTTGCAATGCAATAGGCAAAGAATAGATAAAACACGAGCCAGAAGATGATCATGCCCACGCCCATCCCCTGACTCATCTGCTCGACCTGCATTTTCATCACTTCTTCTTGTTCCATAAGTCCCCCTTTGTTTTATTACGGCCGCATTATCTTTTTCTTGGACGCCGAATGCAAGAGATATGATGGCTTGGCGCATAACGCATAAAATGATATAAGACGATCAATCATGGATGCCCGGTACACGGACAATTTTGAGATCGTGAGCCTCTTGGGCCAGGGGGGGGTGGGCCGCGTTTTTCTGGGATTCGAAAAAAATATCGGCCGGGAAGTTGCCATCAAGGAGATCAAGCCGGAAAAACTCGGGGCCAATAAAGACAAGGTGATCGCGCGCTTCATAAGAGAAGCAAAGATCAGCGGACAGCTCCAGCATCCGGGAATTGTCCCCGTCTACGAGATGGGCAAGAAAGAAGACGGGACCATATTTCTGGTGATGAAGCACGTTCAGGGCATAACGCTTCACGATGCCATCGCCGAGCGTACTGGAGGTCCGCCCGATCAGGCTTTCAGAGCGCGTCTGCCGCTCATGGACAACCTTATCGCCGTGGCTGAAGCGGTCGGCTACGCCCATTCAATGGGAATCATCCACAGGGATTTGAAACCTGCTAACATAATACTGGGCGCGTTCGGCGAAACGATCATACTCGATTGGGGGCTGGCAAAGAGAATTTCGGAAGGCGGTGAAGCGGTCAAGGAGGTATCTGATACGCACCGTGATGGGGATAATGAGAACGTCTTTGAGACAAGACAGGGCGCGCTCGTGGGAACACCGTCTTACATGGCGCCGGAACAGATCAACCCGAAATTCGGACCGGTGGGTTTTGCAAGCGATGTTTATGCGCTCGGCACGCTGCTTTTCATGATCCTGACAGGCGACAAGCCTCACAAAGGAAATTCCCGGGAGCTTATGACCGCCGTGGCGAGCAACACCCCATCCCCCTCCCCGCGCTCGTACGGCCAGTTCATACCTCCGGAGCTCGCCGCAATCTGCGAAAAAGCGATGGCGAAAACGCCCGGTGACCGCTTCAAGGACGGCGCGGAATTTGCCGCCGAACTGCGGGCGTATCGCGATGGGCGCTTGGTAAGCATCTATGAATATTCGAAGATGGAGCTCTTCCGCCGCTTCGTCGCCAGAAACAAGGCCCTGATTTCGGCCACGGCCGCCGTTATCCTGGCAATAATCGTCGGTGCGGCCTTTTCCGTCCATTTTGCCATCGGCGCCCACAGGGCGCAGCTGCGCGCCGAGAACGCGCTGGTCGAGGTCACAAATCTTTCCGAAGGGGCGATGGCGCTTGCAATAAAATCCGCCGATGCGCTTGACCAATATGCAAGGAAAACAAAAACGAGACACATCGACGCCGAGGAATTTCCAAAACTCTTGCCCACGGATCCTTTGGAGAGCGATTATCAGGTGTGGTGCATGCAAGACGACGGCCGTATAGTTTATGACGAGGATCCGAAGCAGGTCGGCCTCATGCTATTTTCGGACAAGCTCTACGCGAATTTTCCCGAACTTTTAAAATTCGGCGAAAAGATAAGGAATGAATCCATGGGCGTAAGCTACTATTCGTTCCTCTCGAAGGACGAGCAAAACGTCATCTACAAAGTGGCGGCGTGGGACACTGTCCGTGCGCTGGGCTGGAAGATCGTGGTCACGCATCCATATATGACAAAATGAAAAGTTTCACTTGCCCGCGGGTGGTTTCAGGGGATAACTCACCGAAAAAGTCGTGCCTTCGTCTTTGTTTGAGGTGAACGTCGCCTTCCCGTGGAGATAGCGCTCGGTGAGGAGTTTGACGCTGTAAGTTCCCAACCCGCGCCCCTTGCCCTTCGTGGAAAAAGATCTCTTGAAAATATTCATAGCGACATCAGGGGGCATGACGCTCTTGTTGTTGACCTTGAATTCGACCCAATCTCCGACCACGTGAGAACCTATTCTCACAACCTCCCCCTCATCGGCCACTTCAATTGCGTTTCTGATTATGTTGCCCAGCACGCGCCTGAGAAGAACGGGATCTGTCCTGAAGAATGCGTCCTCCGATTTGGCGTCGACCTCCATTCTTACTCCCCTGGAAGCCGCCATATCGAGATAAAAGGAAACGGCTTCGTCGATCATGTCCATCGCCTCTGCTTCTTCGATGTTCACCGCAAGTTCGCTTCGCTCAGCCTTCGTAAGATCTCCCTGCGATTTTATCTCCTCCACCAGACGATATGCGGCGGTATGGATCTTGTCTATCAGCTCCTGCTGCCTTTCAATGCGGCCGCTTTTGAGCATCTCCGTTGCGGTCCATATGACACTTGTGGTGTTAAGCATGTCATGGAAGAAGACCCCTTCCAGCAGCTCGCGGCGCTTCTTGTCGGTTATGTTTCTTATTGCAAAAAAGACGAAATCCTCTTCGCCGAGGCGGATGGGAGACGACGCCACTGCAAGGTCCACAGCGTTTCCGTTTCTCTGCGTCACAAGGCATTCCTCGACGTTTTCGCGTCCCTCTTGCGCGGCGATGATGCTCGTGGTGGCTCCGCAGAACCTGCAGAACTCGGTGGTGCCGCAGCCCCACTCCGTCGAATTCGCATACACGCAATTGAATATCTCGCCGGGCCTCTTGCCGAGAACCGATTCCAAATCGTTCACCCCTAAAAATCTCTGCAGCGACGAGTTCGCAAAGACCGCCTGCCTGTTCTTGTCGAGGACGAGGATGATATCGAAAACGGTATTCAGCATCGTGTTTGTAATGGGGTTGCCGAGCATGCTTTCGGCTACGAGTTTTCTTTGCCTCTCTATCTCGTGGGGGGCACTTCTTTCGGCCGATGCAAACTTTGTAGACCTGCTTTTAAGAGCCATAAGCGGGCCCACAATACCTAAAGAGATAAAAAATTGCATCTAATTTTCATCCGGTATATTAGTAGCGGTCGATCAACGGAGGTCCCGATGGAAAAAAAGAAGATCCTCATCGTGGAGGACGAAACGGCGTATCTGGAGATGCTCTCCGTCCGCCTTGAGGAGGAGAAATACGACGTCATTCTCGCTGAAAACGGCAAAGACGCAATCCTGAAAGCCATCTCTGAAAAACCCGATCTGATACTGCTGGACATGCTTCTTCCCGACATGAACGGCCTTGAAGTCATGAAGATCGTGAGTTCGAGCTGCGACCTCAACCACATCCCGATCATAGTCATCTCCGCCGTGGGACGTGAGGCGGACATCCAGAAGGCCTATGAAGCGGGTGCGAAAGACTATCTCGTCAAACCATACTCATTCGACAATCTTTTGAATAAAATTAGGAAAATCCTCAAGTGATGAAAAGACGAGTCGCAATTTTCATCTTTCTTCTTTTCGCAACCTCCTTTGCACACGCCCAAAACATGCTCTCGAACGTCCGTTCATGGCTCTGCTTTTACGGCAACTCATTTCCGTCGAAGGAAATGAATAAGTACGACCTCTACGTCTTAGATAGGACTGACCACCCCGACATCGCTCCGCTCAAAAAACAGGGAAGCCACGTCATAGGATATGTGAGCGCCGGCGAAATAAGCAAGAACGATCCCCACTTCAAGGAAATTCCGCGAAATATATTGATCGAAGAAAACAAACAGTGGGATTCTCACAGGGTGAACATAAAAAATAAAAAGTGGCACGATTTCATTCTGAACAGAGTCGTCCCTGAAGCGATCTCCCATGGCTTTGACGGAATATTCGTGGATACGATAGACGTCGCCTTCTATCTCGAAAATGAAAAAAAGATGGCAGGGCAGATCGAAGGAGCCGTAGATCTTATTGGCAAGATCCGAAAAAAATATCCCGGCATTGTTATTGTGCAGAATGGGGGGCTCTTTCTTTCAGACAGGGTGGGCGAATCGATCGACGCGCTGGCAGTCGAGGACATCTACACATTATACGACTTTGAGAACAAGAAATACCTGACGGCAAACGAGCAGTGGACAAAGGAAAGGCTTGTTCCCGTAAAGGCGTTTCAGGAGAAATTTGCAAAACCCGTGCTCTCTCTTGATTATGTGGAACCCTCGGATAGAAAAAAAATGGAACTCGTAGCTCATAAGGCGGAGTCGGAGGGTTTTATCCCATACATCGCCGATATCGGCCTCAAAAAAATCTTTTTCCATCCTTAAAACCCCATGTTGTCTTGGGCGGGTCTGAAATGGTATATATGCCCGGATGAGCCACTTTAAATCCATTTTTCTGCTGGCCGTTTTGCTCGTTTTGCCCGGAACCCTCTTTGCCGCGGAGATAAACAGAAATATCCTGGCCGTGATAGATTTTTCCGAGCTCAAAGACGAGTCATATAATTTAATCGAGAAGTTTGCGGAGACGCCTCTCAACCACCTGGGCTTTAAAGTCGAGTACGTGGATGTCAGCCAGTATCTCCCCGACGACAAGGAGATGACCAAATACGCCGGCATAGTAAGCTGGTTTCTGGACAATCAGCTCAAGGGGGCTCCCGACTACGCAAGATGGCTCACGCGTCAGATCTTAAATGGAAAGAAAGTCGCCGCCATCGGAAATTTCGGATTTTTCACGGACGAAAAGGGTGAAGAGACGCCGAACGAAGTGATGGACGAGTTCTACAAGGCATTTCAAATCTCCTACGACTGGCACGAGAGATCCGACAGCCCCCTCCTCATAGAGGTCCTCTACAAAGACCCCAAGATGACCGAATTCGAAAGAAAGCTTTCAAACGAGCTCACAAATTTCGAAAAGATAAATGTACTGGACAAGCAGGCGAAGGTTTACCTCAAGCTCAAAAGAAAAGACACGGGGGCCATTTGCGACGCGGTCTTCATCCATTCGAAGGGCGGTGCGGTACTTTCCGACTACGCCATTTTTCTCAATCCCGAGACCTTTGAGTCGAGATGGAGAATCGACCCGTTCACATTTTTCGCAAAAATATTCGGCAGCGACTTTCCAAAACCAGACATCACCACGATAAACGGCGTGCGCATGTTCATGAGCCACATAGACGGCGACGGAATAAGAAATATATCCGATATCGACGGCAAAACGCCTTCCGGAAAGGTCGCATATGACGAGATATTCACCAAGTTCAATGTGCCCGTGTCGGTTTCGGTTGTGATAGGAGATCTTGTATTGGCGCAGAGGGGGGAGAGAGAGGCGCTTTTTGACACGATCAGAAAGATTTTTGCGCTCCCCAACATAGAGCCGGCAAGCCACGGCTGGGCGCATCCGCTCGTCTGGGATGAAAAGCGGCGCAGCATGGCCTACGACCTGAAAGGATATTTCTACTCGCCGCAAAACGAGATCGGCGAATCGCTGAAATACATAAACGAGCATCTCGTACCCAAGGGCAAGAAGGCGAATCTCTTCTTCTGGACCGGCAACTGCCGACCCGATTTTGATGCGCTCAAATACGTCTATGATAATAACATAGGAAACATAAACGGGGGCGACACGCGCTTCGACAGCCAGTACCCCAGCTACACATACGTCTCTCCCCCGTTCCATCACGTAGGGGGCTTTCTGCAGAACTTTTCGGCGGACGCCAACGAGGTCACGTTCACGAATCTGTGGACGGGGCCCTTCTACGGCTTCAAATATGTCGTGGAGACCTATCAGAACACCGAATCGCCAATCAGGCTCCGCCCCATCGACGTTTATTACCACTTCTACAATATGGAGCGGCGTGTTTCCGCGGACACGTTGAAAAACATTTACGACTGGGTCGCAACGCAGGAGACGGCTCCCGTTTTCATCTCAGGTTACCTGGACAAACTAAAAGGATTTTTGTCCTCAAGGATAGAAAAAATATCTCCCGATCGATTTGTGATAACAGGAAACAGTGATCTGAGGAGCGTCCGCATAGACGATTACGACGGATACGTCGACGTCGCCGCCTCCAGAGGGGTAATGGGATTTTTATCTCACCAGGGATCGCTCTACATCCATCTGGATAACGGCGAGAGCTCCGAAATCCGTCTCACTAAAAACCGCCCGGCCACGCCCTATCTTGCAAAGGCGAACGGCGAGGTCTCGAATTGGAAGGTCCAAGGCGAAAGCGTCTCTTTCGATCTTCGCACAATGGGCAGGCTCCTCTTCAAATTGGCCGGCACGAAGGGGGCCTACGACGCAGTCATCGGGGGAAAATCGGTCACTCTGAAATCCAACGAACGAGGTGAAATATTTTTCTCCGAACCGCTTGACAAGATAGGGTTTGAAACGGTGAAAATTTCTCTGACGGCGAGGCGGGGTGGCCCCATATGAAAGTGAAGTGGTGGCACATCGCACTCTTCGTTTTTTTCATCCTCATCGTCGCGGTGGTCGTCCATCCGACAAGGCTCAGGCTCAGCTGGATGCTGGTCAAGAGCGGTAAGCCGATGGAAGCCATCCAGAACCTGACCCAAATCTACAGCAAAGACCCGAAAAATTACCGGGCGATAAAGATACTGGCGGAGGCCCTTGAGAACATGGGACGCCCCGAGGAATCGATGGAGCTTTTTGAAAAACTGGTGGAGCTCAAGCCAACGGACGAGAATTTCAAGGAGTTGGCAAGGTTCTACATGTGGACGAAAAACCCCGCGCAGGCCAAGCGCGCATATCAAAGATGGTTCGATTTCAGAAAGGGCAAAAAAATCGGCTTCACTGACGACGACGGGACGGAGATCGTTGACAACCTCTACTCGCTCTCCCTCCTGGCGAGAGATTATAAGAGTGCAATCGAGGCCCTAAAGGTGCGGAGGCAGCTCCACCCCGACCAGGCCCACTTCATAGACAACGACATGATCACCCTTTACGAGAAGGCGGGCGATCTTGACGGCACGATCGCATATATCGAAAGCCTGCTGGCGAAGGACAAGGGAAACGTCTACGCTCTGGAAAAATACATGCAGCTCGCCCCCCTAGCAGGCAAGAAGGACGCGGCCAGAAACGTTCTCATAGAGGACATTGAGACCAATCCGAAAGACGTCGCTGCGAGAAAGCGGTTCGTGGATTTCGAAACGGTCAACAAGGAGCTGGGAGCCGCCGACGAATGGTACAGGAAATGGATGGAGCGATCCCCCACCGATCAGGCGCTCAAGAAAGAGTACCTCAACTGGCTTTTGGCGACCGATCAGCAGAAACCAGCCATAGCTTTTCTTGAAGCTGTTTCCGAGGAGGAGAGAAAACCTTTTGAGGAAACCCTGGTGAGACTCTATGAGTGGAACAATATGAAGGAAAAACTCGTGGAGCCTTATATTGCGCGTTTTGAAAAAAATCCTAACGATGCGGAGAACGCAAAAAAACTCGTATGGCTCCTTATAGATCTGAAACAATACGACAAGGCGGAGACGGTCCTCAAACGCCTTGTGGAGCTCCATCCGGGGAACAGCGAATACGCTCTCGCTCTGGCCGACATCTATCAGACGAAGGATAAGACAGATGCCTCGATAGCGGTCATGGAAAAAGCCGTGCAAAAAAACAGGGACCCGAAGCTCCTGAAACAATTGGGCGTACTCTACCTCTCGGCAGGTGAGAACAGATGAGGCTCTCGAAAATATTGATACTGCCCTTTCTCATCGCGATTCCTCTCGCATCATTTGCGCAGAGGCCGGGCGGCAATCTGGAAAAAGCAAAAAAGATTTTCGAGGAGCTCCTGGTAAAAACTCCGAACGATCCCGACGTCTACAAATATCTGGGCGATATCTATCAGGCCTCAAATGATACGGCCAAGGCCAGAGAGTTCTACGCAGAATACGCAAAGAGAATGCCCTCCGATTATTACGCCCATTACAGGCTGGGCGAGATGGCCAGGGCGAAGGGAGATTCGGCCGAGGCAAAGAAGGAATTCGAAGAAGCGCTGAGACTAATGGATTCCTCTTTGAAAGATCCGGCTGCAAAAGGCGCAAGGGCAAGGATGCTCGCATTGACTGGAGACATAGACGAATCGGATGAGCTTTTCGGTGAGCTCTTGAAAGAAAACCCTGACAACATCGACGTCGCCAACGTCCATATCGAAACGCTCATCGACACAAAACGCGCCAAAGAGGCCGAACGCGAGGCGGAGCGCTTTGCGTCTAAATATCCGGAGAGCGTATCGATCAAGAGAAACCTTGCGCGCGCCAAGATCGATCTCAAAAAATACGACGATGCGGAAATAATCTTAAAAGAGCTCATGGCTCAAAGGCCTGACGACGCCTCCCTCAAGACCGACTACGCCTATCTCCATTACGACAGCGGCGACTGGTCGACGGCCGGCCCCCTTTTCGACGAGCTTGCATTGATCTACCCGGAAAGTGAGGACATAAGGGCCACACAAGATGACATCTTCAAACTGTCGCGCCCCTATATAATAGGCGGATTCGACCTGAGATGGATAGGCGACGAAAAGAGCTATGGACCGTACGTCAAATACGTCCACCCCATAGATTCGAAATGGAAGTTCGAGGCCGACTATTCCATCGACAGAAACCTGGCGACGATAACAGGGTTCGATTCCAACTTTTCAACATTCACCAACACGGTCAATCTCCTTGCGCGCTACAAGCCGCACCGTTCTCTTGAGCTCTCTTTAGGACCCTCTAACCAGTTCAACGGCTCTTCCTATGTACCGGGCGCGATAGGCGGGGCGACATTCGACGATCCTGTCTACGGCCGAGCGGATCTCGGCCTCTACTATAACAAGCTCTTCGACGATCCCACCTCCGCACTCTACTTCGACGGGAAAGAGCACATCGTCGGTGTGACGTACGAGAATACGTTTTGGGACAGGATGATATTAACAGCCCTCTATTCCAGCATATGGTACCGCGTGGACGGCGCAAAGACGGGTACGGGGGGCGGGGACGATTTCGGCAGGCAGGACCAGGGCGGCGGCATATTGCAGTTCATAGTTCTTCACAAACCGAGAATAAGGGTGGGCTACGGCTTCATCTACACAAAACTCCACATCGTCAACGATTATACCCCAATGATCCCTCTTATACCGGAGTCCGAGTTCCACAGCGCGCGCGTGGCGATCACTCACGAATGGAACAAGTGGATAACGACCGATGTCGGTGGTTTTGTTGGCGCCGATCCCAAACGCGACATATCCATGTTCGATCTCTATGGATTTAATATCGCAAACCGTGTAAAAGTCTCAAAACGGCTCGAATTGTCGGGGGGATACGAGTATTCCAGCGAGAGTATCGTGAACAACGTGGGCCGGTACCAGTATTTCTTCGTCGATTTCCTATACCGTTTCTGAGGAGAAGAAAAATGGAGGCAGGTGCGAAAAAGGTCCTCGTCATGGATGACGAGCCCGACATCACATACATTATAGAATTTTTGCTCACGAACGCCGGCTTCGAGGTTACAAGGCTCAATGACTCCATGAAGGCGGTGGATGAGCTCACCAAAAAGAAATACGACCTTCTGATCCTCGATCTCATGATGCCGAAACTCGACGGCTTCACCCTTCTTAAAAACATAAGAGAGCACGCAGGTCTCAAGGATCAGCACGTTCTCATACTTTCCAGCCGCCAGCTAACCCGCGACGAAACAACGCTTCTGGCCACCCTTTCGGCCGAGGTCATGGCAAAACCCTTCGAGCCGCACAGGCTGCTCGAAAAGGTCAGAGAGGTCATTGCGTAAATATGTTCGAGCGGATAGTAAAGATAAAAAGGACAACCTACTACGTTCCCGAAACGATTGTCGGGATAGCCGTCCTCGTGCTTTTGAACGTCATCGTATGGCCGGCCAATCCCGCATATGTCGGGATCGATCCCAATCCCTACTGGATAATTGTACTCGCGATCGCCGCGCGCTACGGAAGAAACGGGGCGCTGTTCGCCGGCACTCTCTCGGCGATAGTTTTTCTGCTGCACAACATCGCAGTGGGCGGCCTCGACGTCTTCTACGACGATCTTTGGCTTTTGCGCTTCCCGTTCCTCTTCATCCTCGTGGGGTTCATGCTGGGCGAGATCAAGACCGTATTCATCCTGCGTGAAGAATATCTCACGAACAGGGTCGAGGAGCTTGAGAACATGAGCGAAAGGCTCCTTGGCGAAAACGGCATCATAAAGGAGGCGCACAGGAATCTGACCATCGAGCTCGCCACTAAGCAGGACACGATAACGATCTTGAACGAGATCACAGGAAGGGTGAAATCCCTTAGTCCGGACGAGGTCTACAAGGGTGTGCTTGATAGTTTCAGAGAGAACATTGGCGCGGAGGAGTGCTCATTTTACGAAATGGAAGGAGACCACCTCAAATTCAGATTCTCGCTCGGATGGAAAGATTATTACAGGAGACCCGAGTTTTACGCGTGCGGTGATGGGCTCATAGGCACGGCGGCAAACGCAAGGCATGCAGTGAGCATCAAGGATTTCGTCCTCAAAAGGCACGTCATCAATGAGGACAGGCCCGACATGATAGGGGATTCGGTTTTGGCCGTGCCCATCGTCGGCTTCGAAGGACACGTGTTCGGCGTGGCAAGCGTGGAAAAGATCCCCTTCTTGAACCTCACTGAATCGGCGATACAGACGGCAAAAGTCATCTGTGAGCTCGCGGCAAGCTCGCTCAATAACGCCTACGTCTTCAGGGACATGAAGGAAAAACAGATCAGAGACGACACGTATGACATCTTCAAATACCACTATTTTGTCGCGCGCGTTAACGAGGAATTCCTGCGGTCGTACAATTACATGATCCCGCTTTCGGCAATGACGTTCAAATGGCCGAAACTCGCCTCATTGGCTCAGGAAAAAAGATCGGCGCTCATAGAGTCTCTTATAACGCTTTTGAAAAAATCGTTGAGACCTTTTGACGTGCTGGCCAGAGGACCGAACGACGAGATGTCCTTCGTCCTTCTTCTCTCCACGACCTCCGGCCCGCAGGCGGAAGCGCTCAAGAAAAAGATAATAGAGCATATGCGCTCGTACGAGTTCGACAAGGCGGTTTCCGACGAACCCATCGAGGGGACGATAAAAATCACCGCGTTTGATCCGCACACGATGAACTACGGCGGTGACTTTCTGGCCCGGATGGGTCTGCAATGAACATGAAACGCGCCCTTTCATACCTTGCGTTGGCTCTGGGTCTTCTGTGCGCGGTCCCAGTGGGAGAAGTGCTCTTCGGGCTTATCAGCCCGGCATTTTGGATGTTGATCGCCGCACACGTCCTGACGGCCATATTCGGCGCGGCGGGTTTTTATCTTCTCACGTCCGAAAAGAAAAAAATGATCAGGGCGGGCAACGTCTGGTGGGTGTTTGCTTCCGCGATGTGCATAGCAATCCCCTTCTGGGGCATCATCACTGCGGTGGTCATCTACGCTATTCAGGGGATCGCAAAGAAGAAGCCGCCTCCCATTGTCAGCGAGGAGATCGCCGTTCCCGGCGCGGCGGTCTTCAAAAAACCTTTATCGAAGATACGCGAGCTCGAGATATTGGAACGCATCGACATCGAACCGTTTCTCGACATATTCAGGATAGGGCGCCCGGAGCTGAAAAAGAGCGCGATCAAGCTCTTAGGCTCGATCCGGTCGAAGGCCGCGATAAAGGCGCTGGGAAAAGCGCTTCTGGACAAAGACATTGAGGTCAGGCTCTTCGCATCCGGCGTCATCAACATGATAGACGACGATTTTGCCGAGAAAATCGAGGAGAAGAAAAAAATCTGCGAAGAGAAGCCCGAAAACGTTGCCGCGGCCGTGGAGTTGGCAAAACTGTATCTCACATATGCGGACAGCGGTCTTCTGGACAATATCCAGAGCAGATATTATTACCATTGGGTCATAAAGCTTCTGGCCGAGCTGCCGGTCAGCGCGGAGACCTGCTACCCCATGGCCCGCGCGTTCAATGAGATCGAAGAGTACAACAAGGCGCAAGAGTGCATAGACATCTGCCTCCTGGCCAATCCGTTCAACGCACTTTACAACGAGATGCATTGCAGAAATCTTTTTGCAAAAAGACAGTACACGGCCCTCTACCCCGTTGTGAAGAAGATGAATGATCATGGCATAGAACCCGTAAACAAAGAGCCGGTCGCCTTCTGGACATGATATGACATTTGCCGGCAACATCATTTTTTCCGATCCCGCCGATGCTGACAAGGCCGCGGCATACGAGGCGAGCCTTGAGGAGCGCCCGATAGGCGAAAGAATCAAGGATTGTCAGAGATTTGCCGAAGATACAGACGAAACATCTATAGCTAAGCTTTTTCTGCTGGCACTCACCGGCGATCAGCAGACGATAAGGGAGATAAGAAGAATCGTTGCGTGGAAACACGCCAAGGAGAAAGCAAGGTTCTTCATAGCGCAGCTTTCGTCGCAAAACGAGAAGATGGTCATCGAGGCCGTCAATCTGCTCGGAGCGCTCAAACAGCCTTTTTCGATCCCGTATCTCGGAGAGGTGCTCGATCCGGAACACGTGGAGCTCAGCAAGGCCGTCGTCTCCGCCATAAGCGAGATGGACGAGCCTTTAGGGGCGAGGATAATAAGGCGGGCTCTCACTTCCCCGAATGACGAGCTGGTGTTGCTTTCCGTGCGCAAGCTCTCGGCATGGATCGAATTCGCCCCGTGGAAGGTCTTCGCGCCGCTTGTCTTACACAAGGATTCTGACGTCCGGACCGAGGCGGCCTTCGCCATAGCCCTCAGGAAAAATCATCGGAGCGCCAGCTTTCTCTTCGAAGCGATACGCCGCGAAAAGGTGAGGGTCGCAAGGATTTCCATGATCCGCTTCGTGGGCATGATACCGCGGGGTGCATCGCTTATGCCGCTTTTACGCATAGCCGCCCACGACGAAGACCAGAAGGCGCGTCTGACGGCCTCAAGGACGGCCGACCGCCTACAGGGCCTTTTGAAACCCCAGCGCCTCTTCCGTCTGAGGTACGCCCGCGACATGGACATAAGAAACGAGGTCCTCTTCCGTATAGGCAAGTTCGGCTCGGAGATCGAAAGACACAAGGGCTATTTGAGAAAGACTTTGAAAGAGAGCAAGGATCAAAAAAACACGCAGGCCTGCCTCATGGCCCTGGGCTTCATCGCGGAACACAAGGACATGGATCTCCTCATGAATTATCTGTCGGCCGACCCGCTAACATCCTACATAGCTGCGCTGGCGCTGACCAGAATCTGGAGACTCGACGATGTGAACGTGGTCCTGAAAGCGTTGGCCGAAAGCAGCTCCTCCTTGCAGAGACAGATTTTTTTGACGTTTCTCATCAGGCGGAGGGGTTTTTATGCCGATCCTGAAATTCTTTTCACGACGATCAAAAACATTTTGGACAAGGACGAGAACGTGAACGTGAGGTATCTGGCCTTCTGTCTTTTTGAGTTCGCCCCAACGCCTATGACCATCGAGTATCTTCTTTCGTCATACGAAAAAACCGAGAACGTGAACGACAGAAACGCCATAGATATGGCCGTGAAAAATATTGCGGCTCATCACAGTGAGTACGTGTTGCCCGCGCTGAAGGAGTGCGACGCCCGAAAGACCTGCTATATCATGAGCCACGTTCCGGAAAACGCGGACCCTGCTTTTTACAGATCCATGGCGAAGATAATTTTTTCCAAATACAACGCGGCAAGCAAAGACGGCTCGGTCATGGAACACTGCCGCGAGGCTCTCAAAGAGATCGTCACAGTGCCGAGAGCACTGGCGGCGGCAGTGAAGATTCTACCCAACGCTGAGTGGAAAAAACTTTTCTTCGGCGCCCTCATTGAGCACGGGGACAAGGAAAAGATCGCAATGATAAAAGACGATCTGGTTTATATGTTGAAAGACGAAGATCCGGAGGTGGCGGGCCAGGCGATGCTGTTTATCGTCTCACTTAGAGACCCCTCCGTCATTCCGGGTATCGTGTCGGTCGCCGAACTGGACGTCAGACCCGACGTCAGGGCCCTGGCGCAGAACGTCGTAAGATCGTTTGTGAGGCAAGGCATAATATGAGCGACATTTGCTTGGTGCTGGAGGGGACGTATCCATACGTGCAGGGCGGCGTGTCAAGCTGGGTCCACAAGATCGTGTCGGACATGCCCGACATCAGATTCAGCGTCCTTTCCATCATGCCCACGCCGGCTGACACCAAGGTGGAGCGCTACGTCGTACCCGGCAACGTGGAGAGCATCATAAACATCTACGTGCACGACCACCACTTCAGACCGCGTTTCTTCAAGACAAAGATCTCGCGTCTTTTCGAATTTTTCGAGATGTTCTATCGGGGCATCAGCCAGGCCTCGCGGGGTGACATGGAGAGATTTCTGCTCGATCTCATCCGCCACCGCGACCAGTTGGACCTGGTGCACGCCTTCTCTTCGCGCGAATTCTGGAAGGCCGTGACCTCCCTTTACGAGAAGGGCGACACTACGATTAGCTTTCTGGATTATTTTTGGAATTACCGTTTCACGTTTCTTCCCATAATGCAGATACTGAAGGCGAGGCTCCCCCCTGCCCCTCTCTACCACACGATATCAACAGGCTATGCCGGCGTGGCGTGCGCCCTTGCGAAGATCAAGTTCAACAGCCACATGATAGTCACCGAACACGGCATATACACAAAAGAGCGCAGAATCGAGATCGCGCAGGCCAGCTGGATATACGAGAGGGAGACAGAATACGTGAGGGCCACTGAGGAGTTGGGCTACTTCAAGGACTGGTGGACGCGGTATTTCGGCGTCATGAGCAAGCTCGCATACTCGTACGCCGACAGCATAACCACGCTGTACGAGGGAAACAGGCAGCTTCAGATGGAAGACGGCGCCGATCCCAAAAAAACGTCGATCATATCCAACGGAGTGGATATAGGGGAGTTCCGCGAGATTGCAAAAAATCGCGACAAGTCGAGGAAACGCAAGACGATCGCCTTCATAGGGAGGATCGTTCCTATAAAAGACGTCAAGACGCTGATCAAGGCGTGCAAGATCATCGTGCAGCAGATGGATGACGTGAAAATTTTTCTCATCGGCCCGCAGGAAGAGGAATCCCAATACTATCAGGACTGCATGATGCTGGTGAAGATGCTGGGACTGGAAAACAACGTAATATTCACCGGCCACGTTGAAATAAAAGATTATTATCCCGATATCGATATCGTCGTTTTGACGAGCATCAGCGAGGCTCAGCCCCTTGTCCTTCTTGAAGCGGCCGCGTGCGGAATCCCCGCCGTAGCATCCGACGTAGGCTCATGCAGGGAGACGCTCTTGGGCGCGACCGCTGATGACAAGGCCTTGGGCCCCAGCGGGATAGTCTGCCCGTTCCATTCGCCAATCGAGACGGCGGAGGCCGCACTGAGACTTTTAACCGACGACGATCTCTATCGGGCCATGTCCGATGCCGGACAGGCGCGTGCTGAGAGATACTACGACGACGCCGACATGGTGAACGCGTACAGGAACCTGTACGAGAAATACATCTGACGCTATGGCAGGGATAGGTTTCAGACTCGAAAAAATACTCTCCTACGATTCCTACGTGAATCTTTTGCAGGGGTACGCCTACTCGGCCATCGTCTCCGCGGGCCCGCTTCTTTGCACGATATTCACGATCGCCTTTCTGACGATTGTCCTTCCGGGCAACCTCCCCTACGCCGAGATAATGATCTTCAGAACCCTTGTCGTCTATGTATACGCAGTGACGCTCATCACTACGGCCCCGGCCCAGATGATCATCACGAGATACATGTCCGACAGGATATTCTTAAACGACAGGCAGGCGATCGTTCCGGCGTTCGTTGGCATCATAGCTATTTCCCTGGTGATCCACGCCATTTTCGGAGCGACGGCCATTCATCTCGTGGAGTTGGATTTCGCATCGTCTGTGACCGCCGTGATCCTCTTCCTCGCCATAAGCATAGTGTGGATCGCCATGATCGTTTTGTCGGCCGCCAAAGAATTCATAAGGATAGTTAAATCTTTCTTTGCCGGCTCCGCATTAAGCGTCGTCGCGGGCTTTGTGCTGGGCAAACAGTTGGGGCTTCTGGGCCTTCTCGCAGGTTTCACGGCAGGCCAGGTCCTTCTCGTCATCATGCTCGTGGCCCAGATATTCACCGAGTTCGAATACAGAAAGCAGGTCGAGTTCTATTTTCTCGAGTATTTTAAAAAATACATGGCGTTGGCGTTCATTGCCACTTTTTACAACATAGGCATCTGGGCGGACAAATTCATTTTCTGGTTCACTACGCAGACGGGTGTTAAGATCCACGCCGTCCTTCATATCTCGCCCGTCTACGACATACCGGTCTTCGTGGCATACGTTCTCGTCGTGCCGACGCTCGCCATGTTCACGATAAGGGTGGAGACCCATTTTTACATCCATTACAGAAAATATTTTCTCTCCATACTGGGAAAACACCCTCTCTCCTCGCTGGAGGAGAGGCGCAAAAACATCATCGAGGTGCTCCGTGTCAGTATGGGAAGAATGATAGTGATGCAGGGAACGATCACGGTTATGGGCCTCTTCATCGCGCCGAAGGTCTACATGTATTTCGGAATGTCGCCCGTGAACCTGGGCGTTCTGCAGATCGCGATACTGGCCACATTTCTACAGGCACTGCTCCAGACTTTGCTCATAATAATCCTCTATTTCGATTTCAGGATGGATGCTCTCGCGATGAGCGCGATCTTTGCGGCCACGAACGTCTTATTTTCAGTCTATTCGATAGATGCAGGGCTCTCGTGGTACGGATACGGCTATTTCTTGAGCTGCCTTGCCGCCCTGATCGCCGGTTTTCTGCTCTTTAACTATCGGATGAAGCATCTTCTGTACTACACGTTTGTGAGCCAGAAGATCATAGTGCACAGTGAGACCGTCGCCGCGCCGCAATAGAACAAGGTAAAAGAATCGTTGAAAAAATATGGTGGGCGGGGTATGAAGCATGAAAAAGAAAGGGGGCAGGAAATGAAAAAACTTTTGTTGGCAATCGTGCTGGTGTTGTGCTTCGTCGCCACCGGGATGGCGAAATCAAATCAGGTGAACGTAACCGGCGACATGATTAAGGATGGAAAGCTCACGGTAGAAGTCGATTGGACGATAGACACGGCGAAGTATCCGGGCATGTCCCGCGAGGCAATTCGCGATAAGGTGCGCCAGGATATCAAGAATCAGGTCGTCTCGAAGATCACCGCCGCGGCCGAGGGGATGGCCATCTCTCTGGACCAGAGCAATTTTCATCTCGTAAGCGAGAATCAGAAGCTCATTGAGACAAGGCCCAACGGCACCAAACTCTATGACTACGATATGCAGATCCAGTTCACGGCATCCGCACAGCCGCAGCCCGCTCCTGCAGCGGCTCCGGCGCCTGCGAAGAAACCGAGATATGAGGATGCATTGAATCAGCGCTGGGACAACGACATGTAATCAGGCTGAGTTGTCATGATAAAAGGCCCGCCACATTGGCGGGCTTTTTTTACCTATATTCAACGCTTGTCAGAACGAATTCGCCTCGTTTGAGAATCCGTCGTGGAAGCCCTGGCTGAATTCCGAAAACTGCCTGTCCTCAGTTATTTCATCCGTGGAGCTGGCATATCCGCCAAGGCATTCAAACTTCAAAGTGGCGTCGTAGGAATAGACCTTCGTTCCGTTCTTGCGCTGTTCTATGAGCTTTTTGTTTTCCGCGAGTTTTGTGAACTTGCTCTGCTTACATTTGCCGGGTTCGCCCATGTTGGCGACGAGCTTTGGCATGACCGCCTCCCATATCTCGTCATATACCACCTGATTGATGGCGGTTCTCTGGACGACAGAGTACTTTGCTGTGTCCACTTTCCACTTGATATCTATCATAAGGTAGCCGTCCATCTTGAGATTTCCCGTGATGTTCACGGTGTTGGCCGAAAATGAAGTTGCGGCGAAAAAAAAGGCGAGCGCTGCGGCGCCGATCGTCAATATTTTTTTCATCTCTTCCCCCGTTTCAGTTTACAGGCATGTGAGCGGCGTTTCCAAAAAATTGAGTTGTTGTGTATCGCTGCAATACAAGACGTTGATCGATATCTCCTCGGTGGCGTTGATGGAGAAACCCGGCGCGCCCGGATTGAGCGGCACTATCGTGAACTGGGAGAGCGGCGTTTCAAGCGGATCTGTCGCACACTCTGCAAGCCCCAAGTCCGGCTGCGGAAGCGACCCCTTTGAGGCACATATGTAATATGTCACGGCGAGCGTGCAATTGTTTATGATGGTTATACCCGCGAACCCGCCCGACTGGTTCGTCAGAAGAACCGAGCTCGCCGGACAGAGCTGGCCCAGATAATTCTCCGGCTCGACGTCGGTCCTGTCGGAAGGCGTACCCGTTCTTCCGCCCGACCAACTCGCGGCTATCCAGACCGGGTCATAGATGACCGAATCCCCGCCTCCGCCTCCTCCGCAGCCGACCGTTGTCAAAACCGACACCGAAAAAAACAGCAACGCGAATTTCGCTATCATTCTCATACGACCTCCTTCGCTGTTTTTATAATTTATTGCGGTTTTTTGCAAGATAAGGCTTTGCGGCTATTGCGTCTGGGTTTCCAGATTTTCCAGAGAGACAGCCGCGAAGTTGGCTATTGCGACTATGACGTCGCGCTCGTTGGGAAGAAGTGTGCTGAAGTCCGCGCGTATCCCGATTGCGCCCAGGCACCCTTTTTCGGAGGAAAAGGGATAAAAGAAATACTCGGACCCCTCGAGCGTGCCCGTTCCCTTGCCCGCAATCTCGCTTTGCGCATAAACCCATTGGACAATGGTCTGCTCCTTCGGCGTGAACGAGAGATCTTCCTCCGACCTCGCCCAGATGCGCGGCATTTTCTGCTCTTCTTTTAGCGTCACCACACAGGGCAGATGAAGTGCGCGCATCATATAGCGAAGCACTGTGGCGGCGACGGCCTCCTGGACGGTGGTCTTCATGAGTTTCAAAGTTGAGTGCACGTGCTCATCTTTGGAGACAACCGCCTTCGTGACAAGCCGCTCGATGTTGGGGATGGCAAGAAGCTCTTTTCCCATGTCGGCTAAAATCTCCATCCGCCCCAGCCTTTTGCTCAAGACGTCCTGCTGGCGCCTCACAAGCTTTGCAAGCTGGCCGGTTAAAATCGACGTCGCGATGAAAACCACAAGTTCAAGGATGATTGCGGGGTCTGATACTTGAAGACTGAAATAAGGCTCCGTGAAAAAATAATCGTAGATGACAGCAGAGAGAATCGAGACAAGAAGGGATGGCCCTATTCCGAAATAGAAGGCGGACGCGATCGGCGCCAGCACGAATAGAATCACGAGCGAATGGATATGGAGCCAATGAGACAGCGCCGCCGCAATGGCCGCCACCGGTAAAATTGTGAGCGGCGCCAATAAATAATTTTTCAAAGGGACCGCCGCCTTAGGTTTGACCTGCGCTGCAGCCGGATGCCGGAAAGGCTCGGAAAGTGTAGGAGTCACGAAATAGATGTCGAAGTCGGCCGCCTTTTTGACGACATCATATATTGAATAGCGCGAGAATATCCTTCGAACGAATGAACCGATTGGTTTTCCCAAAACAACTTTGCTTATTTTTTCCTGGTTGGCAAATCTGATGATCTCCCTGCCAACATCGGCGCCCGTGAGAGAAACGACCTTGGCGCCGAGCTCCTGAGCCAGATTCAGCGTCTCGGACAGACGCGCTCGTTCCTTTTCGGAGAGGGTCAGATGGGCTGGGCTCTCGACATAGACCGCATACCACTCCGCCTTGAGGTCCCTGGCCATCTGGTAGGCCTTACGAACAAGCTGCGGGGAAAAGGGGCTCGTTCCAACGCACACGAGGAGCCTCTCAGAGGTGGCCCACGGCCCCGCCGTCCCGCGCGCCCTCATGTATTGAATGAGTTCCCAATCAAGTTTGGCAGCCACGCGGCGGAGCGCCAATTCGCGAAGCGCCAAAAGATTTCCTCGCTTGAAAAACCTGTCGAGCGCGGTTTGGGACAGATCGGGAGCGTAGACCTTTCCTTCCTTGAGGCGTTCGTGAAGCTCTTCAAGAGGGATATCGACCAGGTCGATCTCGTCCGCCTTGTCGAGGATAGTGTCCGGCACTTTTTCGCGGACACGAACACCTGTGATCTGTTCTACGGTGTCGTTGAGACTCTCGAAATGCTGGATATTGACCGTCGTGTAGACGTCGATCTTGTGATCGAGAATCGTTTCGATATCCTGATACCGTTTATCGTGCTGGGAACCGGGCGCATTCGTGTGCGCAAGCTCATCCACCAAGACAACCGCGGGCTTTCGCTTCAAAATTGCATCGAGATCCAGCTCTTTCAGCACCACGTTCTTGTAAGAAACTTCCCGCCTGGGAACAATCTCCAGCCCCTCAAGAAGGGCCTGGGTCTCAACGCGGCCGTGCGTCTCCACAAGGCCCACGACGACGTCGATGCCGCGCTCTTTGAGCTCCCGCGCATCGTCCAGCATCTTGTATGTCTTGCCGACACCGGGGGCGTAGCCTAGAAAAATCTTGAAGCGGCCGCTTTGAGCTTCACTCTTTAAAACTTCCGAGAGAAGGGCCTGGGCATCTGGTTTTGTATCTGAGCTCATTTTTTTGTAAGTGTATCGAGTGCAAGGTTCAATTGCAACACTTGCACGACCGGTTCTCCCAAGAGACCGAAGGTGCGCCCTTCAGTGTGTTGCTTTATAAGTTTTTCCACATCTTCTCCGGGAACTCCTCTGGCACGTGCAACACGCTCCAGCTGGTATTCAGCCGCCGCTATGCTGATATGCGGATCGAGCCCGGAGGCCGACGCCGTCACAAGATCGACAGGAACCGGCTTCTTATTATCAGGATCGAAGGCCTTGAGCTTTCCAATGCGCGAGTTCACATTCTTTTCGAGAGCAGGATTGAGCGGGCCGAGATTCGAACCTCCCGAGGATGAGCTGTTATAAGGAACGGGCGACGTCGCAGAAGGCCGGTCCCAGAAATATTTGGGATCGTCGAACTTCTGCCCGATGAGCACGGAGCCTACCGCTTTGCCATCCGCGTAGATGAGGCTTCCGTTCGCCTGGTCATTGAAAAATATCCTGGCGACACCTGTAACAAAAAGCGGATAGATGATCCCCGTCACAATTGTCAGCGCAATAAAAACGATCAGTGCGGTTTTAAGCTGTGTTCGAAACATATAAATTCCCTCAATTCACTCCCAAAGCCAGCAAAAGCATGTCTATCAGCTTTATTCCGATGAAAGGCGCTATAAGCCCCCCCACCCCGTAGATCAGAAGATTATTGCGCAAAAGACTTCCCGCCCCCATGTGCCTGTAGCGCACGCCGCGTAAGGCGAGCGGGATGAGCGCTATGATTATGACGGCGTTGAAGATCACCGCAGAGAGAATCGCGCTCCTGGGTGAGGCGAGATGCATGATGTTGAGCATCGCGAGCGGAGGATACGTAACGGCGAACGCCGCCGGAATGATCGCGAAATATTTGGCGACGTCGTTTGCAACGCTGAAGGTGGTGAGCGCGCCGCGCGTCATGAGAAGTTGTTTTCCGACTTCAACGACCTCGATCAACTTTGTGGGGTTGGAATCGAGATCCACCATGTTGCCGGCTTCCTTGGCCGCCTGCGTTCCCGTGTGCATGGCGACCGCAACGTCCGCCTGGGCAAGCGCCGGCGCGTCGTTCGTGCCGTCGCCCGTCATGGCGACCAGCCGCCCCTCTTTTTGTATATCGCGGATGAGTGTGAGCTTTTTCTCCGGTGTCGCTTCAGCCAGAAAATCGTCCACGCCGGCCTCCGCAGCAATTGCCGCCGCGGTGAGCGGATTGTCACCCGTGATCATGATCGTCTTGATACCCATCCTTCTCATGTCATGAAAACGTTCCTTTATTCCGCCCTTCACGATATCTTTCAGATGAATGACGCCCAAAACAGTCGCGCCTTCCGC
The DNA here is from genome assembly GCA_041739675.1 of bacterium. Taxonomy (GTDB): domain Bacteria; phylum UBA10199; class UBA10199; order 2-02-FULL-44-16; family DYJF01; genus DYJF01. Next base: position 25,015 of record JBGSNL010000025.1, read on the forward strand.
GACGACCAGAGGCGTTCCACCCGTCTTCGCAATTTTCTCGACGCTTACGCGAACCGAATCGGAAAGCCCTCCGCCCTTTTGTTTCACGTAAGTTTCAATCGCATCTACTGAGCCCTTGCGTATCTGTCTTCCGTCGGTGAAATCCACCCCGCTCATGCGTGTTTGCGCCGAAAACGGAATAAACGTGGCATGGATTTCATGAATCTGCCGCTCGCGAATATTATATTTTTCCTTGGCAAGCACGACGATGGACCTGCCTTCGGGCGTCTCATCCGAGAGCGAGCTTATCTGCGCCTCGTCGGCAAGCTTTTCGGCGCTTATGCCGGCCGCCGGAAGAAAAGCCACAGCCTGCCTGTTGCCCAGAGTGATTGTTCCCGTTTTGTCTAAAAGCAACACGTCCATATCGCCAGCCGCCTCGACCGCGCGCCCCGAACTTGCAATGACGTTCGCCTGAATCATCCTGTCCATGCCGGCAATGCCGATCGCAGAAAGAAGCCCGCCTATCGTCGTGGGGATCAGGCAAACGAGAAGAGCCACAAGGACCGTCACCGTAACGGGTGAGCCTTGCCCCGTGGCCTTCACACCGTATAGCGAAAATGGAAGGAGCGTCACCGTTGCCAGAAGAAAGATGATCGTGAGTCCTGCAAGGAGTATCGATAATGCGATCTCGTTCGGAGTCTTTTGCCTTATTGCGCCCTCGACCATTCCTATCATGCGATCGAGAAACGTTTCGCCGGGATTTGAAGTGATTCTCACAACGATCCAGTCGGACAAAACCGTCGTGCCGCCGGTGACAGCACTCCTGTCCCCGCCGCTCTCCCTGATCACAGGCGCGCTCTCCCCTGTTATCGCGGCTTCATTGACGGAGGCCACACCTTCTATTATCTCGCCGTCCATCGGTATCGTGTCGCCCGCCTCAACGAGGACGATGTCGTCTTTTCTCAAAGATGTGGCTGGTACCGCCGAAAAACTCTCGCCGTATTTCGGCTTCGAGAGTTTTTTGGCCATTATCTCTTTGCGGCTTTTTCTAAGCGACGCGGCCTGCGCCTTGCCTCGCCCTTCCGCCATCGCCTCGGCAAAGTTGGCGAAAAGAAGCGTGAACCATAGCCAGATGGATATGTGCAAAATGAATCCGGCCGGAGCTTCGCCCTTTCCTATAAGCGCCTGTACCCAGAGACCGGTCGTTATGAGGCTTCCCACTTCCACTACAAACATGACGGGATTGTTGATCTGATGGCGCGGATCCAATTTCTTGAAGGCGTCTCTCAGCGCGGGCCAGAATATTTTTGCGTCGAGAAGTTTGTAAGGTTTCTTTCTTTTACTCATTATATTACCTCATCATCAGATGCTCTACAACTGGCCCAAGAGCCAGAGCCGGAATGAATGTCAGCGCTCCAACAATGATGACCACGCCTACAAGGAACAATATGAAAAGTGGCGTCTTCGTCGATAACGTACCGGAGCTTTCAGGCACCGATTTTTTCATGGCGAGAGATCCCGCCATCGCAAGAACTGGAATAATGAGCCAATAGCGCGCAACGAACATGCACACGCCAAGCGCTATATTATAGAAAAGGTTATTCGTGCCGAGGCCCGCAAACGCGCTTCCATTGTTATTCCCCGCCGAGGAAAAAGCGTAGAGGACCTCTGAAAAGCCGTGAGGGCCGGGATTGAAAATAGCGGTCTGGCCCGCCTTGGTGACGACGGCAAGTGCTGTCCCCAAAAGAACCAGCATCGGCGGGATCAAGATGACGAGCATCGACATTTTGATTTCAAAGGATTCGATTTTTTTGCCGAGATATTCAGGCGTGCGCCCCACCATGAGCCCGGCCAAAAAGACCGCAATAATCGCAAAGACAATCATGCCGTAGAGCCCCGACCCGACTCCTCCATAAATGACCTCGCCCAGCTGCATCAAAATCATCGGCACCATGCCGCCAATGGGGGCAAACGAATCGTGCATGGAGTTCACGGAACCGTTCGATGCGGCGGTCGTGGCACCCGACCAGAGGACGGAGTTCACAATTCCAAAGCGCGCCTCTTTCCCCTCCATGTTTCCGCCGGGCTGCATAAAGCTTGCCGTTTGATCAACTCCCATCCTCGCCAGAACTGGATTTCCCGCCAGCTCCGATTGGAGGCCGAAAAAGATCAGCGGCAGAAATATGATCGTCATAGCAATGAGAAGCGCCCATCCCTGTCTTGTATCCTTCACCATCCGTCCGAATGTGTAACAAAGAGATGCCGGGATAAGAAGGATGGCCAAAAGTTCCAGAAAATTGGTGAGCGGCGTGGGATTTTCAAACGGATGGGATGAGTTGACGTTGAAAAAACCTCCGCCGTTTGTGCCAAGCTGCTTGATGGCAATCTGCGAGGCAGCCGGGCCCATCGGCAGCGTCTGCTCCGTTATGATCTCGCCAGCTTCATTTTTTGTGGGCTCCAGAAGATTCACAGTCTTTGCATGTCCAAAAGACTGGACGACACCCTGGGAGACGAGAACGACGGCAAGAATCACCGAAAGCGGAATTAGTATATATAATGTTGTCCGCACAAGGTCGGACCAGAAATTACCAATTGTCATGACATTGTGTCGGACAAAGCCGCGGATCAAGGCCACAAGCACCGCCATGCCGGAGGCTGCGGAAACAAAGTTCTGCACGGTGAGCCCCAGCATCTGTGTCAGGTAACTGAGTGTCGTTTCGCCGCCATAACTCTGCCAGTTCGTGTTTGAGGCAAAACTCACGGCCGTGTTGAATGCGAGATCCGGAGCCACACCGGCCAGGTTCGCCGGATTGAGCGGCAGATGTCCCTGGACACGCTGCAGTGCATAGACCGCAAAAAGTCCTATGATATTGAAAAGCATCACCGCAACTGTATAGCTCTTCCAACCCATCTCTTCTGAGGGATTAATTTTGCAAATGCGGTAGATCAAACGCTCAAGAGGGCCGAGCACGCGAACGATCCCGAAGTTTTCCCCCTCATAGACGCGCGCCATGTAGGCGCCCAGCGGCTTCACGAGGGCAAAAAGAACCGCCATGTATATAATGATCTGAATGACGCTGATATTCATGAAAAGATCTCCGGCTTCAAAAGCGCGACGAAGAGGTAGATAAGAAGCGCAGCGGAGACGATACCGCCTATCCAATAGATGGCCATAGAATTTCCCCTCACAGTTTTTCGCAAAGCTCGATCAGCACGAACGACAGGAACGAAAGGACGATGACAGTGCCTGTAAACACGATATCCATAGGAGTTGCCTCCTTAAAGGAAAAAGCCAAAGAGAAATCTCTTTGGCCGGGGTGGATCATCCGCTTAGCTTTCGGAGTTGTCAAGCGCCCCCGTTTTTTTTGCCAGCTTTTGGCGAAAAGGTGTGAGTTGCAAAACCGTAGAAGGCCTCCGCGCATTCCATGAGAGTCTCCGATAAAGTGGGATGGGGATGCACCGATTCGGCAAGATCCTTCGCCGTGGCCGCCATTTCTACAGCCAGAACGCCTTCGCCGATGAGCTCGCCCGCGCCGTAGCCCGAAATTCCCACGCCCAATATTCTCTCGGTTTCCGGCTCGACTATGAGCTTCGTGACACCGTCCGGCCTGTCGAATGTCACGGCCCTGCCGGACGCCGCCCACGGGAAGCGCACGACCTTTACCGCGATATTTTCATTTTTAGCCTGCGTTTCGGTCAGTCCGCACCAAGCCATTTCCGGATCGGTGAACACGACGGCGGGAATTATCACATTTCGAAAAACGCTTCTCTCACCGCAGATCACCTCAACCGCGACTCTTCCCTCCTTCGAGGCCTTGTGGGCAAGGAGCATCCCGCCGGCGACGTCGCCTATGGCGTAAATTGCGGGATCGGAGGTCTGCTGTTTTTCGTTCACCTTGATGAAACCCTTTTCGTCTTTTTCAACCTTTGTGTTTTCAAGACCAAGATCGTCCAGGAAGGGCTGCCTTCCCACCGCGACGAGCACGCGGTCGAAATGCTCCTCTTTCTGTTTTCCCGCCGTCTCTGAGACGACCTTGATCTGCCTGCCCGATGTCGCCATCTCGATGACTTTCGTCCCGAGCCTCACCTCTGCAAAGTTTTTTTCGGCAAAACGCTGGACGGGCCAGATGAGATCTGCGTCCGCCCCCGGGAGAATGCCACTCATCGCCTCCATCATAACTATTTTGCTGCCAAGCGTGGCATAGACGGTCCCAAGTTCGAGGCCTATGTAGCCTCCGCCGACGACCAGAAAGTTTTCGGGGACATCCTCTAACTCCAGCGCTTCGGAAGATGTCATGATCCTCTTGTTTCCCAGATCGAACGCGGCAGGGAGTGTAGCCCTCGATCCCGTGGCGATAATCGCCGCGTCAAAAGAAACGAATTTCTGCCCTTCTTCGGTTTCCACGCGCAGGGTCTTCGAGTCTTCAAAATATCCCCTTCCGCGGATGACCTCCACACCGCGCCTGTCGGCCAGCATCTTTACGCCGCCCGCCAGTTTTTCGAGGATCGATTCCTTCCACTGCCTCAATTTTCCGATATCGAGTTTTGGCGGGCCGAAGGCGATGCCGCGCTTTTCCGATTCTTTGGCTTCGCGCATGAGATGTGTCGCATGAAGATAGGCCTTTGAGGGTATGCATCCGCGGTTAAGGCAGATTCCTCCCAGCCTCTTCTCCCGCTCGACCAGGATGACTTTTTTGTCTTTGTCGGCGGCATAGAACGCCGCCGTGTAACCGCCTGGCCCGGCTCCGACCACGACGACTTCGGTCTTCACGCTCTTCATTTTTTCCTCCCCGCCTTTTCCACTGAGGGGACTGTCCCCATCTCGTTCACCAGATCTTTTATGCATGCTGCCGCGTCCGCGCCGTCGATCACGCGGTGATCGTAGGAGAGAGATAAAGGGACGATGAGTTTCTGAACGACCTTGGTCCCTTTCGCCACCGGTTTTATCACCGCCCTTCCGATTCCAAGAAGCGCCACCTCCGGAAAATTTATGATCGGGGTGAAATGGCCGCCGCCTATCCCGCCCTGATTCGAGATAGTGAAAGTGCCTCCCTGAAGCTCGTCCAGCGTAACCTTTCTCTTCTTCGTCCTCTCCGCGAGATCTGCGAGCTCCTTTGACAATTTCAGAACATCCTTTTTATCCACGTCCCTGATCACCGGTACGATGAGCCCCTGTTCGGTTCCAACCGCGATTCCGAAATTGTAATAGTCCTTGAAAATTATCTCGCCCTTCGAATCGTCCCAGCTCGCATTGAACCTCGGGTACTTTTTCAGTATCGTAACCGCAGCCTTGATGACAAAAGGTGTGAGGGTCAGATGAGCGCCCTTCTTTTCATATTGCGGGCGATTTTTTTTGATCCATGCGGAAAGCTCGGTGATGTCGGCCTCGTCGAACTGCGTCACGTGCGGAATATTTTTCCATGACTGCGACATCTTTGAAGCGATTTTTTTTCTGATGAGCGTCGCCGGCTCCCTGTGAACCGGCCCCCACGCCTTGAAATCGGGAAGTTGCTCCGGCGGGGACAGGTCCCTTTCCAAAATGGGACCTGTCCCCGACACGGGGACTGTCCCCTGCAGCTGTTCGATATATGCCCTCACATCTTCTATGACGATCCTGCCGCCGCGCTCGCTTCCCTGCACGCGCGTCAGATCGATCCCTAACTCGAGCGCCATTTTTCTGAGCGATGGCGAGGCGGG
>JBGSNL010000071.1:0-10596 GCA_041739675.1 bacterium
CATCATGTGGCGCATGATGGGGTAGTCGTCCACGATGCCTGCCGCTCCCAGCATTTCTCTTGCGATGCGCGTGCACTCGCGCGCGACCCAGACGTTGTTTCTCTTGGCCATCGAGACCTGCTGGTGCTTCATATTCTCGGCGTCTTTGAGGCGGCCCAGCTGCAAAGCGAGGAGCTGGCCCTTCGTGATTTCCGTCAACATCCAGACGAGTTTTTCCTGCTGGATCTGGTAGCGCGCGATGGGGCTTCCAAACTGCAATCTTTCGCCCGCGTATTTGAGGGCCGTTTCGTAGCAGTTCATCGCGGCGCCCAAAGCGCCCCATGAGATTCCGTAGCGGGCCTGATTTAAGCACCCCAAAGGACAGGCAAGACCCTTTGTGCCGGGAAGATAATGGGTGTCGTTGTCAATTTCGACATCGTCGAAGATAAGCTCGGAGGTGACGGACGCCCTTAGCGACCACTTGCCCTTCGTTTCAGGCGCGGAAAAGCCCTTCATACCTTTTTCGACCAAAAAACCGCGGATGACATTTTCGTCGTCCTTCGCCCAGACTACCGCACAGTCTGCGATGGTTCCGTTCGTGATCCACATCTTTCTGCCGTTGATGACCCACTTATTTCCCTTTTTGTGCGCGCGCGTGAGCATCGAGCCCGGATCGGAGCCGTGGTCGGGTTCGGTTAAGCCAAAGCAGCCGATTTTTTCGCCCTTTGCCATCTTAGGGAGCCAGAATTTTTTCTGCTGCTCCGAGCCCCAGCGCCAGATGGGATACATGACAAGGCTTCCCTGCACGGAACACATGGAGCGCACACCCGAATCGCCGCGCTCCAACTCTTGAAGGGCCAGGCCGTATGCGACGTTGTTCAAACCCGCGCAGCCGTATTCCTGCGGGAGATTAGCGCCGAAATAGCCCAGCTCCGCGATTTTAGAGATCAGATGTTTTGGAAATTCCGCCTTGCGGTGCGCCTCGGTGATGACCGGCATCACTTCGTTATCTACAAAATCGCGCGTCGCATTTTGGATCATCAACTCTTCTTCGGATAAAAGCCCGCTCATCGCGTAATAATCGGTGCAGTTCATCTTGCCCATAAGGCCTCCTTGCCCACCGGCGGTAGAGTGGCGGGCTATTTCAATTGAGACACAATTTTTGCTCCGGCATCGAACGCCCTGACGTTTTCGTCGCGGATCTTCTCCTTTGGGATCGCATCAAGTACCGCCTTGAACGCGGCGGGATCGATCGCTTTTGAAAGATGAAGCAGGAGTGAAATCGCGGCGGTCATGATATTTGCCTTTGAAAGTCCCAAGGTTCTGTCCTGAGTGTCGATATCATAAACTCTGGCTTCTGTTTCGAGGTGAACGTCTTTTGTTTTGATGACGATGTCTTTTTCGGTCAGAAGTTCCAGCGTCTTTTTGACCACTTGCAGCCCGTCACTCGATACGATGAGCATGGCGCTTGGCTCGTCTATTCCGGCGTAATGGATCTCATGGGGAGAGAGCTTGATCTCGGAGACCGAATGGCCGGTCTGGACCGTCACGGGGTAGTCGTCCTGCTGTGTGGCGTAAAGACCGCAGTTTAGCCCCGCGCGCGCCAGGTTCGTTGCCGCGGAGACGATCTTCATGCCCGCGCTTCCCGCCAGCACTACCGAATAATATCCCTCTTTGATATTGGAGCTGAATTTCGCTTCCAACCCCTTTGGGGGTTTTGAAGGTTGTTTCTCAGGCGGCCACGCCATCCTCAAACCTTTTGAATATTCCGTGAGTTTTTCGTCCTTTAAGACGCCAAGCTTCAGACCATTATCCGCCACCATCTTTTCCAGATTAGATTTCTTGAACTCATTTAACGGCATGAAGTAAGCGGTGCATATTTCAAGGATGTCGATAAAGGCAAAGCCGTCGTGACGAAACGCCTCGGCCAATGTGTCAGACAAGTCCTTGTCGAAGGCGGTCTTTCTCGCAACGAACGTGGCGTTTGAGGCGAGAGTGAGGTTGCAAAGATCGAACGGCCGCTCGATATTTCCTTCCGGCGTTGTGTGGGTTTTTCCCTGCGTGGGTGTCGTTACCGAGTGCTCGCCGCCGGTCATTCCAAAGTTGAAGTTGTTAAAGCAGATGACCTTGATGCCGATGTTTCTGCGGGCGGCGTTTATAAGATGATTTCCGCCGATGCCGCAGCCGCCGTCTCCCACAAGCACGAAAACCTGAAGTTCCGGATTGGCGAGTTTCACGCCGCACGCGTAGGTGAACGAGCGGCCGTGAAGACCGTGAAAGGTATGCACGTCAAAATATTTGTCGGCCAAACCCACGCATCCTATGTCCGAGACAAGAACCGTGCGCTTTGGATCTGCGCCTGTTTTTTCAAGGGCATCGCCTATTGCGTCCAGAATCGTGCCGTGAGTGCAGCCGGGGCAGAACGGATAAGGTTTTCTATCTGGATTGACGTATTTCATTATATTTTTTCGATAATCGTTTCGGGTGAAATGAGCTTCCCGTCAACGCGGTTAACCGCTTCCACCATCTTGTCCGGGAAGATCCTTTCAATTTCCAAGACGTATTGTCCGAGATTCAACTCCGGCACTATTATTTTTTTATGATTACCTACGAGACGCACTAGAGATTTTTCAGGAATCGGCCATATCGATTTCACGATGATGAGCGAGACCTTGCCGCCGCCTTTTCTCACCTCGTTCACGACATCGCGGGATGCGCGCCCCATCGAACCGTATGCTATAATGACGGCGTCTGCCCCGTTATCGAGATCGGTGTCGATGCGTTCGATCTCATCCGCATGACTCATGATCTTTTCGTTCAGATGGAGAAGGGCGGGGCCGGCGACGTCGGGGTCTTTTGACAACATCCCCGCCTTGTTGTGAGTTGATGTGTTGATGCGCGTCAGAATGTCACCGCCGATCGGCGCGAAGGGCGGGACGTCTGAGAGCTCCTTGTAATTATAGGGAAGAAAGTTCGCCGCGTCGGTTGCCATTTTTCTCGAAACGGGCGCAGGTTTTTTATATTTTGCGATGTTTGCAGTGGAGCGGTTCATCACGAGATCCTTGCATGTCGATAAGACAACCGGAGTTCTGAACCTTTCGGCCAAATTGAAGGCCTCGATTGTGAGCTCGTAGGCCTCTTCCACCGTGGTTGGAGAAAGGACGATCATGGGATATCCGCCGGATGTGACCCATCTTGCAAACTGGATGTCCCCCTCGGCGTTGGTCGTGGCCCCTCCGGTGGCGGGCCCCATGCGCTGAACGTTGATAATGACCATCGGGAGCTCGGCCATCTGCGCAAAACCTATATTTTCGGAGTATAGAGAGATACCTGGCCCGGAAGTGGCGGTCATGGGTTTCATTCCCGCCGACGATGCGCCGATACAAAAGCCTATCGATGCGATCTCGTCTTCGCCCTGCACAATAACGCCTTGCGCCTTGGGCATCGAGCGGACAAGCGAGAGTAATATTCCGGTCGCCGGCGTGATTGGATAGCCCGCAAAAAAGTTGCAACCGGCATCGATCGCCGCCCTTGCAATTACCTCTGCCCCTGTGACAAATTCTAGCATGATTACAGATAGTTAGATGTTTTTTAAATCCCCTCGAATTGGAGCTTTGTTAAATCAAAACTGCCGTGATAAAGCAAGGGGGAAAAGGGGTATATAATGAAGGGGATAACGGTAAAAGTGGCGGTCGGGCCCTCTGAACGGGAGATGGCATTTAAAGTCCGCGAGACCGTCTTTATTGACGAGCAAAAGGTCTCCCGCAGGGAGGAGATGGACGAATTTGAAGATAAGGCCACGCACATCGTTGCCTATTATAATGACGAGATCGCCGGCTGCGCGCGCATAAGATTTCTGGAAAATAGATCGAAACTTGAACGAATCGCCGTTCTTCCCGAATTTCGCAAAAAAGGAGTGGGCAGAAAGATCGTCGAGTTTCTGGTCGATTATTCAAAAAAGATGGGTGCAGAAGAGGCCGTCATGCACGCACAGATCAATGCGAACGATTTTTATATGAAATGCGGTTTTCTTCCCCGTGGCGAAGAGTTCATGGAAGCCGACATAAGACATGTCGAGATGTACATGAAATTGAAGTGAGCGAGGTCTTAAATGAAAAGAGAAAAACAGATCATCATGGTCGAGGCGATCGGTTTTTTCATTGTAGTCATTGCCGTCTGGTTCAACGAGTTTTACGATCTGCCGCATTACCTTTTCGGCATGCCGCTCGAACGTTTCAATTACCACGAGGCGGGTTTCGAAAGCGTATTCGTCCTGGTTCTCGCCGCCGTCATAATCGCCGTGACAAGGCGCCTCATAAGAAGAGTGGAACAGTTGGAGGCCTTTTTGCCCATCTGTTCTTTCTGCAAAAAGATAAGAAAGGTCGGCGCCGATCCTTTCAAGCAGGATTCATGGGTTCAACTTGAGCTCTACATTGAAGCTAAGACCGGTTCCGAATTTTCCCACGGCCTGTGCCCTGAATGCGCCGAGAAACATTACGGAAAATACGGAAAACCTTGAACGGCTTGCACCTTCTTGCCGGGCGCCCGCTAATATACAAATTTCGTTTCCACCTTTATGTCGGGATGGAGACTCTGTTTTACGGGACACATAGTGACCGTATTCTCCAGTTTTTTTCTGTCCTGGTCTGAAAGCTTCAGGCTCTTTGGAAAGGTGATCGTCGTTTTCAGATTTTCGATCCTGCGCAACGGGGCTGCCGCCATCTCCTTGGTGACGCTTATTTTGGTTCCCTTCAGGTCTATTCCGCCTCTCTCAGCGACAAGGCCCATTATCGTCATGATGCACGAGCCGAAAGCCGCGGCGACGAGATCCGTGGGCGAAAAAAATTCCCCCTTGCCGCCGTTGTCGGTAGGTGCGTCCGTTTCCAAAGTCATTCTCGACGGGCAGTGGGTCGACGTGCAGCGAAGATTTCCCTTGTACTCGACATTGATCTCTACCGACATAGGGCCTCCTTTGTTTATTTTGATTTAAGAAAGTACTCTTCAGCAGGCGCTCTCATGTTGTAGTTCGAGCTCATCACGCGCCCGTATGCGCCTGCATTTCCGATGAGAAGGATGTCTCCTTCGCAAGGGGAGGCGAGAAGGCGCTCGTGGCCCAGGATGTCCCCCGACTCGCAGATAGGGCCGACGACGGAGGCAAGGTGCGCCGCTTGATCGCCCATGCGCGAAAGATTCACGATCTCATGGTACGAGCCGTAGAGCGCGGGCCTGATGAGAGTGTTCATGCCCGCATCCACGCCGACATAGTTGTACTCTCTCTTCTGCTTTAGTTGTGTGACTCGCGCAAGAATTATCCCCGCCTCCGCTATCAGGAATCTGCCCGGCTCGATCCATAGCTCATAGTTCGGATGGGCGTTTTTCACTTTTTTCAGATTTTCTTCAAGCGCGGCCATATCGAGGCCGGCATGGCTCGTCGTTTCGGGAACACCGAAACCGCCGCCGGCGTCAATGATCTTCACGTCGGGGAAACGTTTTGCGACGGACACAAGAAAGAGGGCGGTCTGGCTCCAGGTGTCGGGGGTTAAAATATTGGAGCCGACGTGTGCGTGGAGACCCTTGACCTTCGCGCCGCATTTTTTCAAGATGGATTCGATCTCGGGGAGCTGAGTCTCGATTATGCCGAATTTCGATTTTGAACCCGCGGTGCGCACATATTTGTGATGTCCGTCGCCTTTTTCAGGATCGATCCTTAAAAAGATTTCCTTGTTTTTGAAGATCTCTGGCCAGTTGACTATGGGGTATGTGTTATCTAGCGTAACCTGAACTCCCAGCTCAAACCCCTTCACATATTCGCTTTTTGGCGCGAAGTTGGGCGTGAATAGAATCCTTCCCCTCTCGATTTTGGGGAAAAGTTTGAGGACGTGGTTCACTTCACCCAGAGATACGCACTCAAAATTCAGGCCGGCCTTAAAAACCGCTTTCAGGATGTCGGGGTTCGAATTGGCCTTTACGGCGTAGAAAATCCGGTCCACCGATTTCAAAGATTTCAGCTTCACGATCGAATTTTCAATTGTCTCTTCGTCGTAGACATAAAGCGGTGTTTTGTCTTTTGCGATTTTTAAAAGCTCGTTTCTCTTCTTGTTCCACCAGGGCAGGCTGGCCTTTTTTTCCGCCGGTTTTATGTTGAGCTCGTGCCATGTAGGCCCCAAAAGGGCGTCGTTTTTCCTCCCTTTGAAAAGTTGGCCGTGCAGCTGGCTCACAAGTCTTTGAGCCTCCTCCTCTTCCACGACGAAGGTCAGGTTCAAATCGTTTGCAGCCTGGGAGATGAGATATATCTTCTGCTCTTCGAATACTTCAAGGGCCGGCGTGAGCAGGTGAAGTATCGATCTTATGTTCTTTCCCAGAAGGCTCACGAGCGCGCACGAATCGATGACACGGACACGGCAGAATTCCGAAAGGTCCGAAGTTAGCGCGCTTAAACGCTCTTCATCGAGGAGATTCGCGCTGTGATCGAGCGTTACCGTGATATTTGTCTCAGAGGTGGAGACAAGATCGATCGAAAGGCCGTGCTTTTTGAAACATGAAAAGACGTCGGCCAAAAAACCAACCTGCTGCCACATGTCAACGGTGTCCATAGAGACGAGCGTGATGCCCTGCTTCGAGGAGATCGCCTTTACCTGCGCCCCTTTGTCGCCCGATTCGCTTCTGATCACGGTGCCTCTAACATCGGGATGGGCGGTGCTGTATATGTGGAGAGGAATCTTGTGTCTTTTGACGGGCGCAATGGTGCGCGGATGCAAAACCTTTGCGCCGGCCGAAGCTATCTCCTGAGCTTCGTCGTAATCCAAAACCTTCAGGAGTCGCGCCGACGGAATCTTTTGCGGATTTGCGGTGTACATGCCGGGGACGTCGGTCCAGATCTCAAGTCTTTCAGCGGAAAGTTTTGCCGCAAAATACGCGGCTGATGCGTCAGAGCCGCCCCTTCCCAGAAGGACGGTTTCGCCGCCTTTATTTCGTGCGATGAATCCCTGCGTGACGATTACCGGCGCCTTCATGCTATCGAAGCGTTTGAGAAGTTCGTCGTCTTTTTCGATATCGCAGACGGCCGATAGATAGGATTGTTTTTCGGCGAGATGGGCGATCTCCATTGAAGTCAGGTGCTCGCGCGCATCGCACCATGTTGTCGGAATGCCGCGCGCCGAGAGATAGGCCGCACCAAGTTTTGTAGACAAAAGTTCGCCGTACGAGAGCGCTTTTGCGCGGACGCGCGGGGAGATTTCGCGGACCAACGACGCTCCGATAGCCAACTGTTTTAACTCCTCTATCAGCGGGGCCGCCTCATCAAAAGAGACGCTCAACTCTTTCGCGTGGTCTCTATGGCGTTTGGCGATCTCCTCTACGATCCTTTCGGGTTTTCCGGTCATGGTTTGGTGAAGCAGCCCTTCCAGCTCGTCGGAGACGCCAGAAAGCGCAGAGCAGACGATCAGCACGCGAAATCCCTCGTTTCGCCTTTTCTCGACGATTTGGGCTATCGTCTCCCAGCGATCCCGCGAGGAAACGCTTGTGCCGCCGAATTTTAAGACGACCCATTTTGAACCGGCAACTGGCATAATGCCCCCTTCAAAATCCTAAAAAACAAATAATTTCAAGAACTAAAAGATATCTGAAGTGCGGCTGCCATCTCGAATATGGCGGCAGCAAAGGTGCGTTATGAGAAAAAAGAGCGCGGCGGCAATAACCCCTAGTGGATATTCCTCAATGATTTCAGCCATTAATGAACGATAATATTTTCTCCCCAACATTCGGAAAGTGGTATAATCAAGCCAAAAGAAAAATGTGGGAGGCGGTTATGAATAAAATTATTCCCACGATCGGCGCTTCGTTGATGCTTGCTGCCAATGTTGTGTCGGCGGAGGTGCAATTTAACCTCATATCTCACGAGACGAAAGAACCCGGCGACAATACCTCAATCGATCTCAATTTGCCGGAAGACACGGAAGCTGTGGAAAGCGGGCAGGGCGCGGAGCCAGAGATGTATATGGAACCTCAGGGTCAAAGCGGAAGCCGCATCATCATATACGACAACGATTTCGTGGCGCCGAAATATGAGAGAAATTTCAGCCCGGTACCGAGAGTGAATTAGCTCCAAAGTACCGCCACGGAGCAGAACCAATGCCCGGCGATGGACATGCCGGGCATTGTCTTATTCGTCATTGTAATCTCCGCGCGGGCGTAGTAATGGCGGGCCCAAATGAGAATTCCCGTCTTCTGTTCGCTGATACCTACGGAGCTTCTGTCCTCGCTCGGGCACGAGCTCCATTTTGTGAGCGCGGATGAGATTTCCGGCGCCGCCGCTTCCGGCTGCAATTGCCGGTTCCACGAAAACCTGTGCTCCTACGTGAAAGCGCTTCACGGCTATCTTGAGGCGTCGCATAAAAATTACGATCTCATCATTGTGCCGACTTCGTGCGATGCCATGAGAAAACTTTTTAATGCGTTGAGCCAAACCGTCCCTTCCGGAAAAATTCATGTTTTAAGTGTGCCGCAGAACAAAGGAGAGGCGGCTGCCGGATTTTTCGCCGCCGAACTCAAAAAATTGAAATCGAGACTGGAGAGATGAAGTGAAAATAGGAATCCTCGGAGCGAATGTGCCGCTCAAGGCGTTGGAAGCCTGTTTGAAAAAATTCGGCTTCGAGGCCCTATATCTCAACCACTGTCTCGTGAAATCCCGTCCAGACGCGAAGTTGATGGAGTTAACTGGCGACCTTCAAAAGTATGCCGCAGGATTTTTGAAAAAGAACAGCTGCCCGCGCACTAACGATCTTGATTACAAGGGGGAGCTCAAAAAAACAATCGAGAAGGAGGGCGTTGCGGGGCTCATAGTGAACGCAGTGAAGTTCTGCGATTTCCATCATTTTGATTACAAATATTTCAAAGAGAATCTCGCCATCCCCGTGCTCATAATCGAGCATGAGCTGGATGTGAACTCGGAGGGGCAGGTTATGACAAGACTCGACGCGTTTTTTGAAAGTATAAAGAGAAAAATCAAGGTTAAGGCTAAGGCCAAAGCCGGAGAATATTTTGTGGGCATCGATAGCGGTTCCCACGCGACCAAGCTTGTCTGTATTGATGCGGACAAAAATATTGTCGCGCGCAAAATGGTTCCGACCGGCACATCGGTAAAGAAAAGCGTCGAGAGGTCTTTAAAGGAGCTGGCCGAAGACGGAATTGTGAAGGGCCAGATAGCGCGGATCGTCGCGACCGGTTACGGAAGAAACAACGTCGAAGGGGCCTCCCGGATCGTGACTGAAATATCCTGCCACGCGGCCGGGGCCTTTCACATACTTGGAAAACCCGCCACGGTCATCGATATCGGCGGACAAGACAGCAAGGCGATAAGAATGTCGGATGGAGGCAAGGTCGCCCAGTTTGCCATGAACGATAAGTGCGCCGCCGGGACCGGAAGGTTTTTGGAGGTGATGGCCTCAAAGATGGAAATGGATCTTACAGAATTTGCAAAACTTGCGCTCAAGGCCAAAAAAAGCGTCGCGGTCTCCAGCATGTGCTCCGTCTTTGCAGAGTCAGAGGTGATATCGCTCATCGCAACGGGTTCAGCCAAAGACGAAATTGCAAAGGGGATCCACATGGCGATCGCGGAGCGCACAGCCTCTCTTGCGAGGAGGATAGGCGGAGAGCCCCCGTACTACATGGCAGGAGGGGTCGCAAAAAACATATGCCTCGTGAGGGAGCTCAAAAATTGTCTGGGCTCCGAAATTGAGGTCATAGACGAGCCTCAGTTCACAGGTGCTCTGGGCGCGGCGCTGTTCGCGCTTGAAGGATAATATGGCGGGAAAAGACGTCACAGCGAAAAAATTGTACAACGCGGTGTCGAAGGGAAAATTTTCCTTCCATGACGCGATTCGCCTCTACAGGTTGCTTGACGTCTATTTTTCGAGGACGAAGTCGCCCGCCGGCAGGGTTTCGGCAAGGGAGATATCGGGCTATCTTGCAAAAGCTACCTCTGCCGACGTGAAAAGCGCCTGGACGTCGGTGCTCTTTCCGGCCGAGGTACTTCACACCTTCGGCATCCATCCGATAACCCTTGAGGCGATTGCAGGAACCTTTTCTTCGCTGGGCCTCTCCCCCATATTCCTGAACACCGCGGAAGGAATGGGTGCTCCGCCGACGATGTGCTCCTTTCACCGCATGCTCATGGGAATTTCAAAAAGCGGCATTCTCGGAACGCCCGATGTCGTGGGGGCCGCGTCCATTTTATGCGACGGAAACGTGAAGACGTTTTCGGAAGCGGCAACGGAGCAGCGTGTCCCTTTCATTTTCATAGATGTTCCCTTTGAAGAAAGCGGCGACGCGGTCGCCTATGTGAAAGATCAGCTGGGGCGCGCATTGAAAACCCTTTCGGAGCTCACGGGCGTAAAACATTACAGTGAAAATCTGCGTCAGGTGCTTGAAAATTCAAACAGGGCGTTCGGGGGTTTCAGGCGCTTTTACGATCTTGAAAGAATCAGCAGAAAAAACATTTTCAGGGCTCACGAGACCGCGAACTTCGCCTTTCCAAACCACTTCATGCTGGGCCGCAGGGAACTAGTGTCGATGCTTGAAAAAACAAGCGAGGCACTGACATCGAAAAAGAGGCATAAC
>JBGSNL010000059.1:0-36856 GCA_041739675.1 bacterium
CGCGCCACCCAGAAGAAAATTATATCCGGGCCGGTGACAAGATCGGATGTGGGATAGAATTTCTTGAGCTCTGCCGTTTTTTCGGGCCAGCCCATTGTTGCAAAGGGCCAGAGCCACGAGGAGAACCATGTGTCCAGCACATCGTTATCCTGAACGAGATCCGTGCTGCCGCACTTTGGGCATTTTTTAGGCGTTTCAAGCGACACTATCGGCGGGCATTTTTCACAATACCACACCGGGATTCTATGTCCCCACCAGAGCTGACGCGATATGCACCAGTCTCTTATGTTCTCCATCCAGTGGGCGTAGACTTTTGTCCACCTCTCCGGCCAGAATTTAATATCGCCCTTGACGACCGCCTTCGTGCTTTTTTCACGTTCGGGATATTTGAGGAACCACTGTTCGCTTAACACAGGTTCTATCGGCACGTCGGCGCGCTGCGAAAACCCGACGTTGTGCTTGTAGGGCTCTACCTTGAGCATGAGCCCCCATTCCTCGAGATCGGCGACGACCGCGCGGCGGCATTCGAAGCGGTCGAGCCCTTCGTATTGTTCGCCCGCAAGGTCCGTCATCGTGCCGTCGGTTGCGATGACAACCGTGATGGGAAGATTGTGTCTCAACGCAATGTCGTAATCGACTGGATCGTGCGCCGGTGTCACCTTCACCGCGCCGGTTCCGAATTTCAGATCCACCGCATCGTCGGCGATGATGGGGATGGGTTTGCTCTTGAGCGGCAGCATGACTTTTCGGCCTATCAGATCTTTGTAGCGCTCGTCTTTGGGATTGACCGCCACCGCCTCGTCGCCCAGCATCGTTTCGGGGCGCGTCGTGGCGACGATGACGAATTTATCATGCACGGGCTGGTTATTGTCGCCAAGAAGCGGGTACTTTATGTGCCAGAGGTGGCCGTCAACCTCTTTCATCACGACCTCTTCATCGGACAGGGCCGTGTGGGAGACTGGGCACCAGTTGACCATCCTCTTGCCGCGGTAGATGAGCCCTTCATTATATAGCCTGACAAAGACCTCGCGCACGCACTGCGAATAGTTGATGCGCGGGTGGGGTTCGCGTTCGTCAAGGCCGTCCATCGTGAAGACCGTCCGCGACCAATCGCACGAGCAGCCCAATTTTTTAAGCTGTTGTATGATGATGCCGCCGTGCTTATCCTTCCACTGCCACGTCCTTTTCAAAAACTCCTCGCGGCCGAGATCTTCGCGGTGCTTTATGACGCCTTCTTTTTTGAGAGTTTTTTCGACGACCGTCTGTGTTGCGATGCCAGCGTGATCCGTGCCGGGAAGCCAGAGCACTTCAAAGCCCTGCATTCTTTTCCTGCGCACCATGATGTCCTGAATCGTGTTGTTCAAGACGTGGCCCATCGTCAGAACGCCCGTCACGTTGGGCGGAGGTATTACGATGCAATACGGATCTTTCCTCGATTTGGGGTCCGGGCGAAAGAGGGCGTTCTCCTCCCAGAATGAGTACCATTTGTTTTCAACGTCCTTCGGTGTGTATGCCTTTGAGAGTGTCATTATGATAGCACCTTGCGGATACGTGCGAGCGCCCAGTCGGCCGTTTCACGGTCGATCACGAGAGGCGGACATATCCTTATCACCTGATCGTGAGTTTCTTTGCAGAGCATCCCCTCGGTCATGAGTTTTTCACAGAAAGGCCTGGCCTTGCCGGATGATTCTTTTATTTCGATGCCGATGATAAGGCCGCGTCCGCGGATCTCTTTCACATGGCTCGAGTTTATCTTTTTCAACTCATTCATTATATATGTACCCATTTCATGCGCGTGATCCGGAAGTTTTTCATCAATCAGTACGCCCAGTGCCGCGATTCCTGCCGCCGCGGCGAGAGGGTTTCCTCCGAAAGTGGAGCCGTGGTTTCCCGGTACGAAGACCTCCATCACCTCATCGTCGGCGACGATTGCGGAGACGGGATAAACGCCGCCGCCCAACGCCTTGCCCAGGATCATCACGTCGGGGCGGACACCTTCATGGTCGCAGGCAAACATGCGCCCGGTTCTTCCGAGGCCTGTCTGAATTTCGTCCGCCATGAAAAGGATGTTATGTTTTTTCGTGATTTCGCGCACGCGTTTTAGGAATCCGTCAGGCGGGATTTTCACTCCGGCTTCGCACTGAATCGGTTCCACAAGAAATGCGCACGTGTTCTTCGTGATCGCCTTTTCCAGCGCATCGGCGTCGCCGAAAGGTATCACTTTGAAGCCGGGCGTCATCGGCCCGAATCCGTCCTGATACAAAGGCTCGGTGGAGAAGCTGATGATGGCTATCGTGCGGCCGTGAAAATTATCCTTGCACACGATGACCTCGGCTTTGTCCTTCTCGATACCTTTTTTCTCGTAACCCCAGCGGCGCGCTGCTTTCACTGCGGTTTCAACGGCCTCGGCGCCCGAGTTCATGGGAAGCGCTCTTTTATAGCCGGCGGTCTTGCAGAGAAGCGTGAGGAACGGTCCCATCTGATCGTTGTGGAACGCGCGCGAGGTGAGGGTGATGCGGTCCGCCTGGTCCTTGAGCGCTTTCACGACCTTGGGGTGCCTGTGGCCCTGGTTCACTGCGGAGTAGGCCGACAGCATGTCGAGATATTTTTTGCCTTCAACGTCCCAGACCCAGCAGCCCTCGCCCTTCGAAAGCACGACCGGCAGCGGATGATAATTGTGCGCGCTTACGCGATCGACTTCATTTAAATAATCTTGCGTTGTTCTTGCTGCCATTTGAAGCCTCCTATTTTCTGAAAAAGTTTTTTATCACGAACCAGACGTTCTCTTTTCTCTCGCGCAGCCTTCTTATGACATATGGCAGCCATGCCTTTCCGTATGGAACGTAAACACGCAGCCGCCATCCGTTTGCGATGAGCTCACCCTGAAGGGCGGGGCGGATCCCTAAAAGCATCTGAAATTCGAACTGATCGCGCTTTACGGCGCGCTCCTTCGCGAATGTTTTTGTGGCCGCGATTATTTTTTCGTCATGCGTTGCGATGCCGTGATAGAGCCCGGAGGTCAAAAGCCTTTTCACCAGGGCGACATACTGCATGTCGACTTCGTGTTTTTTCCCGAACGCGATGTCGATCGGCTCCTTGTAGGCCCCTTTGCAAAGGCGCATGGTAATGCCGTCTTCAAGGAGCGTCACGATGTCCGAGGGCGTTCTCCTGAGCATCGCCTGCACTGCGGCCCCCACCGGATAGCCCATTGCCTTGATCTCGCGGACGACGTCAAGCGTGGACGACGTATATTTTGAACCCTCTATATCGACGCGCACGAAACCGCCCGTCTCGCGGGAAACCTCCGCAATGCGCTTCAGGTTTTCGCGGCAGAGATCTCGGCTGATATCGAGGCCGATCTGCGTGAGTTTTACGGAGATGTTGTTTTCCAGATTGTTTTTCTTGAGGGCCCTGATGATTTCAATGTATGTGTCCGCCGAGATTTTCGCCTCTTCCTCATTCGTGACGTTTTCGCCAAGGTGGTCGACGGTCGTCTGGAAGCCCCTCACCTTGAGCGAGCGCAGCACCATCAGCGCATCACCCAGCGTCTGGCCCGCGATAAACCTCTTCGCGAACCAGAAGAGGAAAGACATGATGAATGTGTTCACCTTGCTTGGTTTGGTCATCTCAATTTGCGCTACAGTTTCTGACATATCGATTTTGCCTGCAGGAAAAGGAGCAGATAATCCCTGCCTCCCGCCTTCGAATCAGTGCCTGACATGTTAAAGCCACCGAAGGGCTGAACTCCGACCAGCGCGCCTGTGCACTTTCTGTTGATGTAGAGGTTGCCAACAAAAAACTCGCGCTTCGCCTTTTCGATCTTCTGCGGATTCCTGGTTAGGGCTGCGCCCGTCAGCCCGTATTGTGTGCCGTTTGCGATCTTAAGGGCGTCGTCGAAATCCTTCGCCTTGATGACCGCAAGCACCGGCCCGAAAATTTCCTCCTGCGCGATTCTGGCGGTGGGTTTCACGTCGGCGATGATCGTGGGCTGGATGAAAAAGCCGTCGCCCGATATTGCCTCTCCTCCGCAGACAAGCCTTCCCTCTTTTTCCCCGGTCTCAATATAACCCATGATCTTCTCGAAGGCTGACTTTGAAGATACCGGGCCCATGTAGTTTGCAAAATCTTTCACGGGACCCACTGTGATTTTTTTAACGCGCGTCACCAGTTTTTCAAGAAACGCGTCGTATATTTTTTCGGAGACTATCGCGCGCGAGCATGCAGAACATTTCTGGCCCTGAAAGCCGTATGCGGAGAGCGCAACAGCTTCGACGGCGGCATCAACGTCGGTCTCATCATCCACAATTATCGCATCCTTGCCGCCCATCTCTGCGACGACGCGCTTGATCCATATCTGGCCCTGTTTCGTTTTGCCCGCCTCTTCAACGATGTGGAGCCCAACCTCTCTGGAGCCGGTGAACGTGATGAAGCGGACCTTTGGGTGGCCTATGAGCATCTCGCCCACGTCGGCGCCGCTTCCCGTGAGGAAGTTGACCACACCGGCGGGTACTTTGGCCTCTTCTACTATCTGCATGAACCTTGCGGCTATGACGGGCGTGTCGCTCGCCGGTTTCAGGACCACCGTGTTCCCTGTGACGATCGCCGCCGTTGTCATGCCGACCAGTATTGCAAGCGGGAAGTTCCACGGCGGAAGCACCACACCCACGCCCAGAGGCAGATAGACAAGCTCGTTTTTCTCGCCCGGCCACTGGACGAGGGGATTGCCTTCCGAATATCTCAAGGCCTCGCGTCCGTAGAATTCGCAGAAATCTATCGCCTCGGCGACGTCCGCGTCGGCCTCAACCCAGCTCTTGCCGTCTTCAAGGACCATCGTGGCCGAAAACTCGAATTTGCGATCGCGCATAATAGATGCGATTTTGAAGAGGTAATCCGCTCGTTCGGTAGCAGGTGTTTTCTTCCATGTTTCAAAGGTTTTCCACGCAACTTCCAGCGCCTTTTCGGCCAGTGCCACCGTTCCTTTTTGCGCGACGCCCACTACCTGGTTCTTGTTCGAAGGGTTGACGGAGCGGATCTTGTCAGCGGTCATTATCTTTTCACCGCCGATGATGATTGGATATTCTTTCCCGAAATCCGCTTCAACTTTCTCAAACGCCGCTTCCATCTTTTTTCTGTTTTCAGAATTTGTAAAATCGACGAGAAGTTCGTTCTTGAATGGAGTCGTCATATTTTCTCCTCAAAGAATTATAATTGACCCAGCAAAACGCCGACGTCGGATCCGGCGCCGCCGATCGTGACAACAAGATCAAGGGCCCCGTCCGCATTCAGATCGCATGCCGTCAAAAATGAGGCCGTGTTTGGAATTGCATAGTCGACATGTGTCGAAAAGGTGCCGTCTCCTGCGCCCAGCAGAACCGATACGGTGCTGACTCCGCCGGCAGAGTTGGCCGTGGCAAGGTCGACGTTGCTGTCTCCGTTCAGGTCGGCCGCAATTATTGATTGCGGCGTATTTGCCGTCGCAAATTCCGTTCTTGCGCCGAAGCTTCCGTCTCCGATTCCCATGTTTATCGCCACGGTGTTGGCAGTTGTAGTTACCGCTATATCAAGTATTGAGTCGCTGTTAAAATCAGCAGACATGATGCCCTTGGGTTGTGTTCCTGTCGGATAATCCGTCTTGGCATTGAGGGTTCCGTCGCCATTTCCCATGAGAACGGAAAAGGTATTGACTCCGGCGAAGGCGTTGGCGACCGCAATATCCATATTGCCGTCGTTGTTGAAGTCCGCTGCTGTAACACCTGCCGGCGATGTCCCTGTGGCATAGTCCACATGCGCCGCGAATGTGCCGTCTCCCACGCCCAACAACATCGAAATCGTGCCTGATACCTGATTCGATGAAACCAGATCGACGATCCCGTCGTTGCTAAAATCGGCCGCCGTGATTTTAGTGGGAGCTACTCCTGCATTGTAGTCCGTTCTTGGCGCAAATGCCCCTGTTCCGTCTCCAAGAAGAACCGATACATTCACTCCGAAGTTATTTGCCGACGCGAGATCCATATTGCCGTCACCGTTGAAATCTGCGCTTACGATGCCATCCGGAGTGCCTGAAACATTGTAATCAGTCCCCGCACCCAATGATCCGTCGCCATTGCCCAAAAGGACGGCCACTTTGTTGCCGCCCGTTGTCACAGCGATATCCAGATTTCCGTCATTGTTGAAATCAGCAGAGGTGATTACGCCCGGAACGTTCGCCAGCGGATAAGTCGCAGCAGCGCCAAAAAGGCCGTTGGTTGCATGGACAAAGACGTTCGTGCCGTTTGTTATCTCCTGAAGATTGGTGAGCGTGTCGCCGTCAAAGTCTGCCGTGTCGTCCGCCGCATCGGTGGGATCCATGCCGACGGTTGGTCTTGCAATTCCGTTCGGTATCTTAAACGGATTCGGCGAAACGCGGTACCGGTCAACATTTCCAGGGTTCAACGCAAAATACCCGTTGTAACCGGCGAGCGGTACCGCTCCGTTCACATATTCGTGTCCGTCAACCACTCCGCCGCCGTCCATGTCGTTTGCTGTGAACGTCAGAGATGCGGTGACGGCCGGATTCAAAGCATCCGCGCACGTGTAAGTCACTTCTGCGGCGGTATTCGCCTCTGCGGGGACTACAGCGCCGGTGGTAAGGGTCAAAGCGAGCGTCGCCGCATCGAAGGTCAGCCATGCAGGCAGACCGGTTATCGAATACGTCGCAGTGAAGTCAAGCGCCGTGCCGTCACTTTTTGTACACGGTGGCAGGGTGATTGCGCCCAAAGCGAGCCCCGGCACCATGCCTGAGACGTTGTTTTGCGCCAACGCTGTTTCGACCGCCGCAATGAGCGGCGCGGTGATTGTGCGACCGCCGCCGCCGCAGCCGGTCATAAGAAATCCGTAAGCCAGAACCGAAGCAGCGATAACGATTCCGTAAACTCTTGTTTTCATGGTTTCATCCCCGTCCTTGGTATTCCCCTCCTTACAAAGGGGAGGGGCTTATGTCAAAAAAAAACCCCGCCCGGAACGGGGCGGGGTTTGGATGAATTCAGGTGTTTAAAATTCGTCCGAGTCCTTTTTGGCGAGCTCCTTCTCTACGTGTTCCTTCTCGGCAAAATCCTCGATCGCATCCTTCGGAAGCATCACGTGCAGCGCCACGACCTTGACGTTTGCGGTTCCCGTTCCTATGACGCCCAGCTTCTTGGCCGCGCCTTGCGAAAGGTCGATTATCCTGCCCCGCACATAAGGCCCTCTGTCGTTTATGCGCACGACAATCGACCTGTCGTTGTCAAGATTGGTAACCTTGACCGCCGTTCCGAAGGGGAGCGTCTTGTGCGCGGCTGTCATTCCCGACGGCTTGTAGCGCTCGCCGCACGCGGTTTTCCGGCCGGCAAAGCCGGGCCCGTACCACGAAGCGACGCCGGTAGCCTCATACTTTATGGAGCGGCGTTTCGCGTGATAGGGGGCGCAGGCCGCCAGCGTCAGGATGACGACGAGCAAAGCGCCACGAATGAACCATGCCTTTTTATTGGACATAAACCTCTAATTCACTTTATATTGAAAATCAGCTTACGGTTGAAAATTTATTGATACAACTTTTCGGAGAACGTCACTTTGGAATGTTGGCGAAATACTAGACCATCGATGTCGGGCCCGACAACCAAAAAAACTTTTACCGGATTATTTTGCTTGACAAGGGGGTAGAATCCTATGGGCAGCGCTAAATTTATCTACGATTCGGCGGAACGGAATGCGGATCTCTTTTATGCCACCAAATTTGCCGCCCCCGACCCTTTCATCTATTTTGAGAACTCCGGGAAGAAATATTTAGTGCTCTCGGACCTTGAAATCGACCGCGGCAAAAAAGAGGCGGACGTTGACCATGTCCTGTCGCTGCCCGTCTATACGAAGCGCGCGGAAAATAAGAACAAAAAATTTACGATCATCGACGTCCTCCATGAGATTTTTTCGGAGCGGAGAATAAAAAAGCTCGTCGTTCCGCAGAACATGTCCTTCAATCTTGTGGACGGCCTCAGGCGTAAAGGCTTTAAGATCGAGGCCGGGCCGACGCCCTTTTATCCTGAAAGGCTCGAAAAGACTCCTGAAGAGAAAAAGCTGATCGAGAAATCGCAAAAGATTGTTTTTGAAGCGATGGGTCTGGCCGAGAGAACTCTGAAACAAAGCAAAATCAGAAACGGAGATATAATCTATCGGGGGAGCGTTCTCACATCAGACAAGATGCAGCAGATGATAAAAGTCTTTTTGCTGGAGCGTGACCATTTTGCGTCGGAGGTGATAGTCTCCTGCGGCATGCATTCGATAGATCCGCACGACAGGGGGACGGGGCCTCTGAAAGCTCACAAATCAATCATAGTAGACATATTTCCGAGATCGACAAAGACGATGTATTACGCCGACGCAACAAGAACCTTCTGCAAGGGAGAGGCGCCCGAATCTCTGAGAAGACTCTACGCAACTGTGAAGCAGGGTCAGGAACTGGGAATTTCGAAAGTGCGTGCCGGCATCAACGCAAAGATCGTGCACGAAGCCATACTGAAGTTTTTTTCAGGCAGGGGCTACGAGACAGGCGAGAAGGGCGGCAGAAGGCAGGGATTTTTTCATTCGACGGGCCACAGCATCGGGCTCGATCTTCACGAAGAGCCCGGGCGCATCGGGCCCCGCGATTTCATAATACCCAATGGTTATGTCACGAGCGTCGAACCGGGGCTTTACTACGCCTCGATCGGCGGCGTGAGAATCGAGGATCTGGTATATGTCACAAAGAAAGGCTGCGAGATTTTGAGCCACTATCCCAAAAAGCTGGAAGTGTGATATAATGGTCTCGAAAGAGAGGCTATATGAAGGCCGCAAAGAGGAAGGTGGAGATGAGACAGCGTCCGACCGTAAAGATGGGCACTACGCTTCCGGCGACGCTGCCGGGGGGGAACCCCTTCAAGGGCGGCACGAAATTCGCTTCGGTTGAAACCACCGTGAAAAGAGGGGCCTTTGGGGTCTTCTTTAAGCTGAAATTTTAGGTTATTTTGGCCTTTATAAGCAAAAAACCCGGGTTGCCTTGGCAGCCCGGGTTTCTTATTTGCGCGTCTATATATATTATCGGCAGGACGAAGCCAAAAGTTGCTAGAAAAATTTAATTTTGACTGACATCGTTAAAAATAGTCAAAATCGACAAAAATCAGTATCAAAACGGCTAAAAAATGATCAAAAATGCGCGATTTCCTGCCCAAAATTGCGGATTTCTTGAGAGGTATCTGATTCAATAGTTATATCAATACGTTATTATAGGGGGTAACGTCCCCAAAATCTGCCCCGTAATCGGTAATCCACAGGCAAAATGGGCAAAATATGGCAATTCACAGGTGTGGATAACAAATCAAACCGATTGCAATCAAAGATTGAATGTATGTAGATCGCGCGAAATGATTTTTTTGAGATCAAAAAAAATACTGGCGGTACTTATCGTTGTTGCGGTTTTACAGGGGACTGCACTTGCGGGAGGCGAAACGGATGACGAGACAAAGCCGGGCCTTCTTCGTTACAATTGGAAGGTAGATCTGGTCGTCACCGGCATCGCGACGACTGGCTACATCATCACGGCGGCGGCAAAGAGCAAACTCTTGCCTACCTACTGTCGCTGGTGCGACGTGAACTCATTCGACAACTGGGGTCATGATAACATCAAGTGGGGGAACACCAATGCCGCCAATAAAGCGGTCTATGTAACAGGTTATGCCCTGGCCCCTATGGCGGCGTTCGGACTCGACGCGCTTGCTGCGGGCCATGATGGAGCTCTTTCCAATTTTCTCCCCGACGCGCTCATCATTGCCGAAGCGGTATCTCTGTCCGCCTTCACGACGGAACTTGTCAAAATCGCTGCCGGCAGGCAAAGGCCCTACGCCCATTTCGGAGGAGGATCAACTAGTCCCAGCGACAATAATTCATTTTACTCCGGCCACACGAGTCTAGCTTTTTCACTGGCGGCCGCCAGCGGTACGGTTGCTACAATGCGCGGATACAGGCTCGCTCCGCTTGTGTGGGGAACGGGGATGGCGATCGCGGCGACGACCGGATACTTGAGCATCGCGGCCGACCGCCACTATCTGACCGACGTGATCGCCGGCGCAGTTTTGGGCTCCGCATTCGGAGTCGGGATTCCGTATCTTTTTCACAGGCCGAAAGAGGAAGGTTCTTCGCGCATATCTTTATCGGCGGCGCCGTTAGACGGAGGCGGGGTCTTGAGTGTCAGCGGAGTGTGGTGACTTTTTCGGCGTCGGTTCTCATCCTGCCACAGATAAAAAAAGAAAAGTCCCCAAAATGGAGACTTTTCTTTTTTGCTCGGGGGCAGGGATTCGAACCCCAATACGCAGCTCCAGAGGCTGCAGTCCTACCGTTAGACGACCCCCGAAAAAAATTTTCAAGTGCTGCGGGAAGCTATTCGATTGGAAAAAAGAATCAACAAAAATAATCACGGGCGTAAGTAGTCACACGATTGACGGCCCTACGCCTCCGGATCGCCCAAAAATAGCCCATTATCAACTACTTACACCCTAAAAAAACCACGCAACTTATGGGAGGGGTCAACCGATAATACTTACAGAGGGTGGTGTCTGCTCTCTTCGGAGCTATTTGTGGCCAACGAGAAGATTGTCAAAACGTTAAATGAAGTTCTCCCGCGCGAATCGATCATCGAGCCGAAATATGTTTATTCGGATTCCGGCGGATACGTCATCGAGCCTTTGGCTGACGGCAAATATCTAATCACAAACGATCAGGGCGAAAGTTTTACCGGCTGGTACGATTTGTCGGACGGCCTCTTCCATCTCCAATCTAACGGATTTGAATGGGTCTATGATGAAACGACGGGCATCTACGAAGTCTACGATCAGGAAAGCGGCCGATGCGTTGATCCCTCAATGACCGAATTCACGGACGGCTACTACTCGTACGAACCCGATTCCGAATCCAGTCCGCAAGAGCAGTCGGTTGCGGGATGGTTTGCATACACGGCTGAAGATTCGACGCCTGATCCCGCGCCGACGACGGAACGCGCAATTTCGAAAGATGAGGAGCCGTCCGAAACCGAGCCCGTCAAACATGAGTCCCCCTCCAAACCGAAATCTGTGGATCTGACTCTTGATGACGCGAAGCCGGCATCCCATACATCTTCTCCTTCACTTTCATCTGATAAAGAACATTCCTCTGTTACGAGTCCTGTGGTGAGTATCACCGATACTCAAGAGACAATTGCAGTTCAGTCATCTGCACCGGTATCTCAGCCGGATAGCGCCGGTGCTCAGCATGTAAGTTTCGTTCGCGCGGAAGTCGTTCTGCCGGAAACTGCCGGATCGGATAATGCTTCATCTCCATCGGCAACGCTTGTTCTCGGCGCGGCCATCTACAATGCAGAAGGTGATGAGTCCATCACTGAGTTAGCACATCAAATCGATTATCCTGTCATAGTAAACGTTCAGGAAGACATTGAGACAGAACCGGTGGTTGTTTCTCAAAGTACCGCCCAATCCGATGAGAGATCGGCAATCGAGTTGCCGGAGTTTGCTATTGGAAGCGAAGAGAATTTGAATGCTGCAGATGAGCCCTCCAATAAAGATGTGACAAGGCGTTCTGCGAACGGACATGGTGATGAATCGGTGTCTGAGACGGTCCGCACGTCTGCGGCCCGCCAGAACCCCTTTGATGTCGAATGCGCGCTGACCGAAAGCACAGAGGAATTCCGTTTCATCGGTTGGCCCATGATTCCGGTCGCGACTGCCGAGGGCATCCCGGTATTTGCCGCCGCAATTCATTCCGGACAGCGTGATTATCAGATCCAGCACGTCGCGCGTAACGGAGATCCCCGCGATCAAAACGGAAATTCAGATGAAGGCGGCAATCGCCGCGATCAGGAAAATTCCCAGCAAGATGAGCCCGAAGAAGCTCAGGCGTAAAAACTTCCAACGTTTCCCACAGAAGCATGGGATAACCTTGTGGACAACTCCCTTTCTTTGAGTTTTCAGACACCTTAACAGCGCAAAAAATTAGAGTGCACAAAAATTGCGCATCTAACTTGCACGAAAATTAAGATGTTAGGCGAAGCGCGATTTTCGGGCCATTATTAAAGGGGCCGACCGGATTTTTCCACAACTTGTGTATAAAGGAGTGTTTTGATACAAAGCGCGGGCTTCAGAAAAGACGTTCAAGTTGCACTTGAAGGTTGTGAATCGCGTGCGTGTCATTAGTTGAGCTGAAAATCTTTTTTTGCGGTTCAGTAAGAATTTTCAAATCGCACATCAGGCGCATCGCATTCGTGAAATTTGCCTTTGAAATCGCCTCGCGATGGCCCACGTAACCCAGAAGAAGCATATTTTTTCCCGCCGCCATCATTATTTTTACGAGTTCCTTTTCATCAGCCGCCGTGATTTCCTGCCGCTTCACGGACGCCAGCGCAATCTTGATGGATTCGAGAAAAATTTGAATCTGGCTCGAAAATGCGGCGAGAATTTCCTTTCCACCCTCGTTCATTTCGATGCGGTCGTCCGTGATTTTGATCGCTTTTTGCGCAGCCAGAAAGTCGGTTATCTTCGTGATGTGTTGCGTGATCGGCATCCTGGTCGAATAGCGGAATTCGTGCTTGAGGATGGCTTTGCAGACGCCGAAATCGCTTTCCAATTGCTCTGCCGTCATGTTTTTCTGTTTTAAAATCAACGTCGAGACCACACCGACCGATGCAAAAAAATGGACCGAACCGTTCTTGAAGTAATCGAGCTTGAGCCTTTTGTCCTCATCCACCAGATAAATAGGCACGTCGGTTTCTTCGTGCAGGCTTATCAGGCGGGAGGCCACAAACTGTGAAATTGCATTGTTTATCGCTGCCTTTGCATCCGAAACTATCGCTTGCGAGAGCGTTGTGCCTTTTGCCTTCAGCCAATCAAGATAGATAGATGATCGCTCATAGATGGTTTGTGCCGTCATCGCACGCAAGGGATTTGCGAGAATGGCGGCGGCGACTATAGACTGCGGCGTGACCACGATATTGCGGTTGATTTCACGGCAGATATTTTGCGCGATGGTCTCAACTATCCCCTCGGTTCCACACTGCTTTGCGACTTCCTGATAGGATACGGGCGCTCCAAAATTCACATATATTTTTCCATAGCGGCCCTTTTGGCGCTTCAAATATTTGACGAGACGCAAAAGGTGGGAGGGTTTTTCCTTCTCTTTCGACTCGCCCCCGAGTTCGTCCTCGTAGGATTTTTGTTCTATTACGCGGTCGTATGTAAATGAGACGGGTATGAAATGGAGGTCTTCGACAGCCCGATCGGCAACCGCCTTTGAAAGCATGCGGATCATTCCGTATCTGGGGGGCATGAGTTTTCCGGTCCTTGAGCGTCCGCCTTCGATAAAAAATTCCTGGGCATAACCTTCCTCAAGCAGGATGCGTAAATAGGTCTCGATGACGAGGCGGTAGAGCTTATTATTCTCAAAGCTGCGTCGTATAAAATATCCGCCGCATCGCCGGAAGAACTGGCCCAGAGGCCAGAAGGAGAGATTGAGGCCCGCCGCGACGTGCGGGATCGTCATGTTGTTGTTATAGAAGATGTCCGCAAGGATGAGATAATCCATGTGACTCTTGTGATTGGGGACAAAGACCACGGGTGCTTTTGAATAGAGTCTTTTTGCCTGTGCGAGCCCCTCCTGATTGAAAACGAGTCCGGTGAAAAGCGATTTCAAGACCCAACCCAGAAGAAGGTCGCCCACTTCTATGTATGTGTAGTTGATATCCGCCGCGATCTCTTTCACGTATCTTCGCGCCAGTTCCCGAAGATCGTCGGCGGGGCGGCCCATTTGAGCGGCAAGCTCGCAGATTTTCTGCTGAAACGCCTCGTCCACCAGAACGCGCTCCACGAACCAACCCTTGGAACGAACAAGCGGGCCGGTAACCGTCCGGTGCTCCATCTTGATGGTCGTGTGTATTTTTCGCCCAAGACGCCTCGCCTGCTCGCTCTCGTTTTCATTCGGAGTTTCAGCCAAAAATTTTGCAAGATCGATAGGCTCGCCTATCTTCACGACGGCGCGGTAATTGTAATTTCTCCAGAAGAGAACCATTTTTCGTATTCGCCCGGGGTTTTCCTTTTCTCCGAAGAGGATGTCGACAATCGAACGGTTCGCGCGGGAAGGCCTCTTGTCCCAGATGAATTCGAGCGGGACCAGATAGACGGGGCGCGAGCCTTTTCGGCCGGCGCTTATGACCGCCCCCAAAAGTTTTTGCGAATATGACAGAAGTATCGATTCATCCTCCAGTTCGGTTGGGCGAATCGATAGAAGGGCGCTTTTGCCGCCGGCGACGAGATCTGTGAGCCATCCCGAAGAAACGGGGTTGGCAATGCCGCCCTCTTTTTGAAGCGTTTCGAGCTGGAGGGTCAGGGTTGCCTTGAGATCGCGCCACGGCATCCATCTTTCAAGCGAAATGTCATTTGTGAAAGAAGACGAAGGGAGACCCACTTCCCGGAAAAGGTGGGCAAAATATCCGTACTCGAGCTGACCCACGCCGCGCGCCACATATACAATTGTTCCCTCGCGCGCTGCCCTCATAAGCTCGTTTTCGTCCGCCAACTCGAATCTGATCTTCTTGAAAAAAGGAGGCAGGATGAGGCGAAAAAGCGAGTTGCCGCCGTCCATCATGGCTGACGCGTAGACATCGGGCGAGGCATCGGCTGGGATGACTAACCAGTCGGGCCGGTACCTCTTGATTATCCGGTAGACGGGCAACAAGGCTGCAAGGTGCAGCGGACGTCTTTTCATTTTTCAAGCCTTGTCATGAGTGCCGCAAGACGTTTGCCGTATTTTATGCACTCTTTTATTGCGCGCTCATCGGGCGCGCCGATTGCCACCGGACCGTAGTGGCCGATGTCGGAGTTCCCGAGGACGATCATCCCGTGGATGAGAAGCCCCTGAAGGATGGATAAAATGGTTGTCTCGTTACCGCCGCCTATCAAGCCGGAAGACGCGAAGGCGCCGCCGACTTTTCCCGCGAGTTTGCCGTGATTGGCCACACTGTCATCCAGGAGTTTTTTGACCTCGGCGGCCATGGTGCCGTAATAGGTGGGGCTGCCGATCACAACGGCTCCGGCGTTTTTCAAATCATCGGCGGTTGTTTTTAAAGTATCTTTCAAGAGGACGTCGCAGCCGCTTTCCTTGGCGCCCTTCGCAATCGCCTCTGCCATCTTTTTTGTGTGACCGCTTTTTGAAAAATAGGAAATAAGCATCGTTGGCATATGGCCTCCTTGTTTCAGGCATCATGCTAAAGGTCGAAAAATAATGCAAGCCGGGCTTTGCTTGCCTTTCTTGCCGATATAATGATAGGACTCCGCCAGCTATGGGAACCATAAAAGTATTGCCGGAGCACGTCATTGCTAAGATTGCCGCGGGCGAAGTTGTGGAGAGACCGGCCTCGGTTGTCAAAGAGCTCCTCGATAACGCGATCGATGCGGGGGCAAAATCCATTGAAATCAATGTGGCGGGCGGCGGCAAAGATTCGATCGTCGTGATCGATGACGGTTCGGGGATGGAAGCCAGCGATGCAAAGCGCTCCATAGAGCGCCACGCAACGAGCAAGATATCCTCCGACGAGGATCTTTTCAAGATACGCACAATGGGTTTCAGGGGCGAGGCGCTCTCCGCCATCTCTGCAATCTCAAAGATGACCATTGAAACGAAGGTGGCGGGCACGCTTGAAGGAACTCTTGTCAGCGTTGAGGGGGGAGCCCTCAAAGAGGTGAGGGCGACAGGCTGCCCCGCCGGAACGAAGGTCGTCGTCGACGATCTCTTTTATAATGTTCCCGCCAGGAAAAAGTTCCTCAAATCCGATGGTGTTGAATACGGTCATATCGCCGATTGTGTTTCGTCGATGGCGCTTTCAAACAGCCGGATCCGTTTTGAGCTTTCGCACGGAGGCTCTCCTAAAATCCGCTGTCACCGAACGGGTGATCCAAAAAATAGAATCGAAGACGTCCTGGGCGCGGATGTGAAAAACTCAATTTTCGAGTTCGCCGAAAAGGGCGACGGAATTGAGATCAACGGTTTTATAGTGAAGAGCGGCCTTGATCGGGCGACCGCGAAGGATATCCACTTTTTTGTCAACGGCAGGCCCGTGAAGGACCGAATCCTCCAGCACGCGCTTCTTTCCGGCTTTGAAACTTTTTTACCGCGCGGCTCCTATCCCGTTGCGGTCTTGTATATCAATATAGATCCGGAACTTGTTGACGTGAACGTCCATCCGACAAAGCGCGAGGTGCGTTTTGCAAAAAGCGGTATGGTCCACGATTTCGTGGCGAGTGCTGTGAAAAAGGTAGTCTCGGGCGGAGATCGTTTGCTTTCGCGGCAGAACGGTCGGGAGTACGACGTCGTTTTTGGGTTACGGCCCAAAAACGCGTCTCGTGTCTCGGATCCTGCGGCATCATATCCATGGATGCAGTCGCCTCCGACACGCCTCCCGACCGGTCCTGCCGCTCAGCAGACGACCTCCGCCACTGTGACCATGTTGATATCGGATCAGCTGCGTGTCATCGGCCAGCTGGATCGCGCTTTCATTGTATGCGAAGGGGATGAAGGGAAACTCGTTCTCATAGATCAGCATGCGGCGCATGAGAGGCTGGGGTTTGAAGAGTTGAGGGGGCAGCTTGCAAAGGGCCACGTCGAGGTCCAGCGCCTGCTTTTACCGGAACGGATCGATCTTTCGCCCAGGGAGAAAGCCGTGATCATGGAGCATATCAGAGGCATCGAGACCGCCGGGTTCGAGACGGAAGATTTTGGAGGGGGCACGGTTGTGATCAAGGCGGTTCCCGCCATTCTGGGCGACGTCTCGCTCAAAAATCTTTTCGAGAAATTTGCCGTCGAGCTTTCGGATTTTGAATCATCTGCCGCGGCGGATGAAGAGACGGACAAAATATTTCAGGTGGTCGCGTGCCACCGTCAGGTGCGCGCCGGAGATTCGCTGTGCAAAGAAGAGATGGAATCGCTCGTTCGCCAGATGGAGCAGGGCGGTATTTCCCACTGCCCCCACGGCCGTCCGGCCCTCGTGACAATCGAACGCTCGGAGGTCGATAAGTGGTTCAAGAGAAGTTGATGAAAATCGTGATAGTGTGCGGGCCCACCGCAGTGGGCAAGACGACCGTCGGGACCGAACTTGCCAGACATTTTGCGGGCGAAATCGTCAATGCGGATTCACAGCAGGTCTGGAAGGGCCTCGATATCGGAACGGCAAAACCTGATCCTGAAATCCGCGCTGAAATTCCCCATCATCTGCTGGACATCGCTGATCCCGCCGAAAGTTTCGACGCCTCGCGGTTCATCTCTTTGGCCGACGAGGCGATAAAAGAGATAGTGGGGCGCGGTAAAAACGTCTTCGTCGTGGGCGGCACGGGGATGTATATCCGCATGCTGGTCCACGGTCTTTGCGGCGCTCCGCCCGGAGACGAAAAACTGCGCCTGAAACTCTCGAAGGAAATTGAAGATGCGGGGATAGAGAAGCTCCATGAGAGGCTTGCGCGGATAGATCCCGTGACGGCGAAGGTCGTTCACAAAAACGACAGGACGCGCATCGTACGCGCCCTTGAGATCTTCGAGTCGTGCGGTGTCCCGGCCAGCGAATTTTACCGACAACACAGATTCGATGAGCGGCGTTACAATTCCCTGAAAATAGGTCTCGACATTCCAAGGGACGATCTTTACGGCCGGATCGATCGGCGCGTTGACCAGATGTTGGGCGAGGGATGGACCTTCGAAGTGGAATCGCTTGTCAAAAAATACGGCATAGAGAGCCAGGCCTTTTCCGCCATCGGATACAGGGAGATCGCATCTCATCTGGCAGGAGAGATGAGCATGGACGACGCGGTGGAGCTCATAAAGCGGAATTCGAGACGGTTCGCGAAAAGACAGCTTACGTGGTTCCGCGCGGACCGCGAGATTGTCTGGTTCGGTCTTTCGCAGATGGAGCAAATCACGCGCGAAGTGAAAGAATTTCTGAGTAATAATTGACACTTTACCCCCCAGTTTGTAAGGGAGGGCCGGAAGAATAAACCAAAAGGAGGAATCGTGGCCCGCATCATCGATATCATTGGAAGAGAGATCCTGGATTCAAGGGGTAACCCGACTGTCGAAGTCGATTGCCTTGTAGAAGGCGGATTTTTGGGGCGGGCCGCCACGCCGTCCGGCGCGTCCACTGGCGTGCATGAAGCGGTGGAACTGCGCGACGGAGATCCGAAACGCTACATGGGCAAGGGAGTGCTCAAGGCTGTCTCCAATGTAAACACCGTCATCAAGAAAAACCTCAAGGGGATGTCTTCGACAGGCCAGAATGTCGTGGATCACGAGCTCCTGGCTCTGGACGGAACTCCCAACAAATGCAAATTGGGAGCGAATGCGATTCTTGCGACGTCGCTTGCCGTAGCGAGAGCCGCGTCGCTTTCGCTGGGCAAGCCTTTCTATGAATACATTGCGAGCCTCTACGGCGGCGGCCACGCAACGCTCCTTCCTGTTCCTATGATGAACATCATGAACGGCGGTCAGCACGCGGATAACAACGTCGACATTCAGGAGTGCATGGTCATGCCGGTGGGGGCGGATTCTTTTCACACGGCGCTGCGCTGGGGGACCGAGGTTTTTCATAATCTGAAAAAAATATTGAAGGACAAGGGTTACTCAACATCGGTCGGCGATGAGGGCGGATTTGCGCCGAACCTCAAGTCGAACGAGGAGGCGCTGGATCTCATCGTGAAGGCGATCGAAACAGCCGGTTACAAGCCGGGCGAGCAGATCGCGTTGGCGCTGGATCCGGCGGCGTCATCTTTTTATGAGAAGGGAAATTACGTATTGAAAGCGGAAGGAAAGAGCCTTGAGGCGCCGGAGATGGTGGAGTGGTACGCGACGCTTACCGAAAAATATCCGATAGTCTCCATTGAAGACGGGCTCGCGGAAGACGATTGGGACGGCTGGAAGTTGATGACGGAAAAACTTGGCGACAAGATCCAGATCGTAGGTGACGATCTGTTTGTCACCAACATCTCCCGCCTCAAAGAGGGAATCAAAAAGAAAGTTGCGAATTCGATCCTCATCAAGCTCAATCAGATAGGATCTCTCACGGAAACGCTTAGCTGCATACGCGAGGCGCGCGCCGCAAAGTACACGACCGTGATATCGCACCGCTCGGGCGAAACGGAAGACACGACGATCGCCGATCTTGCGGTGGGAACCGCGGCGGGACAGATCAAAACGGGCTCGGCCTCAAGAACGGACCGCATCTGCAAGTATAACCAGCTCCTTCGCATCGAGGAGCATCTTGGCAGAAGGGCGACGTTCAAGGGCCGTCAGGTTTTGGCCCGCTAAAATTATGGACAGCTCCGACACGACGCGGATCGTCCCCTTTGACGAGGCCGATCTCGATGAGGTAATGAAAATCGAGAACGTCTCGTTTGCCACCCCGTGGACGAGGCAGTGCTATCTCGATCTTGCCCCGCTGGGTACGATCCACTTTTTTGTTGTCAAAAGCCGGGAAAATGTAGTGGGGTACATGCTCTATCAGGGCTGGGGGGACGAGCTGGAGCTTCATACTATTGCGGTATCCCCAAAGGCACGCCGGCAGGGCATTGCGAAGAAGATGCTTGAATATATGATAGGTGATGCGCGCGAGCGCGGTGTGGAGCGGATATTCTTGCAGGTCCGGCCCTCGAATACGCCGGCGCGCACACTTTATGAAAAATTCGGTTTCGGCGTCGTGGGGACGCGCCGCGCATACTACCGGGACAACAACGAAGACGCTTACGTGATGAGGCTGACACTCTCATGAAAGATTCGCTGGCGACAGTTGAATACAAGGAGTTCGTCGGAGAAAAATATTTTCGCCTCGGCCTGAAGGTGGGATGGAATGAGTTCGTCCCCGGCCAATTTGTGATGGTGGAAGTACCTGGACATGACATCCTGCTCCGCAGACCGTTCGGTATTGTCAAACTGGACGGCGGCGTGCTTGAGGTCTGCTGCAAGATAGTCGGCAAAGGCACGGCGGCACTCTCCAAAATAGAAAAGGGCCAGGCGACTTCCGTTCTGGGCCCGCTGGGCAAAGGTTTCAATCCTTCTAAAGATATCAAGACCGCGCTTCTCGTTGCGGGCGGATACGGCATCGCGCCGCTTCTGCCGCTCGCAAAAACTGCGGCCGAAAACGGAGCGAAAATAATTTTCTATTACGGCGCGAAAAAATCATCCGATCTTTTATACACTAATGAATTGAAATCTCTTGGTGTCGATCTGAGACTTGCAACGGAGGACGGGAGCGCGGGCGAGAAGGGTTTCTTGACCCGTCGGTTGGAAAAAGAGATCATGGAATTCAACGATGCGGCGATTTTCTGCTGCGGGCCCCACGGCCTTTTGAGTGAGACGGCAAAGATCGCCGCGAAAATGAACATGCCGGCGCAGGTGTCGCTGGAGCGTTACATGGCGTGCGGCATAGGAGTTTGTCTGGGATGCGTCGTCAAATTGCGCGACGGAACATATGTCCGCGCCTGCAGGGAAGGCCCGGTCTTCAACGCGGCGGATATAATCTGGGAATAAAATGCAGCCGAATTTGAAAGTGAACATAGGCAAGCTTGAGCTGAAAAATCCGGTGATGGTCGCGTCCGGTACCTTCGGCTACGGCGAGGAGTTCGCCGAGATCTATGACATTTCGAAATTGGGCGCAGTCGTTACAAAAGGCATCTCTCTGAAACCGCGCGAGGGAAACCCGATGCCGCGCGTGATCGAGACGCCGTCCGGTCTCATCAACGCCATCGGGCTTGCAAATGTCGGGGTCGAGGTTTTCATCAAGGAAAAACTTCCGTTCCTGCGCAAGGCTCAGGCGACTGTCATCGTGAATATTTTCGGCGAGACGATAGAGGAATACACAGCAGTGGCGCTCAATCTTGAGGGCGCCATGGGAGTGGCCGCCATCGAGCTCAACATCTCGTGCCCGAATGTCTCAGCGGGCGGCGCCTGCTTCGGCACGGATCCCAAGTCAGCGGAGGCGGTGACGCAAGCGGTGAGAAAGGTCACGTCTTTCCCGCTCATCGTGAAGCTCTCCCCGCAGGTCTCCTCCATCGTCGACATGGCAAACGCGGTGGTCGGTGTCGGTGCCGATGCGCTCTCGCTTATAAATACGATACCCGCGATGGCCATCGACGTCGCCACAAAGCGGCCGGTGCTTGCCAACGTGACAGGGGGTCTTTCGGGCCCCGCAATCAAACCGATTGCGCTCAAGATGGTTTATGAGGTCTGCCGCACGGTCCGTGTTCCCGTTATCGGGATGGGCGGGATAATGAGCGCTCAAGATGCGATCGAATTCCTCTTGGCCGGCGCAACGGCCGTTCAGATAGGCACAGCAAATTTCGTGAGGCCGGCTGCAGCCCTCGAAATCATTTCAGGTATCCGCTCCTACCTTACCCTCGAGCAATACGACAATGTGAACCGCATTGTGGGCTCGCTCCAGATATGATTTTCATAAGGCCTTGACAGAGTAGCATATTTTTCATATCTGTTTTGTGTACACAGGCATAAATCTGTACTTGCTTGTATTTTAAGGAGTTTTATAAATGCTGCAGATGAAATTCAGCAAGGCAAAAATGGTCTCACACCTCACGTTGCGCGAGAGGATCGCCGACGCCATACGCGACGAAATCATTGCCGGGCGGCTCAAGGCCGGCGAAAGGGTCTCGGAACCGGAGGTTGCTGTGCGCTATGGCATCAGCCGCACGCCCGTGCGCGAGGCCTTCAGGCAGTTGGCCGCCGAGGGCTTTTTGTGGCTCACGCCGAGACGGGGCGCGCGCGTGACTTTCCTGACGGCAAAAGACGTCGAGGAATTCTACGATCTCAAGTCGGTCCTTGAAGGGTACGCCGCGAGGGTTGCAACGGCCAATCTTCAGGAAAAGGATCTTCAGAGGATGGAGAGCCTGAACGATCAGATGGAACGCTGTCATCAGAAGGGGGATTTGAAAAAGATCGCAAAGATACACACCGAGTTCCACAACATATTTTTGGGCGCATCCGGGAACGAGCAGCTCTATTCGATGATACAGCAGCTCGCCAACAAGTTTCAGCGCTTCACAATTCTGCTTGCGCTATCGGGAAAAAATCCGGAGGCTGTGTCTCAGCACCGTGAGATCATAAACGCCTTTCGCGCGAGGGATGCGTTCCGTGCCGAGGAGCTGGTTCGTTCCAACGCGCTTTTGGGCAAGGAATTGATGATCAAAGACGTCCTTACCGGCATTCAACATTGAATATGCTTACATCTTCGGTTCTGGTCCTAAACCGTACGTTTTTCCCGATTCATGTGACGACGCTCAAGCGCGCGTTTTGCATGCTCTATTCAGGCGTCGCGCGCGTCGTCGATTCCGAATACCGTACGTTCGATTATGAAAGCTGGGTGCAGCTCGCCGCAGCCGTGAACGACGAAACGGTGGGAATAGTGGGCCGCGTGATTCGCGTGCCGCGCGTCATTGTGCTGACCGCATACGACAAGCTCCCCAAGCGCCACATAAGATTTTCCCGGCTCAATATTCTGATTCGCGACCGGCACACCTGCCAGTATTGCGGGCTGAGGCTCAAGCGTTCGCAGCTCAATTTGGACCACGTGATTCCAAGGTCGCGCGGAGGCAAGACGACGTGGGAGAACGTCGTCACGAGCTGTCACAAATGCAACCGCAAGAAGGGCGGCCAGCTTCCGGAAGAGGCGAATCTCACGCTCATCCGCAAACCGTTTAGGCCCACCGTCGCGCCGTTCCTGGACGCATCGCTCGGGCCAATCAAATATGATGAATGGCGCCCCTTCTTCAACATCGTCGATTACAGCTACTGGAATGTCGAACTCGAAGAATAATTTGTTTGTTGTGGGTCCCACCAAGGCGGGTCTCCGTTTGGATGTCTTTCTGGCATCCGAGCTCAAAAATGTGACTCGCGCAAGAGCCCAAAAGCTCGTTGACGGCGGATTTGTCCTGATCAACGGGCGTGTGGCGAAGTCTTCCCACAAGGTGAAAAGCGGAGAAGATATCAGAGTGGAGATTCCGCCGCCGGAGATGCACGACGTCTTTCCTGAAGAGATACCGCTGAAGGTTTTGTTCGAGGACTCCGACATAATAGTGGTCGACAAGCCCGCCGACATGGTGGTTCATCCGGCCCACGGCAACTGGAAGGGAACTCTGGTCAACGCACTGCTCGCCCACTGCAAGGACCTGTCGGGCATCGGCGGCGAGTTGAAGCCGGGTATCGTGC
Organism: bacterium; assembly: GCA_041739675.1. Lineage (GTDB taxonomy): Bacteria > UBA10199 > UBA10199 > 2-02-FULL-44-16 > DYJF01 > DYJF01. Next base: position 23,278 of record JBGSNL010000059.1, read on the forward strand.
ACAGGCTGGATCGCGGCACGAGCGGGGTAATTGTTGCTGCAAAAAACGACGTTGCGCACGTTGAGCTTTCAAGGCAGTTCAAGGCGAGAGAGATCAAAAAGATATATAAGGCGCTAGTCTACGGAAATGTGAAAAACGAATCGGGTGCGATAGACACACCTATAGGCAGATCGGTGAAGGACCGCAAAAAGTTTTCGGCGCGCACACGAAAGGGGAGGGTCGCCCTCACCGAATGGAAGGTCCTCAAACGATACGGGACCGATCTGACGTTGCTTGAGATAAAATTGCACACGGGCAGGACGCATCAGATAAGAGTGCACTTTGCGGAGGCCGGTCACGCTCTGGTCGGTGACGCCCTCTACGGAGGAGGCGCAAGGCAGGCGAAAAGGATTTCGGATGGAGGCAGGCGGGCGGTTGTAGAGGCCTTTGGAAGACCGGCCCTTCACGCCGCAAAGATTGGATTCGAACATCCCACGAAGAAGAAGTGGATGGAATTCGAAGCGCCCCTGCCTCACGATTTCAAAGAGCTCCTGGATAATCTATGAAACGAATCGAGACGACTGTCGGACCTTTATATCAGGCGGAAGGATTTTCGGGTATCCCGTGGATAGAACACGGCTTCGGGACGCGCGGAATTTTGATAGAAAATTATATTTCCCACTTCGGTCCGAATGATTTTTTGATAGCCAGGACGAATCAGAAGCACGGCAATCGCGTATTCACGCTGGACGAAAATCCCCCGAAAAAAATACTGGAAGGGGATGCATTCGTGACCGGGTCGCCCAATGTGGTTTGCTTCGTGAGGACCGCCGATTGCGTGCCCATTCTCCTGTGCGACACGGAGAACCGCGTCGTCGGGGCGATCCACGCCGGCTGGCGCGGCCACGTAGCCGACGTCATCGGACACGCCGTCCGCGCGATGAAGGATTCCTTCGGATCGGATGCCGCAAAGCTCAGCGCGGCTATCGGCCCATCAATTTGCACCGATTGTTACACGGTGGGTGAAGACGTGATCGAATCGTTCAGCCAGAATGGATTTGCGGATTCTCTCTGGAGCGAAAAGCCTGACAGGAAAAGTTTTTCGCTGAATCTCAGAAGGGCGAGCGAGGAGCTTCTGATCTCCGCAGGACTTCTCAAAGAAAACATTTCGACGTTGCCTCTTTGCACCTCTTGCCACAACGGCGACTTCGCATCCTACCGCCGCGAGCGCACAGAAAAGTCGCGCCAGGTGAATTTCATATATATAAAGTGATTATCGGGTTCCGCCGACGACGATTTCAGGTATGCGGATCGTTGGTTGGGCGCTGCCGACGGGGACGTCCTGGCCGTTTTTACTGCATGTGCCTATTGAAAATCCCAGATCTGTGCCTACCTTGTCGATTATCTCCAGAACCTTGGGGCCGTTTCCTATGAGGGTTGCGCCGCGCACAGGCTCGCCGATTTTTCCATGTTCGATCCTGTAACCCTCTTGTATTTCGAAGATGAAATCCCCGTTGACCGTGTTCACCTGTCCGCCGCCCATTCTTGTGACGTAAAGTCCCTTTTCGGTGGCCCGGAGAATTCCCTGGGGATTGTCCCTGCCCGGGGCTATCATCGTGTTGGTCATGCGCACTATCGGCGGATACTCGTATGACTCTCGCCGCCCGTTTCCCGTCGGGCTCTTCTTCTCGCGCATCGCCCAGACGCGGTCGTTGAGATAAGTTTTGAGTACTCCCTTGTCTATGAGGCACGTCTTCTGCGACAGAGTGCCCTCGTCATCGAACGCGAACGAGCCGCGGCGGCCTTCGATTGTCGCATCGTCAAAGACGGTGATGAGCGAACTTGCCACTCGCTCCCCGATGCGCGACGAATAAACGGAGAGCCCTTGCCCTGCCAGATCGGCCTCAAGGCCGTGGCCCACGGCTTCGTGGATCATCGTCCCGCCCGCATCGGAGGCCAAAATCACGGGGATCTGGCCGGCCTTCGCTGGACATGCCTTGAGCATCCTGATTGCGCGCCGGGCCGCGAGCGTTGCAATCTCCTCGGGCGTTGTCTTTTCAAAAAGCTCAAAACCCACGGTCCCGCCGACTGGCTCATAGCCGGTCTGCAGAATTTTTCCATCCGACGCGACGACGTGGACCAGAAAAAGAGTCTCGGGCTGCTCGTCTCTTGTAAGCTTGCCGTCCGACGACGCGATCTCGATCTTTCTGATCTTGTCCCTGTATGTTACGCGCACCTGCCTTATTTCGCCGCCCATGTTCCACGCGACGTCGGCGGCCCTAAGAGCCGCATCGGTTTTCCGCGCCAGCTGCACGCCGAACGGATGCTGTTTGATTGCGAGGCTGAATTTCGGCGACGAGGTCTTGAATTTTACGGGCTGATTTACGGTGTCGGTCGGGTGCGAGGCATTTGAGACCGAAGTTGCGAGTTCAACCAGCCGGTCCATGTCGTTCGTGGAGCCGTAGGCGGTTTTCGTTTCGCTCAAGACGCGTATGCCCACGCCGAAATCGATGGAGGAGGAGACATTCTCCGTCCGCCTGTCGTCATGGACGATTAGCGTTGTCGATGACTGCTCTAAAAAAATCTCGGCAAAATCCCCGCCCTTTGAAAGGGCCGCTTTCAGGATCTTCTCAAGCGGCAGGTCATCTATCTTCAAATGGGATGTATTCATCGTTTCCGGATGAGCTCGTAGTCGCAGGGGCCTGTTTCTTTTGTTTTTCCCCTGTAGTCACTGCGCGAGAGAGGCGCTTGTTTTCGTCCAGATATTTCTGACGGGCGCCTTCGTCGTCGAGATCGTAGGTCGATCTGGGTTCAAAGCGTTTTGCCGCTTCCCGGTCGAGTTCCGATCTTGCGGGTTCTGATGTCGCCTGCTGCGCCGGCGTCTTTGATTTTGCCATTTTCACCTTGCCCGACGATAAGCGGCGGTTGTCTTCCATGTATTTTTCTCTCGCCTGTTCGCCGTCAAGTTCGGTGGGGGATATTTCCTCTTCTGCGCGAACAGAGGTTCTGGTTATCTGTTCCCGTCTCGTCTCAGGTTTTTGAACGACAGGTTTTGCCTCGGCTTCCGTTGTTTCGGGTTCGGATTTTTTGGTTTCCGCCACCGGTTCGCTTTTCACAACGTTTTCCGGCGGAGCGATCACTACAGCCGGAGATGGCAGTGTGATCTGCACGGGTTGCGGCGCGGGCGCGGCCGTCGGGGCTTCAAGTTTGGCAGGAAGAGCCGCGACAGATTTCACTTCCTGTTTCGTCTTGTCTGCGCTCTCCTTCGGCTTCTTAAGTATCTGGTGAAGAAAGATGATCACCGTCATAAGGACCGCGAGCGCAAGAAGGTTGAATATGATGTTGGTCGGATGTTTGAGATTTCTTGTTTTTTTCTCAGCGGGTTCTTTCATGACAGCCTCCTTAACATTCCCCCGATAGCCGGGTCCATACCACGTAATCCCAACGATTGTCAAAAGCCCTTGTCATAGCCATTTTCGGAAGGTATGCTGCCAAAGTTGCGTGAAAAAAGCCCGCCACCAGGCGACGGCGGGCGAGGAGTGAAAAAATGGCGAATCTGGCGGCGGTAATTCTTGCGGCTGGCAAGAGCACCAGGATGAAATCGAAGACACCCAAGGTCATGCACCTTCTGGCCGGAAAACCGCTTATAACCTATCCAATCGAGGCGGCACGCGCACTCAAGGCCAGTCCGCTTCTGGTCGTATCTGGGCCCGGTCAGGACGATGTGGCCCGGGAAGTGAGCGCTGTCGGCGCCCGTCTTGTGATTCAAAAAGAGGCTCTGGGGACCGGCCATGCAGTTCTCCAGGCGGAGCGCGGCCTCACCCGCTTTGACGGATACGTGCTTATTCTCTGCGGAGACGTCCCTCTTATAAAGAAGGAGACGCTGGCCCTCTTTGTGGGTGAAGTGAAAAAAGCCCAGGCTGTCTGCGGTGTGCTGACGATGGAGCTCAAAAATCCGGGCTCCTACGGCAGGATCATCCGCGATCTGGACGGCCAGCTCGTGCGGATCGTCGAGGCAAAAGATGCGGCCCGCGAACATCTTTCGGTGAGGGAGGTCAATAGCGGCATTTTCTGCGTGAAGAGAAAATGGCTTTTTGCGACCCTGCACAAGATCGAGCCGTCAAATCGTCAAAAGGAATATTATTTAACCGACATAGCGCACCACGCGATAAGCGAGGGCGAAAAAATAATCGCCGTGAAAGGCGACGATCCGAAGGAATTTTTGGGAGTCAACACGCGCGTCGATCTGGCGGATGCGATAGCCGTGATGCAGCATAGAATCAACAAGCGCCACATGCTGGCGGGCGTCTCCATTTTGAACCCCGCGCAGACCTATATAGATGCGGGCGTCAAAATAGGTGACGATACAACGATCTGGCCCGGGACGTTTATCATGGGCAAGACGGTGATAGGTCCGGGCTGCACGATCGAGAACGGAGTCGTTTTAAAAAACGCAAAGGTTGACGGCGGCGTTCACATAAAATCCTACAGCGTCATAGACGACAGCCAGATTGCACACGCCGCCATTGTGGGGCCATTTTCAAGGATACGGCCGCAATCGAAGATCGGCAGAAATGTGCGCATCGGAAATTTTGTAGAGGTGAAGAAAAGCCAGATCAAGGACGGAGCAAAGGCGAATCATCTGACTTATCTGGGGGACGCCTACATCGGCCCGAAGGTCAATGTCGGCTGCGGCACGATCACGTGCAATTACGACGGCCGGGCTAAGTATCGCACAATCGTGGGCGAGGGGGCTTTCATAGGCAGCGACGTTCAGTTCGTGGCGCCGGTCACGATAGGTAAGGGGGCGACAATCGGCGCCGGATCGACAATCACAAAGAACGTTCCGGCAAAGGCGTTGGCACTGACAAGGGCGCCGCAGGTTATCGTCAGGAACTGGCATCCGAAAAAGAAAGCGAAATAAATAGCTGTCAAGGGGCATTTGAAGGCCTTTTAAATTTTTTCTTCTCAAAGGCCCCCTTGTTTGTTATACGACCAACCTAACTTAACCCGTCGTTTCCATGGGATTTGAAATCTAAGGAGCCTTTGCATGTGCGGGATCATGGGCTATGTCGGCCGTCGTGAAGCCACACCTATACTGCTGGACGGTTTGAAACGTCTTGAGTATCGCGGATACGATTCCGCCGGTATCGCAATACACAATCACCGCGGGATACACATCAAGCGCTCGGAAGGAAAACTCGGCCGCCTCGAGGCGCTGGTAAAGAAAGATCCGCCCGAAGGCCGCGTGGGCATCGGCCACACGCGCTGGGCAACTCACGGGCGCCCGTCGGAAACGAACGCCCATCCCCATCGTTCGGGCGACATCGTCGTCGTCCACAACGGCATCATCGAAAATCACGCCGAGCTCAGAAAATTTCTCACGAAGAAGGGCCACGAATTCAGCTCGGAGACCGACACCGAAGTCATCTGCCATCTCGTTCGCTATCACACCGATCGCGACGCACCGATGATGGAGGCGATCAAACTGGCGCTTTCGCAGATCCGCGGTTCTTATGCGCTCGTCATCATGAACGCGCGCGAGCCCGATAAACTCTACATTGCAAAGCACGGCAACCCGCTCGTTGCCGGTTTCGGCAACAAGGAAAATTTCGTGGCGTCGGACATACCGGCGCTTCTTCCGTACACGAAAAAAGTAGTCTTCATCGAAGATGGTGAGATAGGCGTCATCACGTCCGACAAGCTCGACATCTTCACGTCCGATGGGAGCAGGGTGCACCGCGAGCCGCAGCGGGTCCCGTGGAATCCGCTGATGGCCGAGAAGGGCGGTTTCAAACATTTCATGCTCAAGGAAATCCACGAGCAGCCGACCGCCATTGAAGATACCTTCGCGGGCAGGATTCAGTCATCCAAGGGCAGCGTCGTGTTAGACGAAGTGGATCGTCTCTTCTCCGGGAAGAGCCTGCCGTTCGACGAGATAGCGATCATCGCCTGCGGCACGTCGTGGCACGCGGCGCTTGTCGGGAAATATTATATAGAATCGATGGCGAGAATTCCCGTGAGCGTGGATCTTGCCTCGGAGTATCGCTACAGACAGCCGATCGTCGGCAAGAAAACCCTTGTCATCCCGATTTCCCAGTCGGGCGAGACGGCGGACACTTTGGCCGCGATTCACATGGTTCGCGAGGCGGGCGCCAAGGTGCTCTCCATATGCAACGTCGTGGGGAGTTCCATTTCCCGCGCATCGAACGCTTCTCTTTATACGCATGCGGGTCCGGAGATAGGCGTGGCCTCAACGAAGGCGTTCACGGCCCAGCTTGCCGCACTTCTCATGTTTGCGCTCTATCTGGGAAAGCGCACGGGTAATATAGACAATTCCTTTTTGAGGGAGCGCATCGATGAGATGCTCATGTTGCCGCGGCAGATGAAAATGGTTCTCGAAAAGGAAAACTGCATAAAGAAAATTGCGGAGGGAACCCTTTCCGCCTCCCATGTTATCTACATCGCTCGCGGCGTGAATTTCCCGATCGCCCTTGAGGGGGCGCTCAAGCTCAAGGAGATATCCTACGTCCACGCCGAGGGTTTTGCGGCCGGAGAATTGAAGCACGGTCCCATTGCCCTGATAGACCGCGGAGTTCCTGTTGTGGCGATTGTCCCGCGCGATTCCACTTACGAAAAGGTGCTTTCAAATATCGAAGAGGTGCGCGCGCGCGGAGCCAACGTGATAGCAATAACGACCAACGGCGACAGACAGGTTGCCGAGAAGGCGTCGAACGTGATCAGCCTGCCCAAGGCGAGCTGGTTCACGACGCCGATTTTGGCGTCGCTCCCGCTTCAGCTTCTGGCTTACTATGTCGCCGATCACAAGGGCACCGATGTCGATCAGCCGAGAAATCTCGCCAAGAGCGTGACTGTCGAATAAAAGTGAAATTGAATCCTCAACAACAAGAAGCCGTTGAGCACGGTGATGGCCCCCTTCTCGTTGTCGCCGGCGCGGGAAGCGGCAAGACGCGCGTTATCGTTCACAGAATTGCAAACCTCATTGAAAAACACAAAGTCCATCCCGCAAACCTTCTTGCCGTGACGTTTACAAACAAGGCGGCTCAAGAGATGAAGACGCGCCTCGAAAGGATGCTTGGGAACGCCGCGCGCGATCTCTGGATCGCGACCTTCCATTCGACATGTCTTCGTATTTTAAGGCGCCACTCCGAGCTTGTGGGATACGGGCCCCATTTCCAGATCTTTGACGAGGCGGACAGCATTCAGCTCATTAAGGAATGCCTGAGGGAACTCAATATCAGCGACCGCATGATCCAGCCGGGTTCCGCGTTGGACGCCATATCGCGCGCGAAGGACCGCTGTCTGGGGGCGGATGGATACCGTGCCGAGGCGGGTAATTTCTATCAGCAAAAGCTGGCCGATGTTTTTGAACTCTATCAAAGACGTCTGCTTGAAGTGCAGGCCGCGGATTTCGGCGATCTCATCCGTCTCGCTGTCGGTCTTTTTGAAACCAACCCCGGGATACTTGAAAGGTATCAGACAAGGTTCGGCCACGTCATGGTGGATGAGTATCAGGACACGAACCACGCGCAGTACAGATTGATCGAGATGCTTGTGCGAAAGCATCGCAATATTTGTGTCGTTGGCGACGAGGACCAGAGCATCTACAGGTGGCGCGGCGCCGACATCTCGAACATCCTGCGTTTCGAAAAAGATTTTCCCGGTGCCAAGGTCATCCGCCTTGAGCAGAACTACAGGTCCACAAAGACGATCATATCTGCGGCGACGGGGCTCATTTCAAATAATGCCGCGCGAAAACCGAAAACACTCTGGACGGAAAATCCGGATGGGAAAACGATCGATGTCGTTTCATCTGTGAGCGAGCGCGAAGAGGCCGAGAAAATCGCCGATAAAATTTCGGAGCTGAAGTCGAAGGGGCGTTCCTACGATGAGATGGCGATTTTCTATCGTACGAACGCCCAATCGCGTCCCTTTGAAGACGTGTTCATGGAGTCGGGGATATTGCACAAGATCTACGGCGGGTTCAGATTCTACGAGAGAAAAGAGGTGAAGGACGCCATTGCCTACCTCCGACTCATAATTGAGCCGAAAGACGACGTTTCCTTTGCAAGGATCATAAATGTCCCGGCCCGCGGGATAGGCAAGGAATCTGTGGCACAGCTACGCGAATTCGCATCTTCGAGAGGCCTGGCGTTGTTTGAAGCCGTGGCCGATTTTGTTTCGGAGCCTTCCGTCAGGCCTGCGGTGGCAAGAAGGCTTCGCACGTTTCATGAGATAATCCAAACGTTGAAAGACGGTGCTTTGCAGCGTCCCCTCTCGGAGCTGATACAAGACGTTTTGGAAAAGAGCGGCTATATCGAAGATCTCGCCTCAAAAAAAACGACGGAATCGCAGGAGCGGCTTGAGAACTTAAACGAGCTGATCGCTGCGGTAGATGAATTCGACCCCGATCCCGATGCGCCAGCGCTTTTACAATTTTTGGATCAGGTGGCCCTTGTGAGCGACATCGACAAGATGAAGGAGGGCGAGGACCATGTGACTCTCATGACCCTTCATCTTGCAAAGGGGCTGGAGTTTCCGATCGTCTTCATGGTCGGCATGGAGGAGGGGCTTTTCCCCCATGTGCGCTCCTTGGACGATCCCGACGAGCTGGAAGAGGAGAGGCGTCTTTGTTATGTCGGCATGACGCGTGCGAAGGAGATGCTCACGATGTCGCATGCCTTCAGGCGCCGCGTGTTTGGAACGACAAGATACGGGGTTGCCTCAAGATTTTTGGATGAGATACCGGATGAATTCAAAGGGAAAGCGATCAGTGATCAGAGATCAGTGATCAGTAAAAAGACGACAGCTGATCACTGGTCACCGATCACTGATCACTGCACTGATTTCGACCAGCGTCCGCCGGAAGAGCGCATCGGTCTCTTTGCCATAGGAGCCAAGGTTCACCACCCAACGTTCGGCGGCGGGTTTGTTAAAAAGTGCGAGCCTTCGTCATCGGGCCACAAGGTTACCGTCCAGTTCAAAAGCGGATTCGTGAAGAGGCTCATCGCGGAGAAGGCGGGCCTCGTCCCCGTATAAAAAAACGCCCGCCAATTCAGACGGGCGTTTTCATCATGCCAGTGTAGCCAATCAGTATGAGATAATCATTTTTCCATCTTCATTTATGTCGGCGATGCCGCCCTTTATGAAATCCGTATATGTGTCACCGTTCAGATCCACGACACTCCCGATTACGCCGTCGGACAGCCTAAATGACGTGAGCGGGTTGCCAATTGTGATGCCGTCCGCTCCACCCAGCGTGAACACGCTGGTGTTGGAAAGATCGAATTCGATAAGCTTTGATACGCCGGAACTATTTATATCGGCTGAAAGGATAAAAGCCAGATTCAGGTCTGTGCCTTCAAAGACGAGTTTTCGCGCGGGATCGACCACCTTGCCGCCGAAATAGACCGTCGTTCTCCACTGCGTCGGCGTGCTCCAAATGGCTTCCAGCACGGGGAAGTCATCATAGCCGTCACCGTTCAGGTCTTGGGGCAACTGCATCAGGAACAAACCCATACCTGTCAGGCACAGTGTTCCTTCGTGCAGCACGTCTATTGTGGGCGATCCTCCTCCCGTTGTGATTGACGACCCTATCAATAGATCTGCGACGTGGCAACCGGGACCGTTGCCGTTACTGTTTTCGTTGAAAAAGAGATCATCAAAACCGTCAGCATCGTAATCACCCGTCACGGTTTGTTGTCCCAATTTGTAATCAACGCCGCTGTTGCCGGCAAATAGCGGGTTTGTGTATGAGAACTCGACCATCTGTCCCAGCCCCGCATTCCACTGGTAGCCCCGCACGAAGCCGCAATCCTGGTCGGCTATACAGGGAGTGATGGATCCGAATCCGCCCGGAACTCCCACCAATAGCGCGCTCATACCCATTGTTGCGTTTGTGAAAAAGGTCACCGCCTGGCCTAGGTTCCTGTCCACATTCAGATTTCCGACGATTGTCTGGTCGGCCGTTGTTACGGACACATCGTCGCCGTTTGCAAATTGGAGAGGACCGAACCAAATGTACACGGCACCGACATCCACTTTTGAGTCGTATTTCGGATCGCCGACCACCAGGTCATCGTGTCCGTCGCCGTTTATATCGCCGCCATAAAGGCCAAGACCCAGTTGTTCATTCTCACTGTTACCACTTATCGTGGCTACTGAGAATCCATCCGACGGCAAGCCTCCGGTCCCAAACCAGATTCCGATTTGCCCGCCCACTAGTCTGGAGCCGCCGCAGACGAAATCGAGGATATCATCGCTGTTCAGATAGCCGCTCCGGCAGTTTACATTGAGGGTGTTTCCATAGGCGACCGATCTAACCTCCCGCAAATCTGTATTTATGCTTGCTATGTTGGAGATGGGCTCGCTCGTAGCCGTGGCCTTGACCACGCTTGCCGAGGCTTCACTTTCATAAACGGCCGCAAGATAGTCCCAGTCGGGCCAGAGGTTATGAAGGATCACCTCTATGGCACCGGGGTTTATGGTGATGGTGCCGCACTCAAACGCCAGCGATAAATCGAACGTTGCGGAGAGAGTGGCATCCATGCAAAAGATCGTGCCCGGTTTACCGATGAGATCGGATGAAATGTCGTCGGGAACAGTGAGCTGGGCCGTGGCTCTCGTCCCAGCGACTTTCACGAGGTCCGAGATGATTACGTCTCCGCCGCCACCCACCAAGCCGATCGCGCCGGAGCATTTGTCAACCGACGTCAAAAAAATGAGAAGAGGCAACAAGAGCAGCAGCTTGTAACCCGAATTTGTAATCTTCATATCTCCTCCTTATTCACAGTTTCCATTCGGTGACGAATGGATAATCTTCATTTTCGGAGAATGAATCCTCGGACGCGTCTTCAAACACGTTCTCCCCGTTTACCAAATGAGTGATCAATTTTTTGATCTCGGCTATGTTGCTGTAGGGCTTGTGAAGCAGGTGAAAGCTGCAACCTGTGAGATCGAAGCGTGAAAGATCGGTCGAGTAGCCGGTTGTGAGAACGATTTTGATACTAGGATCTTTCTTGCACGCGTATTTTGCGATTTCATAACCGTTGACGTGCGGCATCACGACGTCGCTTATCAGAAGTGTGAATGAGCCCTTGTCCAGATGTTTCAGCGCTTCAAGGGGATCCGTAACGAGCGTCACATTGTTAATGCCCATCTCATCAAACAATCGCGTCCAGAAGGAGCCGAATGTCGGATCATCCTCGACGATTAATATGCGAGGGGGCTGGTTCGCAACTCTCATACTAAGCCTCCTGTGCTTTGTGACTACAATTTTTATGCCACGCGGAGGCTGAAAGGGAGATATTTAAGCTGTTGATTAGATAAGGTAATTTTTGTCCGACAGGGTGAGAAGAATGGAAAGGGGGTGGTTTTTAACGTATTTTTGACGGATTCGATGTCAATAAATTGACTGCGTCCTTATAAAAATTATCTTTGTTTTCAATGTAATAACCGCGGAAGCGGTCCTTGATGCGCTTGAGAACGTTGACCCTGCCGGCCTTTATGAATCTACCTATGCGCTTCTCATGATTTCCCATTATGACAAGTCCCTCGATGTCCGTGAGGCGCATGCATGCGACGACATTCTTCAAATATCTGGACTCGACCTTAAAGGGGAGAAAGACGAATGCCTTGGATTTGCGCTTTATGGCGGCGTCAAATTTTCCAAGCACGTTCGCGGGGACGGTTTTGTCGCTCAAGATTCCTATGATTCTGGGCGCTTCAAATTTATAGTGTATGATTTTTTTCATGCCATCTCCTCGCATGTTCCACATCTTTCACAATCTGTTCGTGCAATTTTTCGACCGACGGAAACGCGATCTGGTCGCGCATCTTTTCAAGAAACTCAATTGAGATTGTCTCACCCCTCAGATCTCCTTCAAAACCGATAAGGTGAGTCTCTATCGACAGAGGTTCCCCCGGGAAGGTCGGATTATGTCCTATGCTCGTGATGGAAGGCCAGCGCTTTCTCCCGCCTTTGAGAGTATTGGTCGCGGAGAGGTAGACTCCGTTTCCGGGAAGCAACTCGTTTTTTGATTCGATATTCGCGGTATGCGCCCCGAGGTAACCGCCAAGCCCCTTTCCGGCCACGACTCTGCCTTCCACCGCAAAGGATCTCCCCAGCATCTTGCCGGCCTCTTCGACGCGCCCGGTGGCTACAAAATGGCGGATCTCCGTCGAGCTCAGGAGAAGATCGCCCACGAACTGTGCGCCGACGGCGACGATTTCCACGCTGTGTTTTTTGCCCAGCGTCTCCAGCAATTCAATGGTCCCGCCCCTGTGGCGGCCGAACGTGAAATCATAACCCACCACGACCGCCGAGGCTCCCAGACGCGCCATTAAAATGCGTTCAAAAAACTGTTCAGCCGTCTGCTGTGCAAAATCGTGCGTGAAATTTTCGACGACGCAGAAATCGATTTTCATATCCTCAAGCAAAGCCATTCTCTGCTCAATTGTCTGAATGAGAGGAGGGCAGCTTTCAGGCGCAAGTACCCTGACAGGATGGGGGTTGAAGGTGTAGACCACGGATGGGCCGCCCATTTTTTTTGCAAGCTCGATTGTCTTTGAAATGATGTGGACGTGGCCCAGATGGACGCCGTCGAAATTTCCGAGCGCGACGGCAGCGTTTCGAAAAGGCTTTGGAACGTTTGCTGAGCCGAAGAACTTTTCCATCACTCTTCAATTCCCGGGATTAACGGCAGCATCTCCACACCGGCCTTCTCCTTTTTCCCTGAAGTTCTCTGAATGGCGATCAGCGTGCGCCCCATGAGCAGATCGGCGTCGCGCGCCGCGATGACGATGAGGTTCTCTCCGGGTTTCAAGGGAAGTTCCACGTCTATCGGAACTTCGTTTGTCTGCTTGGGATTCGAAACGTAGGCTACTTTTTTGTCGCCGACAAAGACAAAGTAGTCGTGAATCGACTCGTTGTCGCGGGCGGTTCCGGTCAGACGAACATTCTCATCCGCGGTGGATTTCGGAAAGGGCGCCAGCTCGATGACTGGAGGTTCGTATGTTTTGCCGGCGGGAGGGGTCATCTCACCCGTCTCAGCGTCGATCTTGATCTTCTGGTTCACGGAATCGATCCGCATCGAATCGAGGATTGTCATCTCGAATTTGGCCTGTTTGTCCTTGAACTCGGGCGTCACATGGAAGCGGAATGAAGAGCTCTTCGAGGCTTTTGGCGGCAATGAGCCCAGCGCGGCGCGGCCGACTTCTATGAAGACGTTCTCGCCGCTTTCGTTGGTGAGCTGTGAAACGGTGTCTTTTGCGCTCGTTCCCTTCCCTATGTTTGTCACGTCGAAAGTCAGGTGGAGAGGGGTTTGGGGTTTCAATGCGCCGCGTCCGGAAAGTCTGTATCCGAAAGCGAATCGCGGGGCATCTTTCGCCTTCACCGGAACGACTGCGTTGATCGCGACAGGAATGCTCGAATTTTCGTCCTCGAATTTCACTTCCATGGACAGCTCTTCGGTCGGAAGAGCGTCGGGCATCTTGACGGGGGTCTGCCAGCTCTTTGTCTCGCCGGGCATGAGTTTGCCGTAGACGAACTCCTGGTTTACAAGGAATGGGGAGTCCGATT
>JBGSNL010000087.1:0-33715 GCA_041739675.1 bacterium
CGCAGCGCCTGCAGCAGCAGCTCCTTCTACGGGCGGATGCAAATCGGATCTACCCGGCGTTTGCGATCATTCGCAGGTTCCAGCAGGGGCGGTGCGTCTTGAGGATGTGAAGCCCGGTACCCGCCCGAAAGCGGTAACGGGAGAAGCCCCGGTGGCAGCACCCGCGCCGGTTACGAAGGCGGCGCCTGCACCGGCACCCGCACCTGCGCCGGTCACGAAGGCAGCGCCAACATATGAAGAGCCGGCTCCCGCGCCGAAATATCCGCCGCCTCCGCCTCCGGTTGCGCCAAAGCCGTCATATCCTGTGGCTCAGCCCGCTCCTATGCCCTCAACTGGCGGGTGCAAATCGGATCTGCCCGGTGTTTGCGATCATTCGCAGGTTCCGGCAGGGGCCGTGCGCCTTGAAGACGTGAAACCGGGTACGAGACCTGCGGCCGCTGCTGCAACTTCGCCGCAGCCTGCGCCACCCGCACAGGAATACTCGCCTCCGCCGAAGAAATCCTCCGGAGGCATACAGGAAGCCCCGGTAGGTGCGACAAGCGAATCGACAGATCAGAAAAAGACTCAGCAGCGTTGGCAATAAGGGGAGGGGACACTTCTCATTTTCGCATGTACTACTCGCGAACAGGAGAAGTGTCCCCCGCTCGTTTTTAATCTCTAATATCTTGACATGTTTCATCTTTTTCATATAGGGTCCGCCCATGTTGGGCGACCGAGTTAGAGATGGACTCACTTTTGACGATATTTTGATCGTCCCCGCTGCGTCTGAATGCCTTCCAAGAGACGTTGACACTTCGACATGCCTCGTAAGAGGCGAGATCAATCTTTCCATTCCCGTTGTCTCCGCCGCGATGGACACCGTCACCGAAGCCTCCACTGCAATAGTGATGGCGCAAGAGGGCGGGCTTGGAATCATCCATAAAAACTGGTCGATCGACGAGCATGCCGCCGAAGTTTCAAAGGTGAAAAAGTTTGAGAGCGGAATCGTCGCCGAGCCGATAACTGTCAGGCCCGATCAGACCCTTCGCGAAGTTGAAATTCTGGCCGCGAAGCACCACATCTCGGGTTTCCCGGTCATAGAAGAGGGAAAACTCGTGGGCATCATCACTCACCGTGACCGGATGTTCGAGGAAGACAAGAACCGTCGCGTTGAAGCGGTGATGACGCCTAAGGACCGCCTCATCACGGCGAAGGTCGGCATAAAAGTCGAGGATGCAAGAGCTCTTCTTCACAGACACCGCATCGAGAAGCTCCCTATCGTCGACAGCGACGGAAATTTCAACAGCCTCATCACGGTTAAGGATCTTCAAAAAATCCAAAGATATCCCAACGCCACGAAAGACAAGCTGGGAAGGCTCCGCGTGGGCGCGGCGGTGGGGGTTCAGCAAAAAGAGATAGAAAGAGTTACGGCTCTCTGCGAAGCGGGGGTCGACGTCATAGTTGTCGACACTGCGCACGGCCATTCCCGCGGAGTGGTGGAGATGGTGAGGGATCTTAGAAAATCTTTCCCCGATCTTCCACTCATCGCCGGAAATATTGCGACGGCCGAGGCCGCAAAAGATCTGATCGATGCCGGGGCGTCTGCACTCAAAGTAGGAGTGGGTCCCGGTTCCATCTGCACCACGCGTGTCGTTGCTGGCGTTGGAGTTCCCCAAGTGACCGCAATTTCAGATTGCGCATCGGTGGCGAGGAAAAAAGGTATTCCGATCATCGCCGACGGCGGAATCAGATATTCGGGTGATATTGTAAAAGCCCTTGCTGCGGGAGCCAATATCGTGATGATCGGCTCGCTCTTCGCCGGCACCGACGAATCGCCGGGCGAAATTGTCATTTATCAGGGCAGGAGCTACAAAGTTTATCGCGGCATGGGTTCTTTGACCGCGATGCAAAAAGGTTCAAAGGACCGCTATTTCCAGGCGGACGTCGAGGCCATCACGAAACTCGTCCCCGAAGGAATCGAAGGGCGCGTTCCGTACCGCGGAAAACTCCGCGATTCGCTCTATCAGATGATGGGCGGGCTTCGTTCCGGAATGGGCTATGCCGGCTGCAAAACTTTGGACGAGCTTGCTACAAAGACGAAATTCATGCGCATCACGCCCGCGGGGCTCCGCGAGTCCCACGTCCACGGCGTGATCATCACGAAGGAAGCCCCGAACTACTGGGTTGAATGATGGATCCCAATCGCATCCTAATTTTGGATTTCGGTTCCCAATACACACAACTCATCGCGCGCCGCGTCCGCGAGGCGAAGGTCTACTGCGAGATTGCGCCGTGCACGTGGAAACTCGACCAGATCAAATCGTTTCGGCCCATGGGAATAATTCTCTCCGGCGGCCCGGCATCTGTCACGGAGAAGGGTTCGCCTTCAATCGACCGCGGACTTCTGGAACTGGGCCTGCCGATCCTTGGCATCTGCTACGGGATGCAAACTATAGCAAAAGTTTCGGGCGGCAAGGTGGAGAGGGCTTCAAGGCGGGAGTACGGCCGCGCAACGATTCACGCCGAGGAATCGCATCCTCTCTTCACCCACGTCAAAGAGTGGCCGATGCCGGTCTGGATGAGCCACGGTGATCATGTTGTGGCGCTGCCTGAGGGTTACCGCGTGATCGCAAAGAGCGCCAACGCGCCGATCGCCGCGATGGCCGATGCTTCCGGAACGGTAATCGGTCTCCAATTTCATCCCGAAGTCACCCACACGCCTGAGGGCGTGAAGCTGATACACAATTTCCTGTTTGAAATCTGCAAGTGCGAACCCACATGGACGATGGCGTCGTTCATCGAACATTCGATAAAGGGCATAAGACAGAATGTCGGGGATTCGCGCGTCATACTTGGCCTTTCGGGCGGAGTCGATTCGTCGGTGGCCGCGGTCCTGATTCACAAGGCAATAGGGGACAAGCTCACTTGCATCTTCGTGGACAACGGGGTTCTCCGCAAAAACGAACCTGAAAAAGTCGAGCGCGTCTTCAAGGAAGCGTTTCATATCGATCTTCACGTTGTTCATGCGGCCGACCGTTTTTTGAAAAAGCTCAAGGGCGTGGACGATCCGGAAAAAAAGCGAAAGATCATCGGGAACGAATTTATAAGCGTCTTCGAGGAAGAGGCGAAAAAGATAAAGAATGTAAAATTTTTGGGACAGGGCACGCTCTATCCCGACGTGATTGAATCGGTATCCTTCAAAGGACCGTCCGCCGTGATCAAGAGCCATCACAATGTCGGCGGTCTTCCCGAAAAAATGGGTCTGAAACTTCTTGAGCCCTTCCGCGAGCTTTTTAAAGACGAGGTGAGGGAGGTGGGGCGCGAGCTCAAATTGCCGAACGAGATCGTGGAGCGCCAGCCGTTTCCTGGCCCGGGTCTCGCCGTTCGCATATTGGGCGAGGTGACGAAAGAGCGGCTCGAAATTCTTCGGAATGCCGACGATATAATGATGCAGGAAGTGAAGAAGGCCGGGTGGTACGGCAAAATGTGGCAGAGCTTCTGCGTTCTGCTTCCCGTGAAAACGGTGGGCGTGATGGGAGACGAAAGAACCTACGAAAGCGTCATTGCTTTCCGCGCAGTTCACTCAACCGACGGCATGACGGCCGATTGGGTCCCGCTGCCGTACGATCTGCTCGCCATCATTTCAAACCGAATCATCAACGAAGTGAAAGGCGTAAACCGTGTAGTGTACGATATATCTTCCAAGCCACCTGCCACGATTGAATGGGAATAGTCTAAAAAACAGACAGCGTCTTTCTAACTCTCTGCTTCGCCCCTTCGCGGTTTCCAACCGGTTTGAATCCCGCCTTTTTAAACATCGATTGCGTGCCTGTCCAGGCAAACGCTGCGGGAATCGCTTTATCATAATTGTAGGGTTTTACGGGATATCCCTCTACAATCTTTGCGCCGTGTTTTTTTAGCGTCTTGAGCGCGCCGTCAAGCAGAACGCCTCCGACTCCCTGTCCGCGATATTCTCGTTTGACGAAAAAACAGGGTATTGACCAGACATTATCCGCATCGTCGCATCTGAGACTCGGCGCGCGGTCGAGTTTGAGATAATCTTTTCGCCTGTCAAATGAGCACCAACCGACAGGCTTGTCCTCATGATATGCTAAAATTCCGTGCGCCTTTCCGGATGTGATCAATTTCTTCATCCGCCTCTTTGCAGGGGTTCCTTTTATTGCAGCCCATTTCTCGTTCTTGTCGGTTCGCCACGCCATGCACCAACAACCTCCGCAGGCGCCGTTCGCGCCGAACAGCTCTTCAAAATCGTTCCACAACTCCGGCCGAAGCTCTTTCGTTATAATTTTCACACCATCCTCCTGACGAAACATTAGCTCAACGCAGCTCCTTAACTCAATCTTAATCCTAATCGTCTTTATTGTTGCTGACCATTTGAAATACCAATTTTCTTGCATAAAACGTCTCAAAAAGTATTATGCCTGCAAGGAGGGGGAAACTATGAAGAATCTGGCATTTGTATTGGTTGCATCGTTGGCAGTAGCTCTTTCAGCTTGCGGAGGAGGCGGAGGCGGATCGGGCGGCGCCTGTCCCTCGACCGAACCGGCATCGTGCATCACGGGGCTCTCGGGCGAGTGGGAGGTGACGGACACCACCTCAACTGATTCGGAATATTGCTCCGGCGCTGACGGCTTCACCAACACTTATACTGTCACTGTCACGCAGGTGGGTTGCGCACTCACTGTCGTGGTTCCCGGCGCAGGAACGTTCAGCGGCTTCGTCGACGGCAACACACTGTGCTGGTCGGGAAGCTATCCCTTCATGGACGGAACAACGACCATAACGGGCATGACACTTGAGAGCAACAGTACCGGCACGGCGTTCACGGGTTCGTCGAGCTGGACGTGGACAGACGGGATCGGCAACTGCGAGGGGTCTACATCTTCTACAGGTTCCAAGACATAAGCCATTTCATTTCAAACAAAAAGCCCCTGCATTGTGCAGGGGCTTTTTTATAAAATACCGCGCAACCTTTTCGGTCCCCCACCGATAAGAAGGATAGTAGTGCTTGCTATTGGGCCTGACTTGGGTTAGAAGGGCCCGCAACTACGGTGGTTTCAAACGGAATCTCTCCCCTGTTTTAAATCACAAAAAACAAACTGCCTGTGGAGCCGGCGTCATGTCGATGCCTTACACAGGTGTATAAAGGATGTGAAATGAAGAACCAATCGTTTGACCAACTGGGCCTGGCCCAGCCGATCTTTCGCGCCGTCATGGCGGAAGGATACGAACGCCCGACGCCAATTCAGGCCGCGGCGATTCCGCACTTGATGGAAGGGCGCGATCTCATCGGATGCGCGCAGACGGGAACGGGCAAGACCGCAGCGTTCGCGCTGCCGATCTTGCACCGGCTCCATGCCGCGCACAAAAGGGCGCAGCCTCGCGGCGCACGGGTGCTGGTTTTGACCCCCACGCGCGAGCTTGCCTCGCAGGTGAGCGAGAGTTTCAAAACCTACGGCCGTCATCTTAACCTCACTCAGGCCCTTGTCTTCGGCGGCGTCGGCTACGCCCCTCAGGTGAAATCGATCTCCCGCGGCGCCGACGTTCTCGTGGCAACCCCGGGAAGGCTCTTAGATCTCATGAACAAGAGGCACGTTGTTCTTTCAGGGGTAGAGGTCTTCGTGCTGGACGAAGCCGACCGCATGCTGGATATGGGTTTTCTGCCCGATATCAGGAAAGTAATCGCGGCGCTGCCCAAATCCCGCCAGACTCTGCTCTTTTCGGCGACCATGGCGCCGGATATTCTGAGACTCGCCGAGGGGATACTCAAGGATCCCGTGAACGTGGCGGTGACGCCGTCCGCGTCCACCGTGGAAACCGTTGAGGAGCACATCCTTTTCGTCGACGAAGGAAACAAGCGTGCGCTTCTTACGGAGCTTTTGAAATCGGCAGCAATCAGTCGCGCGCTCGTGTTCACGCGTACCAAGCACGGCGCGGACCGCCTTGTGAAACAGCTGGGGCAAGCCGCAGTGGATGCCAAGGCGATTCACGGCAACAAGTCGCAGAGCGTGCGCACCGCGGCGCTTGAGAGCTTCCGCAAGGGCCGTTGCCGCGTTCTCGTGGCGACGGATATCGCCGCGCGCGGTATCGACGTGGATGACATCACGCACGTGATCAATTACGATCTTCCCAACGAACCGCAAAGCTACGTTCACCGCATCGGCCGCACGGCGCGCGCCGGCGCGAGCGGAATAGCAATTTCGTTTTGCGGCGTGACCGAGAAATCCTATCTCCACGATATCGAACGGCTTCTCAAGCGCTCAATTCCCGTGCGGCAGGATCATCCCTATCACTCTGAGAGCGCGGCCAATGCTACGGGCGGGAAGGGCGCAAGAAACGCTAAGAACCCCAATCGGGGGAAAGGGACCATGTCCCGCGCAAAACGCGCGCGTTTGCCCCGGAAATGGTAGCGGCTCCACGGCCCTATCAATTTTAGCAACTTATTTTCGGCTCCGCCGATGATATCCGCGTATGGCACTGGACATAGGCTGGAAAAAATTGCTCTCCGATTACGTCCCCGAGGCGGATATTTACGGCGGCGTTTATCTTGACGGCGACGGCAGTATGGAGACCGTGGATTTGAGCGGGGACGGCATCGTAAGCGAGCAGGAGGCAAAAAGCTTCTGCATTGCCAACCGCGATGGCCTGGCCCGTTTCATTCCGTTTCTTAAGGTCACGCAGGGTTTTACTGCCGACAATCCCATGCACACCCTCATCCTCTACGAATTCCAGACAATGGGATACAGCGATTTCGAAGTCGAGACTCTCTACAAAGAGCTGCGCGGCCTTCTTGAGGAGATGAGGCGAGAAACCGAATATGAATCGGATCTGGTGCAAACCTTTCCGTTTCTCGGAGAAAATGGGGAGCTAACGCAATTCGACCGCATGTCGATTGTGCGGGAAGTGATGGTGAAAAGTGGAATTACCTTCGGCGGTGCTGAGCAGACGCTCTTCACCGGTCATTTTTTCAAACGTCATTGCAATTGTGCCACGGGAAGCTATTCGCTCAATTTTTTTTCGCACGAATTGGGGCAAAAAGTCGATCTGGTGGAGCTCCGCGACCACGTCATCGCAAGGTCGACAGAGGGGCGAGTGAATATCGATATGCGATACGGCGGCGCGTTGCATCCCGATTCTTACTACGAAAGACGCTACACTGTGAGTCCTTTCTCCGAAGAAATAGGAGTTTATCTCAAGAGCCTCAACGAAAGGGAGCTCAATTCGCTCTTTCTCATGGGGCTAGGCTCGGCGCTTGATTTGATCGACGATCGGTTACTCGATGCGGCGGAGATTTATGCAATGTCCATCAGCGAGAATGTGTTCAATGTGACCTCTTGGAGCAATCTCGGTGCGCTGATGCTCAGGGTGGGCAAGCTTGACGAGGCAATTGAATATTCTCTGCAGGCGGTGGAGCTCGATCCCAATTTTGCGGAAGCATGTGTCCTGATTTCGCTCATCTATATAATGAAAGGCGAGAGGCAGGAGGCGCTTGAGTATCTGGAAAAAACGCTTGAGGTGGACGGCGAAAACGCCGCCGTCAGAAGCTTCTACGGGCGGCTCAAGGCGGTGACGGACGAGGAAATTGAAAACTCGTGGATAGAGTTTGTAAAGGAGAACGTCGAACTGCTGCACGAAATTGAACATTCATACGTCATTCGAGGCTGACAGCTCCGATCACACCTCGTACCTTCTCTTTGCTCAAACCTTTAATAAAGATAAGTTTTGTCCGGCCGGTCTCTCCGCGGAGAATTGATATATGTGATTTGGGGATGCCGAGGATATGGGCCATGAACTCGATGAGCGCCTCGTTTGCGCGGCCCTCCACGGGCGGTGCGGCCAAAGCGACTGCCAGCGCCCCGTTTCGCTCACCTTTGATTCTGCTTCTTCCGGCCTTGGGAGTCACGTAGCACTCGATCGTCACGCCGTCCTTGTGTTCCTTTATCTCGATCATATCCGGTATTTAGAATAGCGTTGACAGAAAGTCAGCAATAAAGCTACTTCAGAGCCGATGCTGCACGCTCCTTTCGTACATCTGCACGTTCATACATATTACAGCCTCCTAGACGGCGCCTGTCCCATCGAGGCGCTTGCGCTCCGCGCTAAAGAGCTCAAAATGCCCGCAATCGCCATGACCGATCACGGCAATCTCTTCGGGGCAATCGAGTTCTACCAGACCATCCAGAAGCACGGTATCAAACCCATAATCGGCTGCGAGGCCTATGTCGTTTCAAAGGGGTCAAGGAAGGAGAGGGGCGCGGGGCAGGAAGGGTTCACGACCCACCTTGTTTTGCTCTGTAAAAACCGCGCAGGATATAAAAATCTCTGCCGTTTAATAAGTTCAAGCTATTTAGAGGGGTTCTACTATAAGCCTAGAATAGATAAAGATTTATTGCGCGAACATAATGAAGGTCTGATTGCGCTTTCAGCCTGCCTCAAAGGGGAAATTCCAAGGGCTATAACCGACGGAAAAATGAATGAAGCGGCCGCCGCGGCAAAGGAATACGCCTCGATATTCACCGACAACCGCTTCTTTCTGGAGCTGCAGGATCAGGGGATCGAAGGCCAGGACAAGGTGCGCAAGGGCCTGATGGAGCTGGCAAAAGAGCTGGGCCTGCCGCTCGTCGCCACAAACGACGTCCATTATCTGAAAAAAGAGGATGCATCGGCGCAGGACGCGCTCATGTGCATCCAGACGGGAACGACGATAGACGCGAAGGACCGCATCCGTTTAACGAGCGATCAGTTCTACCTCAAATCGCACGACGAGATGAAAGAGCTCTTTGCCGACTGCCCTGAAGCGATCTCGAACACACTTGGAGTCGCGGAGCGATTAAATCTCGATTTCGATTTCAAGACCTACCATTTCCCGAAATTCGTCCCGCCGGCGGGCGTGGATCTTGCGCAGTATCTTGAAGGGCGGGCGCGCGAGGGGCTCGCCAAACGCTGGCCGTCAATCGTCGCCGTCCAGAAGAAAGACGAAAACGTTCTCAAGCAGGAATATGAGGCGCGCCTTGTAGAGGAGCTGGCCCTTATCAAGTCGATGGGATTTGCCGGATATTTTTTAATCGTCGCCGACTTCATCGGTTTCGCGAAGGGCGAAAAAATCCCCGTTGGGCCCGGGCGCGGCTCCGCCGCGGGCTCGCTCGTAGCGTACTGTCTCGACATCACCGACATCGATCCTCTCGTGCACGGTCTTCTCTTCGAGCGGTTCTTAAATCCCGAACGCATAAGCATGCCCGACATGGACATCGATTTTTGCATGCGCCGAAGAGACGAGGTGATCCACTACGTCGCGAAAAAATACGGCAACGTCTCCCAGATCATCACGTTCGGAAAGATGAAGGCGCGCGCGGTCGTGCGCGACGTCGGGCGCGTCATGGGGATGGCCTACGGAGAGGTGGACCGCATCGCGAAGCTGATTCCGGCGACGCTTAATGTGACTTTGGATCAGGCGTTGGAGATTGAACCCAAGCTCAAAGACGAAGTGAAAAGATCCGCGGAAGTGAAGCGGCTGATAGAAATCGCGCGCTCGCTTGAGGGTTTCCCTCGCCATGCCTCCACCCACGCCGCGGGTGTCGTCATCTCCGATGAGCCTCTCTCCGAATTCCTGCCGCTCTATCTTGGTAGCCACGACGAAGTCGTGACACAGTTTGATATGAAGGCGGTCGAGAAGGTTGGGCTCGTCAAATTCGATTTTCTGGGGCTCAAAACGCTCACAGTCATCGATGACGCCGTGAAGCTTATTGAGAGAACGCGCGGCGAGAAAATCGCGATTGAGCTTTTGCCGTTCGACGATCCTCTTGTTTACTCGGAACTCTCTGAAGGGGACACGGCGGGCATTTTCCAGCTTGAAAGCTCAGGGATGACAGATCTCGTGACGCGCCTCAAGCCCAACGTCTTCGCGGACCTTGTTGCACTTGTGGCGCTATTCCGTCCGGGCCCTCTGGGCAGCGGAATGGTGGACGATTTCATTAACAGAAAGCACGGCAAGACGCAGATAAGATATGAGCTCACACAGCTCGAACCGATCCTCAAGGACACCTACGGCGTTATTGTCTATCAGGAACAGGTGATGCAGATCGCAAACCGTCTCGCAGGGTTTTCGCTGGGCGAGGCCGATATCCTCCGCCGCGCGATGGGAAAGAAAAAGGCCGAAGAGATGGCCCTGCAGAAGGAAAGGTTTGTCGCCGGGTGCGTCTCTAACAAAGTTTCCAGGCCGAAGGCGGAAAAGCTCTTCGATCTGATCGCGAAATTCGCCGAGTACGGTTTCAACAAATCGCACAGCGCCGCGTACGCGCTCGTGGCGTATCAGACCGCGTATCTCAAGTTCCATTATCCCACTGAGTTCATGGCGGCGCTGCTCACCGCTGAAAAGGACAGCGCGGACAAGATTTTGCAATACATCGGCGACTGCAAGTCGAGGGCGATAAGGGTCTTGCCGCCGGACGTCAACGAGAGCGACAAGGATTTTTCGGTCGTGGGCGATAGCACTATACGCTTCGGCCTCGCTGCGGTTAAAAACGTGGGCGAGTCCGCGATAGAAAACATAGTTGCGGCGAGAAACGAGGCGGGCCCGTTCACGTCGCTTTTCGATTTCTGCGAAAGGGTGGATTCGAGAAAAGCGAACAAGCGCGTGATCGAAAGTCTCATCAAGTGCGGCGCCTTCGATTTCGCGGGGGCCCCGCGCGCAGCGATGGCGGCGTCTCTCGACCGCGCCATGGAGACCGCTTCTTCGCGTCAGCGCGACAGGATGTCGGGCCAGTCGAGAATTTTCGATCTCATGGGCGGAAGTGCCTCCCAGCCGCAGAAACCAGAAGACGTTCCCGAATGGCCCGAGAGAGAGCTCCTGGCATTTGAAAAAGAGTCTCTCGGATTTTACATCACGGGGCACCCGCTGGCGCAGTTTGAAACGATGCTGAAACAGTACGCGAATTTCGATACCGCAACGCTTGCCGATGCAAAGGACAAGCAGGAGATAAAAATCGGCGGTGTCTCTGCAAAGCTGCGCGAGATAACTACGAAGCGCGGCGACCGCATGGGTTTTGTGACGATGGAGGATCTCAAGGGCACGGTGGAGATCGTTGTCTTCTCCGACGTCTATGCAGCCTCCCATCCGCTGATAAAAAGCGAAAGGCCGTTTTTCGTCGTCGGACAGGCCGATATCGACGGCGAGGCGGTGAAGATAATCGCGCGCCAGATCCTGCCGCTGGAAGAGGTCTCCGAGTACCTCACGAAAAGTATCCATTTCATTTTGCACGCGCCGGAGATAAGCGCAAAACACATTCAGCAATTGAAGAACGTGCTTTCCCGTTTCCCCGGAAAATGTCCGGGCTTCGTGCATCTGGTGGGTGCGAACAAGACGGAGACCGTTCTGGCGCTCCCCGATGATTTGAAGCTTCACCCCACACCGCAACTTGTGTCGTCTATAGAGAAACTATTTGGCCACAATGTCACGCGATTCGTTTCCTAAAAAAAGCCGTAAGATGGTCGGAAGGGCCCGCGGCGCGGAGCGCGTCTTTGTCGTGGGAGTCAAGCACGGGCGCATGACGATGGATCAGATGGAGCGCTCATTCGAGGAACTTCTGCACCTCGTTAAAACGGCGGGCGGGCAGGTTGTGGGCCATGCATATCAGGACGTCAAAAGGATCGACCCCGCGACTTTTCTGGGGCGCGGCAAAGTGGAGGAGATTTCGGAGCTGATAGCGCAGACGAAGGCCGATCTCTTTGTGATCGACGAAGAGCTCTCTCCGGTTCAGAACAGAAACCTTGAGGAGAAGCTCAAGGTCTTCGTCCTCGACCGCACCGCGGTGATTTTGGACATCTTTGCCATGCGCGCGCGCACGGCGGAAGGAAAGCTGCAGGTAGAGCTGGCGCAGCTTGAATATCTCGCCCCGCGCCTTGTGGGGCGCGGCCTCATGCTCTCGCAGCAGGCGGGCCGGATCGGAACAAGGGGCCCCGGCGAAACCGCGCTCGAATACGAAAGACGAAACATAAGGGACCGCATCACGCATCTGAGGCGCCAGATAGAGAAGGTGAGGGCCTCGCGCGAGATCCACCGGTTGAAGCGCAACGCTGTGCCTATACCCATGGTGGCTATCGTCGGCTACACGAACGCCGGCAAATCCACGGTGATGAATAAGCTCACGCGTGCCGATGTTTTTGTCGAGGACAAGCTCTTTGCCACACTCGATCCGACGGTGAGAAGGCTCAAGCTTCCGAGCGGGCGGGAAGTCCTTCTTGCCGACACGGTGGGTTTCATAAGGCGTCTTCCCCATCAGCTTGTCGCTGCGTTCAAGGCGACGTTCGAGGAGATCGCCTACGCTGATTTATTAATCGAGATACTCGACGTCTCCGATCCGGATGCCGCCCAACAGGCGAAGGTAGTGAACGGGGTTCTGGAGGAGATGAACCTCAACCACAAGCCCCGCATCTGTGTGCTCAATAAGATCGACCGGCCGGAAAGATTCCAGTGCGGCGAAGGCGGCATTCCTATCTCCGCGCGCACAGGGGAGGGGGTGGATAGCCTGATCGATAGCATCGAGTCTCAACTTCGCACGGGTTTTTTTCGCATGAAACTTTATCTCCCGCATGACAGGGGCGACGTTCTCTCCATGATTTACCGCATCGGCCATGTCTATGAGGCGCGCCATCGCGGCCACCACGTGATCGTGGATTGCGAGCTTCCGGAAAAATACGCTAACAAATACAAAGGATTCGAGAAAACAACACGCTTGTCTTAGGTGCCGGAATGATATAAAAACCCGATATGACAGTTGCCAACATCCTGACCACAATCCGCCTGATTTTGACGCCCGTGTTCATTGTCCTTTTCATCGCCGGCCAGCATACGTGGGCGATCCTCGTTTTCTGCGTTGCGGGATTCACCGATCTTATAGACGGGACGGTGGCCCGGATGCTCAAACAACCCTCGGTCAAGGGGGCGCTTCTCGATCCTTTGGCCGACAAGTTTCTGGTCCAGTCCTGCTTCATCTGCCTTTTCTTCGCCGGCATCGTTCCATGGTGGTTTTTCCTTCTGGCCTTCGGCCGCGATCTGATGATCGTCTCGGGAATCTTTTATCTTGAGTACAGGAAATTTGCGCTGCCGTACCGCGCCACATGGTCGTCAAAGATAGCGACTCTCTTTCAGTTGGCCGTGGCCATCATCGGTCTCATACTCTGGTGGCAGCCCTCCATTGCGATCGGCCTTCTGACCTTGCCCCATTTCTATTTCGGAATGATCATCGCCACCGCTTGTCTGCTCGTCATCAGCGGCACGCAATATGTGCTGATAGGTCTTTCGATCCTCAAAGAGAACCGCGTGAAAGCTCAAGGCGGGGCAGCGTCATGAGCCGGCTCAAACTCAAGCTCGCCGTCAGCGATTTCCATCTTGGAAAAGGCCCCTATCTCACAAACGGCGAGAGAAACTACCTCGAGGATTTTTTCTACGATCAGAAGTTTGCGGAATTTCTGGGCTACTACAGTGCCGAGGAGTATGAGAAGGCCGACGTCGAGCTCATAATCCTGGGCGATTTTTTTAATCATCTGCAAGTTGACCCGCGCGAGCTTCATCCCGAGCTCATGACGGAGCGCGTGACGATCGCCCGGACCGGCGCCATCATGGACGGCCATCCGATGATCTTTGAAGCGCTTTCGAAATTTGCCGCCGCGCCAAACCACAAGATCACCTTTATCATCGGCAACCATGATATCGGGCTCGTGTGGCCTTCGGTTCAGAGATTTGTGGTGGATCGCATAGGCGGCGAGACGAAGGTGCACAGGATGCCGCAGTACGTGGTCGACCGGGTTTGCTTCGAGCACGGCAACCAGCAGGTCGCGGAGAACTGGATCGATTTTCAGGACCCGTTCATTACACAGGGCGTTTCCGAGCCGATCGTGAAGCTTCCGTGGGGCGATCTCTTCGTCATACGTTTTTTGAACCGCGTGAAGCGCGGCAGGCCCTACATCGACAAGATATATCCCTTCAAGAGATATCTCAGATGGGCCCTCATCCACGACACGATGTTCGCCCTGAAGACTTCAGCGTACGGGATCTGGTATTTTCTCCAGGTTCTTATGGGGGCGGGGGAAAACAAGAGGTTCCATCCGCGGCGGACGCTCAAGATCGTGAAGGAGTTCTCGTTCCCGGTCAGGATGCATCGCGCGGCAAAGCATGTGCTCACTTCGCACCCCGAGTGCGACGTTGTCGTCTTCGGCCACGCCCACCACGCGGTTGCGCGCCAGTTCAAGGACAGGCGCGAGTATTTCAACACGGGCATCTGGAACGAGATGATAAGCATGGACGTCGTCACTTTCGGCAGATTGCTCCGCTTCACGTTTGTGGAGATCCGCTACGAAAAAGATAATATCCCGCAGGGCGAGCTCAAGGAATGGAAGGGGTGCTATCGCGAAGTGGAGGACGTGGTTCTCATATGATCCTCCGCAAAGCTGGCGCCGGAAAATGCTTCTCTCGCTACGGAGGCTCGCCTCAGACGCCGTCTCGCCTCCTGCGTTTCATTGCACCGCAGCATCATATGGCTACTGAAAGCGGCGCAATTCAACGCCGCTCGAGAAACATTTCCCGTCGCCAACTTTGCAGAGGGTCAAATGATTGATTGTTTTGATCTGGGACTGATAGGTTATAGCGAAGCATGGCGGGTTCAAGAGGATCTCCGCTTGAAGCGGGAGAAGGAGGAGATTTGCGACCGACTCCTGCTTCTTGAGCATCCGCCTGTTTTCACGCTGGGCAGGCGTGAGTGTGATGAGGATATCGTTTCCACGCGCGAGCTCATAGCCAAGGACGGCATCGATATCGTCAAGACGAACCGCGGCGGGCGCATCACTTACCACGGCCCGGGCCAGCTTGTGGGATATTTCATCTGCAACGTGAATGAAGTGGTACGCCATTGTGTCATTGCGAGCGGAGCGAAGCAATCCCCCGGCATCAAGGGGTTTGTCTGGTTCATCGAAGAGTTGCTGCTGCGGGTCTTGGCTGATTTCAGTGTCAAGGGATCGCGTGACCCGGATCACCCGGGCATCTGGGTGGGGCGCGATAAGATAGCCGCCATCGGCCTTCACGTCTCGCACGGCATCACCCAACACGGCTTTGCCCTCAACGTGAACCCCGATCTTTCCCACTACCGCCACATCATCCCGTGCGGAATCAAGGCAAGGGGGGTGACCTCTCTGGCATGCCTCCTTGAAAAAGCCCCCTCGGTAGATGAGGTCAAACATGCAATCCACGCCCACCTTAAAGCTTTTTCTCAAGATCAAATAACCTTATAAATCAATCTAGTAAATACTAATATATAAACCGTGACTGCAAGCCATAAAATCACGCAACCTTTCCGGAAAAAAGCCGATAATAAAACTAAGTGGATTATCTGGAGGTATTTTTATGCCGGGGACCACATTACCCATATCAAATCAGACGCCTGAGCCCAGCCACGGCGGGCAGGACCATCCGTATCCGGATTCGATACTTCCCTGCGGCTATTTCAATGATTACTTCATTGAAAAACTGATCGTCAGCGATGAGGACGGTTCTCAACCTCTTGCGGGGAGAATATATTCGTCTTACTGGAACGAATTGATTCACGATGGATTCAGAGATTTGTCTAATGAAGAAGCTTTTTTTATCGATCAGAACAAACAAGATTATTCGTTCATGGATGTATGTCAGATGAGGACGCGCTCCGGTTATCATTTGTTTGCAGTGATGGAAAAACCTTCTGCAAACTTCATTGAGGTACCTTTGGCCATCGAGCCCGAGGGGTTGTTATATGGCATAATTCATTCCCCTTTTGCTGAATCAATTTCAAACGCCTATGTATTGATGAAACATCTCGATTGGCAGACTACATTTAATTTATTTCAAGGGTTTTACCCGACAGCATTGAGCCGGGATTATAAGGTTGTCGACTCCATGGACGTCGATTTCGACGGCAAGTTCGAGGCAAATGAGGAGGTGGACAAAGACGGCGATAGTGAGCTTTCCAATTCGGAGATCATCGATTTTTTCCTGAGAAACTGGAACGTCCTTGCCGAAAAAGCACCGTTCTTCAGTTTCGGCATTACAAACCCGATCCATAGGATAATTGCAAACGAGCAGGAGACCCTGCATCTGACAGACGAGCAAGTGTCGGAGGTTTACTCGAAGTTGAGGGAGGTGCTGAATAATGTCCGACTGGCCGAGGCGAAGCGTGCGGCCTACAATATCCTGATTTCACCCTGGGAAATACTTGGAGATGTTCTTTCTCCCGGATTTTCGAGCAGCTTACTTCCTTTCAAGTCCATCGAGCTCTCAAAAGTTTCCATAATGCGTTCGGTCCGCGAGGCGATGATATCGTCGGGAATTTCTAATGTGCCACGCTCCTCCGATTCCTTTGTCCGGAGTATTCTCGATGGGCAGTTTGATTGTGACAGCGGCTCATACGTTTTGTTGGCGATAGCACATGAGTTGGGATGGCCCGTACGCACTGTCCTTTTTCCGGGAAACGAAGAGTCCAATTACACGAATCATATGTTTACCAGATGGATAAATGAGGACGGAAGTTATGTAAATTACGATATTGATGATGATTCATCGATACATGATTTTAAATATTTAGCCGTGGCAGACTATGAAGCATTGAGTGCGGGCCTCTATTTTCATAACATGACCGATTCAGAGATCTACGCGCTCGATTACTATGTCATAGCCGATCTGTCAGATAACGAAATCGAAGCTCTTAATTCGGCGTTGGCCTATGACCCATATCTTACTCTTGCGTTGAGAGATAGGGCAAGGTTGGAATTTTTGAATGACGATTTGGGTGGAGCATTGTGGGATTATATGGCGTTGCTATCCATAAATCCCAACGACAGTGATGGGACAAGAGGGATTCTTATGTTGTCCCATCGTCTCTTGGAAGTTGGTTGGAGTGTTCTGGAAGGTCTATTCAATTGGTAGCGTAAAGGAGACCAGATGTCGGCTGAGTTTCGGCCAGTAATCGAGCTTTGTCAGTTTGAGATGACGCCGGAGGAGAATGCTCTCTGCGCCGCATCTGTAGAGGACTACAAATCCAAGCTCATTGCCTATTGCTCCTACACGCAGCAGCACGAAAATCCTGCGGATCAATTTTGCCTGATCGCTCTGCCGGAGCCTGAGATAAGGACACAAAACATTTTGGGAGAGAGTGCGCGCAGAGGGCGCCAGCTCGTCATCCCGCAGCTGCCGGTAGATTTTGACGATCTGCCCGAGATGCTTCAGGACAAAATTGACGAAGACACTTACACCGCCATCATGGAGAATGAAGCACCGCCGCTTCCCGGCGAGGAGACTGGTTATGGTTTGTGGATGGGGTCTCTGCGCTTCCAGTACGATCTTTTCGGGACCAACACGGAGATCGTTGGCGAGAGCGCGGGCCCATCGCATCCCAACACCGATGACTCGACTGAATATCTCTCGCACTTCGGCTCAAGGCTGGAAGTGAGGTTCCGTTTTCCTTTCGGCCTCACTCTCATGACGGGCGCGGACTATATGTTCGACTATTCCAAAAACGGCGCTAATCTCCACACGATAGATTGGGTGGGAGGAACGGGCTATTCTTTCATGACAAGCGATTCTTCGGAGCTTGAAATCTCCGCTATAGGAAGGGTCGGCTATCTTACCTCAGACGGAGATGTATATAATGAAAACCTTGGTGAAAAATTTAGATTTTCAGCCCTCGATGCGACCATCGGCATGCGCGTCGACCTGATCCTGCGCTTCGGCAATTTTTGCTTTCTGGCGGGGCTCGAAGGTTTCAGGGCCTTCACGAACGCGAAAGTTGACGGTCTGACAATCGAAACGTTTCCATACTCATTCATGGTGACATTAGGTGCTGGTGTGATATAAGAATTGGCCTCATGAAAAGGGGGCCATATGAAAAAAGCCGCGATTGTTCTCTTTTTTGCACTTCTGATTTCAAATCCTTCATCAGCGCAAGTGATTCCGACCGCAGATATAACTCCTGACCCTCTGGTCTTCGCAGACACTCTGGTGGGCGAGACTTCCGAAGCGGGAACCTTCACTGTTACAAACACCAGCTCTTATCTTCCGCTTCTCGTCTTTCAAGTGAGGATCGCCGATCCGGCGATTTTTTCGATCGATAGCGACGGCTGCACCGGCCAGACGATACAGCCGGGCGACAACTGCACAATAGATGTCACCTTCACGCCCGACAGACAGGGTTTTTACAACTCTTCACTGTCGATCATAAGCCTCAGCCGCAGCATCATAGATTTTGCGATCATGGAGGGCAGGGGGATCGCGCCCGCAGTGACTTTGTCTTCGACATCGATCGACTTCGGCGACCAGACAGTGGGAAGAAGCGGCAGCCCGCGCATCGTTTTGCTGACCAACAGCGGATCGGCGACGCTCAATATCGAGTCCATAGTTCCGACGGGGGTTTTCACCGAGACCGACGATTGCGGCGCGGCAGTCGAGCCTCAGGCGAGCTGCACTCTTTCAATAACCTTCACGCCTACTGCGGTTGGTGAGTTCACGGGAGATGTGACGATAACCGACGATGCGGAGGACAGCCCGCAGACAATAGATCTCAGCGGTACGGGTGTCCCCGAGGGAACGCCAGATGTCGGGCTCTCAACTACGGAGATCGATTTTGGAAGTCAGCCGGTCGGTACAACAGGAACTCCTGTGGTCGTTACGGTCACGAGCACGGGGACCGTTGCGGTCAACATTGCAGCCGTCACAGCGAGCGGAAATTTTGCCGAGACCAACGACTGCATCGGGGCTCTGGCGCCCGACGCACAGTGCACGATAAACGCCACCTTTACGCCTCCGCTTGCGGGCGTTTTCACGGGAACGATAGTGATTGATGACGATGCATCGGATTCGCCGCAGACGATAAATCTCACAGGTACGGGCTTCGACAACGGGGCGCCGACCGCCGATCTTTCAGTCGCGAGTCTCAATTTTGGAGAGCAGGTGGTGGGTGAAAAGAGCGCCGTTCAGACTGTCACGCTGACGAATAACGGGACGGCCAATCTTATAGTCGCCGAAGTGTTGATAGGAGGAGACGGCAGCCACAGCTACAGCGAAACGGACAACTGCGAGGGTGCTACTATAGCCGTCGGTTCATTCTGCACGATCGAAGTCAGTTTCACGCCGGCCCAGGAAGGGGCAATAAGCGCGTCTGTGAGTATCGCAGACGATGCAACGGGCAGCCCACAGCTTGTTGCGCTCACGGGGACCGGCACCGAGCAGACAAGCGGCGGCGGCTGTTCGCTGGCAAACGGCCACAGCGGCCGAACGCTCTGGGGCGCCATCATTCTTGTTCCGATTTTCGTTTTCCTATTTGGATTTAGAAACCGATTCGGCAGGCTGGAAGGTTAGCTTTCCTTCCGGCACCGTAGGGTCGGACGGCGAGGCCGGCTCTTCGAAGACCTCAATATAATCGGCATTGGGTTCGCTGTTGGGAAGCGTCTTGAGATATGCCTGATAATCCTTGGGACTCACGACACCCCTGCGTACCAATTGTTCAAGCGTGCGCAGATCGTACATCTCGTCTTCTCTCACCTTTGTCATCTGAATCTAAATCTCCTTTCATAAACTCAATCTGTTTTCTAAGTCTTTGTCGGTCCCTTTTCAATGTGCATCACAATCTCGCCGTCCTTGAATATCCTCACGTCACCGGAGGATTCGCTGATAACAAAAGCAATCGCCTTGGTCAAGGCCGTGATGCCAGCCGCCGCAATATGCCGGCTGCCCAGACCGCGGGGTAGCGTGGATTCGTCGATTGCGGCTCCCAGATAGCGCCCTGCGGTGATGACCGTTCCGTCGTCCCCGATGATAAAAGCCCCGTCCATCGCCGCAAACTCGCGCATCGTCTCTTTGAGCGAGGGTAGCAGAATATTGCGCTCCTCTTCGTCATAGCCCTTGAACGGGTTCATTATCATTTGTTTAGACAACTGCAGCACTTTGTCCGAATCTCCCAAAACGAAGATCGTTCCCACCGGCTTTCCTTCCCGCCCCTTGTCCGCCAGCTCCACAACAATATTCAAAACTGTTTGAAAGAGCTCCGGCTTCACGGCCTCGGCCAGCTTGATGATAGCGCGGCTGGTTATGATTTCCGATTCACGGGAGGTGTCAACGATATGGATGAGATCTAGAAGCCCGAGATCTGTCTGTCCCACACAGAACACAATTTTTGCCCCGGGCTCGACTATCTCCTGTGAGAGGGCGAGTGTCGTGGCGATCTTGATCATGGACACGCGGCTCAAATGGATTTTGGGAAGATTGATTACTGTCCTTGCGTGCGCGGCCAGAGACTCTTTGTGTTCCTCCATCTGCTCGAACTTTTTCCTGCGGGAAAGCAAAATGATATCGAATTTTTTTGTGATTCGCTCGTCGAACTCCAGATCTTCCAGCGGATCGGCATGGATCATCACGGCATCGGCCTTGATTTGAGAGGCCAGCTTGAACGCCGTTTTGATCATCAATTCATTTTCAACTAACATGGCAAAGCGTAAATAACCGATTTTTCGAGGTACTTCAAGCAATTTCGGGTTGATTGACCTTTCATTTCAAATGAATTAATCTGCGTTTCTATGAAACGAATTTTTACCCCCATTTTTGTCGCCGTCCTGTTCTTGGTGCCGCTTGTCTCCCGCGCGGCGATTAGCCCCAATTCCCCGTTCGGCATCATCTGGGATGAAGAGCCCGTAAAGGTCGAAGCGGGCAGGAAATTCAAGGTGGACATCACCGTACGGGTTCCGCCCGACCACTATATCTACGCGGACAGGATGGATCTCGATTTTGTGAGCCTTGAGGGTTTGAGGATCGACGACATCAAGTTTCCCAAGCCGGGAACCCGGCAGGATCCGTTTTTCGGCAAGACTATGGAGGTCTACAAGAACGACGTGACAATCGAGATCACGGGCCATGTGCCGGAGGATTCGGAGGCGGGTGAGCGTGAGCTCTCCGCGCGGTTGAGTTTTCAGGGTTGCTCTTCAAAACTGTGCTTGAGGCCGGAGGAGCAGGAGCTTGTTTTCAGGGTCGATGTTGCAGCGGCGAAAGAACCCGCAAAGCCCGCGCACGAGCTTGCTGCCGAAAAAGAGGTGGTGGCGGCGCCCGAGGGCGGCGGTCTGAGGGCGTTTCTCAAGTCGCATGATTTCAGCGCGATCGCCAAACGCGGCTTCGCGTTCTCGATACTCATCGTGTTCCTCGCGGGCATACTTGTCTCTTTCACCCCGTGCATCTGGCCCATAGTTCCGATTGTCCTTCTCATCATAGGTGTGGAGGCGCAGAGGAAGTGGTACAAGAACATTGCGCTTGCAGCCACGTTCGTGGCGGGCCTTGTGATAATAAACGCGGGTATGGGTTTGGCTGCGGTGGCCACCGGCAAAAGCCTGGGTTTTCTCTTCCAATCGAGGATATTCCTTGCCGTGGTAGTTTTGTTTTTCGTCGCCATGGCGCTTTCGATGTTCGGCCTCTACGAATTCCAGCCTCTGAGATTTTTGCACAACGATCTTCGCAAACTTGGCGGAAAGGGATTCCGAGGCGCGCTTCTCATGGGCCTTGCCACGGGTCTTATCGCGTCTCCGTGTGCGAGCCCGGTTCTGGCGGCACTTCTGGGCTATGTGGGCTTGAAGCAGGATTACGCCCTGGGCTTTGTCTTGCTCGTTGCGTTTGGGCTCGGCATGGGTCTGATGTTTGTCGTCTTCGGCTCCGCCTACGGTGTTTTCGCGGAGCATTTCAGGACGAAGCGCTGGTCGATCTGGGTGAGGAGGGCGCTGGGCGTCATACTTCTCATTCCGGCCGTCTTCTATCTGAGAAGTCTCGTCAGATGGGACGGTGTCTTTCATCCCGGCCTCGATACGGGAAAGCCCCGCGTGGAATGGGTTTCATCGCAGGAAGTCGGCTTCAAATTCGCAAAACAATCGAACCGCCCGATCATGATCGAATTTTACGCAGACTGGTGCCCGCCGTGCCGCGCTTTAGAGACTTCGTTCTTCAGGCGCGATGAAATAATAAAGATGTCCTATCTTATGGTTCCGGTCCGCATAGACGCGACCACCGACACGCCCGAAGCAAAGCAGGCGGTTTCGGATTATCACGTCGTCGGATGGCCGGCATTTTTCTTCCTCTCGCCGGACGGAAAGCTCTACGAAGACCTCACCGTGATATCCTACGATCCGGGGAAACTTGAAAACAGCATGCGTGAGGCGGTTTCACGCGCCGGGGGCGGTTCTTCATGAGACGATGGCTCACCAGCCGCGAACGAAAAATCGTCGAGGCCTTCGCCGAGGTTTTGATCCCGCTTCCAGCCGGTTCTTCCGAAATGCCGCGTCTTCTTGATTCGGTGGAAGAGCAGGTGGGCTTCATGACGCGCGAGATGGCCATCATCTACAGGATCTGTCTGTGGATCCTGGAGCTCGGCGCCTTCTTCTACTACGGAAAATTCAGGGTGATGACCGGTATGGATCAGGAGCTGCGCGTCCGGTATGTGGCGGCATGGCACAACACATGGTGGTCGCTGAAAAGAACGATCAAACGTTTTCTGGAGACGATCGTCTTCATGAACTACTACGGCCTGACCGATGTCGCGAAAAACGTATGCGGTTTCGATCCAAAATTTAAACCACCTCTAGGAGCTAGGGATTTTCCTTCGGCAAATCTTATCCGCGAGTTTCCCGAAAAGGACATAGTTGAAGAGGCCGACGTCTGCGTGATCGGCACGGGTGCGGGCGGCGCAGTCATCGCAAAAGAGCTGGCTGAGGCCGGCCGCAAAGTTGTCATCCTTGAGGAGGGCGGCTTCTTCACGGCGAATGACATTGGAATTGATGTCGTGGGACAGACGAAGAGATTTTACCGCGCCGGCGGAGTGATGAACAGTTTCGGTTGGCCGCCGATTCTTGTCCCCGTGGGCAAGTGCGTCGGCGGGACCACATTTATAAACTCCGGCACGTGCTTCAGAACTCCCGACGCGGTGCTGGAAAAATGGTCCGATCGTTTCGGGCTCGCGACATGGACTTCCGACCGGATGAGGCCGCATTATGAGGCGGTAGAAAAGGTGATGGGCGTGGCGCCGGCCGAGGAGAGGATCCAGAACCGCGCGTCAATCCTCTTCGGGAA
The DNA here is from genome assembly GCA_041739675.1 of bacterium. GTDB lineage: Bacteria > UBA10199 > UBA10199 > 2-02-FULL-44-16 > DYJF01 > DYJF01. The sequence continues at coordinate 23,117 of JBGSNL010000087.1, forward strand.
GGGGCTCTCCGCTTTGGGCCACCAGATGAAACCGATTCTCCGCAATGTGCCGAAATGTTGCGGCAGCGGGATTTGTCCCTTCGGATGTCCCACAAACGCAAAGCAGTCGATGAATCTTTCATATATCCCGCTTGCGCTGCAGGCAGGCGCAAGGGTGTTCACAAACTGCCGCGCAAGAAAGATCGTTTACAAGGGAAGACACGCCACCGAAGTGATTGCACAGTTTGCAGATCGCATCAGCGGAAAGACCGGCCCGAAACTTCGTGTGAAGGCGAAAGTTATCGTTGCTGCCTGCGGCGCGCTCTACTCGCCGGTGCTTCTCATGGCATCAGGTGTTCCAGACATCAGCGGGCAGATAGGAAATAATCTCACCCTCCATCCGGCGGCGAAGGTGAACGCACTCTTCGATGAAGAGGTGAGGGGCTGGGAAGGTATCCCGCAGGGCTACTTCTCTGAGGCGTTGGCGAACGAAGGTATCATGATCGAAGGTGTCTTTTTGCCCCCCGCGTTTACGGCATCCACTATCCTTGTTACGGGAAGGGCGCATCGCGAAGTGATGGAGAATTACAACCGTCTGGCCCTCTTCGGCATGATGGTTTCCGATACGAGCCGTGGCAGAGTGATCAAGGGGATTAAAGGCCATGCAATCGCGCTCTACAACATCAACCGCGCGGATCTGCCAAAATACCGTCGCGGGATACAGTTTCTGGCCGACGCTTTTTTCGAAGCGGGCGCGAGAAAAGTTTTCTTACCCTTCCACACGCTGCCTGAAGTTACAAGAGAGCAGGGTGTGGGACCCATTGTGGAGCACAAGCTTAGAAACAAGGACCTCGATCTGCAGGCCTTCCATCCGCTGGGCACGTGCAGAATGGGCGCCGATCCGCGCGAGGCGGCGCTCGATCCCACTGCGCGTCTTTACGGGCTCGATAATCTCTTCGTGGCGGACGGCTCGATCTTCCCCACCTCTCTGGGTGTGAACCCAATGCTCACCATCATGGCCGCCGCCCACAAAATTTCCGAGAATATAAATCGTAATATTCTATAGTTAGATACTATTATTTAAAGGAATTGATTAATATGAAAAAAATCGGTTTTCTGATTTTTTCGATCGCGGCCTTAACTTTTTTAAAGGGAGGTGCGGCCATGGCATTCGAACTCAAAAGCAGTGTCTTCAATGACAAGGGTGCGATTCCGTCAAAGTATACGTGCGACGGAAACGATGTTTCGCCGCCGCTGACCTGGAGTGGGGCTCCAGCCGGCACAAAGAGCTTTGCCCTGATAGCCGACGATCCCGACGCGCCGATGGGAACATGGGTGCATTGGGTGATGTGGAATATCCCCGCGGTGACAACCGGCCTGAAAGAGGCGACGGACAAGGGTGCGTCGCTTTCGGACGGCACAAAACAGGGGACAACCGATTTCAAACGCACCGGCTACGGCGGGCCATGTCCGCCTTCGGGCACGCATCGCTACTATTTCAAGCTCTATGCGCTGGACACTGTGCTGGATCTGGATCAGACGACCACAAAGTCGAAGCTTGAGTCATCGATGAAGGGCCATGTTCTTGGACAAGCTACATTGATGGGGACCTACGCGCGATCAAGATAGGTTGGCGAGTAACGCGACGCCTGCGACGGCAATGGCGGCGCCGATGGCCGCGCGCCAGGTGATCCTCTCTTTGTAGATGAAGTGGACCATCGGAAGGATCAACACGGGCATCGTTGAGATGAGTGTCGCCGCAATTCCCGCAGGAACAAGTTTCAGAGCCAGAAGCGAGAGCCATATTCCGATGAACGGCCCCGTGACCGCACCGCCGGCTAGATAGAGCATCGCGCGCCTGTTTTTGAAATCCGAGATGACTTTTCCTGTTTGCCCTCTTACCAGACTGATGAACCAGAAACCTGCCGCGCCTGTTGCCACGCGTATCAAGGTGGCGGAGAGCGGATCGATCCCTGTCGGTCCCACCATGGCGGGTTTTGCCATGATGTAACCCAGCGCCTGCAACGCCGCCGCAAGTATTGCGAACGTGACGCCGCGCGCGTAGTGGGACGACCTTATCTTTCTTTTTTCCGCGTTCTCCTCGCCCAAGACCAGAAGAGAGCCGCCGACGGTCACAAGCATTGCGAGCCATGCCATCCCGTTGAGTTTTTCTCCCAGTATCGGCCACGCCAGAAGCGCGGCCATGAAAGGATTCGAGTTGAAGATCAGAATTCCGATCCGGGGTCCTATATCGACGTAGGATTGAAAGAGAAACGTGTCGCCGATGACGACACCGATAAGCCCGCTTGCCACGAGAAGGCCCACCTCGCGGCTGCCGGCCGCCGGCCAGAGCCTTCCAAAAACGACTAGGTGAGCGCACAAAAGGAGAATCGTGCCGAACAGGACGCGCCAGTTGTTCATCGAAAAGGCGCCGATGCGCCTTGAGGCCGACGTGAAAAACATGGCGCACGCCGCCCAGCTGACCGCTGTCGAAAGACCTGCCGCAATACCCACCGGATTCATGGGGGAAGCAACTAGGGGAAAAGAGGGTTTTAGTCAAATAATCCGCAACTTTTTCAGGAATTTGCCGAAAATAATAGGTGAGGGAGCAAAAGGGGGAGTTTTCCAGCTTCGGAGATCTAACATGACGATAACTAATGAGTTTTTTGGCATCCGTTGCATGCCGAACTGGGCGCAGGAGCTGGATCCTATTCTTCATCGGTACGCATGTCCCGAGGGTACAAATGAGTATGCCGAGTCAGATTTGGCCGCGGGGCAAATGATGAAGGCCATGCGCGGCGTCGAAGCCCGTTTTCTCAATCTGCTTTTGGGCACCGACTATACGGATAATTCGCTTATACAGGCCAACTGCCGCGAGGCCGAAGGCGGAGTCTGCGTTTACACGAGAAGCGAGGGATCCGCACTCCTCAATCTTGATGCTTTCAGGCCCAGAGAGGGCTACTATGTGAAAGCTTCATACTTCGTAACCTCTGCCGGCGAAAAAGAGGAAGGACCCCAGGAGACGTTCTACAACGAGAATGCACGGATTGCCGAACTTGGAATTCAGATATTGAGATTTCCGGTGACGCGCTGGCTTGCTGAAGCATCCGTCAGAATAGCCGGCGCCGCGGAAGATTTTATGAATCGCGGCGGCTCGCGGTATCCGAGAGAATTTCAGACGGGAATTGAAGAGCCGATCGACGTTCCCGTGGCCGCGCCAGTTGTTGCAGAAACGCACCGCAGGCGCACGTACAGAGAAGCCATAGCAAGATGGGAACAGGATGACGGAATTTTGAGATAAGGGAGATATTGTGAGCTTGGCCGGAAATGTATCGAGACACGATTGCTCGATCAGTGCTTCTGAGGAGGGTTTGTCTCTCAAGCTTCATGACGACGTACTGTGCGCCGGTGCGCCGATAATTGAAGAGGGAGAGTGGACCGGCGAGCAGTTGCGTGCGCAGCGCGCCGCGGAAATAGCGATAATCAACGACACGCTTGTGCATGGGCATCATGATTCACGCTGGTATGTGGACACGTTCACCGAGGATTCCTTTGTAATCGTCGATTGTCCGAGGGCTTCAGGCGGCATCTGTGTAGTCAGCGACTGGCGGGGAAACTACGTTGCGGTGACGTCCTTCAAGCCCGGCGAGGGTTACTTGAGGGATGAGATTTTTTATCGCACCGACTTCGCTGTCGAGGTGCTCACCCGCAAGGATGAAGGAGCGCCGCTGCCCTTGAGCGCGTTCAATCCCGATCTCTCGAAAGCGATAGCCTTGATAAGACAATCCCGCGCGATTTTCGATAATCCGGAGACGGTGAAAAAGGCGGCGGAGATCGTCAACGGCGCCCTCAGCATTTTCATTGATTTACTCCTGTTGCCTTTCCGCTATTTTTTATACGATTGACACCCCCCTCCAGGCCGTGATTTAAGCCTGCATTATGGAAGAGTTGATCCGCAGATTGCTGCTTGAGTTGGGCGAGGACCCCAACCGCGAAGGTCTGCAAAAGACCCCGACGCGTGTGAGGGATTCTCTTCGCTTTCTGACCGAAGGCTACACGCAGGACCCCAAAAAACTCATCGAAAATTCCTGTTATTCCGACAAGCATGAGGAGATGGTGCTGATCAAGGATATTCCCCTATACAGTTTGTGCGAGCATCACATGCTTCCGTTTTTCGGACATGCGCACGTCGCGTATATCCCCAACGAAAAGATAGTCGGCATCTCGAAGATCGCGCGAATGGTAGATTTATTCGCCCGCCGCCTTCAGGTGCAGGAGCGGCTCACCAATCAGATTGCGGGAACTCTAATGGATGTCCTGGGGCCGAAGGGTGTTGCCTGCGTCATCGAAGCCGAACATCTATGTATGCAGATGCGCGGCGTCCAGAAGCGCGGCACCGCCATCATCACCTCTGCAATGTTAGGCGCGTTCAGATCCCGCCCTGAAACCAGAGCAGAATTTATGAATTTGATTAAGTGATGTCATTGCGAGCCACAGCGGACACATTATCGTTCGAGCGGAGTCGAGCACTCCTGAACAGCGCAATTTACGCTGGCCTGATATTATCAAAGAGTGATAATAACTATGCAGCGTGAATCTTGATTGAGAACACACGTTTCTTGAGAACCAAACAACGAATTAGCCCTTGAGTGTAAACATGAACAGGCCCGCGGCGATCCCGCGGGCTTTTTTTGCCCTTTAAGCGTTCATCCCTGTGGCGAGTCGGCGGTGGAAGCATATTTCATATCAAAGAAAGTGGCGTTGGGGGACTTTTCCCGAGCGGCGTTGAGTTGCGCCGCTTTCAGTAGCCATATGATGCCGCGGCGCAATGAAACGCAGGCGTCGAGACGGCGTCTGACCTGCCCGCCATGCGAAGCCGCAAGGCGAGGCAGGCGGGGGCGAGGCGCCGTAGCGAGGGAAATGTCACCCAAAAGCCACTTTCTTTGGAATGTGATAGAGATGCTGCCTGAAGCCGACGAGCTATAAGGTGCGCTGGTATTTTTGGTAATAGATCGTTCTGCCCATGTTGATCCACTTATTCGCGAAAAAGGTGGGGTAAGCGTCGTCGGAGCGGTTCGTCATGACTTCAGGATAGCATGTTTCAAGAAGGGCGATCGCACCGATTTCATCGGCCACGGCTTCGGCATATGGCTTGTGGTCCGTCGTAAAATTTAGATTTCCATAAAATTTTAAGACGTGGCAGCAGTCCTCCAGAAAATCCCGCGACAGCACCCTATTTTTTTCATGGCGGCGTTTGGGCCACGGATCGGGAAAATTGACGTAGATAGCATCAACTGAATTTTCGCCGAAAAATCTGGGAAGCGCGCATCTGGCGTCGTCCTGAATAACCGTAATGTTTTTCAGTCCGCGGCTCTCGACACGGCTTATGAGCTTATCGACTCTCTTTCTCTTGATCTCAATTCCCACTACCGACTTGTCGGGATTCGTCTCCGCCAGATGAAAAAGAAAATCCCCGCGCCCCGGCCCGACCTCGACAATAATGGGGGGGACACTTCTCATTTTCGCATGGGGATCAGGTGAACAGGAGAAGTGTCCCCCTCCTGCGGCCGGATAGACAAAAGGCGTTCTGCTTATCTCGCCCGCCGGTAGCTGTATATACTTCAGTGCCGCCATGACGCACACATATATCAATGGGGGACGATTTGAAACAGGAAAAATGCGCCGGAAAAGGCTTGCACGCCGCGCTCGGAGAGAGATATACGCATTTGCGAGACATAGTCATGATCCGCGTTTTGCCCACAATCAATCTCGCTTCCCAGATGGCAGGCATGAGCCGATTGGCCGCTTTCCATGCGACAGTGTTTCATCGGGTTCGCCTTCCTGTGAGACGGAATATACGTCCGCCTCTCCCTCGGGTTGTTCACGAACTCCGCTATTCACCTTCGCCGGGCAGTTTCGCCCTTGCTCGGCGCGACATTAAAAGGCCGACTGAAGACGCACGTCCTAGTCTCGATCGTCAGGTTGTCCGATTTATTGACTTGAATCAGCCGCTGACATCAGAGGCGTTTGTTAATGCAGGGTTTTCAAACCCCACAAAGGCAATTCTGATGGCCGACGGTGCTTATGATGATGGGGTATTGTTGTTCGATCCTGCGAAGACCTTTATTGCGTCGGCGCTGATGTTCGTGGATTCAATTTCCGCCTCGATTTCCCATATCGCCTTGAAGTACGGCTCGCGCGGTCTTGAGCATTACCATTACACATATCATCCGATGGAGGAGATGCGCATTCAGGCGGAGATCGACGGCTTGAGAGTTGCCGATGAAGCATTAGGTCACCGAAGAATACCTCACATCTCTCGTGGCGCGCTCATAAGGATCATCGAGCAGATCGCGAAGGCATACGGCCTGCCTCATCCTCGACTTCTTACGGGCGACGATTTCAAGCTCAAGTTGGCTGGTTGGAACACTCAGGTGCAGGGTCTGTATAAGTTCTTTTGGAAGCTTCTTTCTCAAGAACAGGGCGCGGGCCGGATCGTCGACTTCATGCTTGACCGCTTGGGTGTCGAGCGATTGGAGGAATTGCCGCCTCCGGTTCAGGCCAGATTCTTGGGGGCGGGACCATCAAGGATCAATTGGAAATTTGTCGGACCTGAAGTGAAGGCGTACCTCCTTTCCCGACTGGCCGAAGAGGCCGGTGTCGTGCATCCGCGATTCTTGACCAGCGATCATTTCAGGGAGCTCAAGATAGAAGAGCTGGGTTCCAAGCTGATCGGCTTATATGATATTTACGTTAAGCGGGTCAAAGAGCCCGGTAAGGCAGTGAAAGCCATGCTCGACGACGCCGGCATTGAGCCGTTTGAGAGCCTGCCGTGGGATGTGCAACTCGAGGGTTTCCGTCAACGCGACAACATCAAATGGGCACTGGTGCCCGCAACTACACAGCTCAAGTTGCTGGAGATGGCGAAGGATTTGATGTCGGTCAAGAACGGTTTGAAGTGTCCGCATCTTCGAGCCCTTATCACTGATGAATTGAAGGTTTTGATAATCAAGGAAATAAAGGTGGGTCTCGGTGGATTGCACGACTATTACAGGCGGAGGATGCCGGAAGATTATGAAGGCACTGTCCTTGATTTCATGCTCGATCAGCTGGGTGTGGAGAAATTTGAGAACCTTCCGTATGAGCTGCAGTGCTCGTGTTTGAGGTACGATCAAAACCGCCAATGGGACAGGGTGCCCGCACCTTTGATCCTGAAATTCATGGAAAGGTTGCGGGAAATACTCGGTCTGCCCCACGTGAGATTCATTTCCGGCCAACAGATGCAAAGAACCGTAATACCGGAGATAGGCCAGTCTCTTGGCGGGCTTTACACTCATTTTCGCCTGAAGAGAATGGCGGACGATAAGAGGGAGATTGTCGATATCATATTGGATTATGCCGGCGCCCCAAGATTCGACGAGATGCCGTTTGCGTTGCAGCTCCAGTGGACCCAGCGTCCGGTCGGAAAGCTCACCAGCTGGCGTCGAGTCTCCGACGCGGTGATTCTTCATTATCTGCGGGAGCTGATGAGAGGCGCGCGCGCAAGAACCTCCGACGATCTCGTGGCGGGAGATTTCACTTTGAGAGTGGGAGGGAGGGAGCGGGGATTGATCGGTCTGTATAACTATCTTTCTGGCACAAGAGCGGAACTGGGTGTGCCTGAGAGGACGATCGACTGGGCCTTCTCGCACTATGGGGTGGATGTGCAGTTTGCGATCGAGGCAAAGCGCATGAGTGGGGGAAGAACAATGCTGGACCCGCGAGAAAAGCTGTTTTTGATTGAGATGGCGAAGATGGGCGACAGAACCGCAATGGATCACCTGGTCTATTTTTATGAGCCGCTGCTAAGGAGCATAGTGCACAGCGTACTATCGATGATGCCTAGGTCGCAATTCACTGCCGGCGAGCTTCTCCAGCTTGGACGCATTGAATTCGCCCACCTGGTGGAGCTTTACGATCCTGCGATTGCCAGCCTTGAAACGTACGTGAAAGTATCGCTTTCATTACGTCTCAAGAATGCGATTAGGCGGGACAGTGGGGATGTGCACGTGCCGGCGAGTTATCTGGGGTTCATGCTAAGAGTCGGCAAGATTAGCAGCGAATTGGCGGCGAAACTGGGCCGCTGGCCGACAGAAGTGGAATTAGCCGAAGAACTCGGCGTGAAAGTCGACAAGCTCATGTCGATGCGTGCGCTGCGTTCTACGCAAATCTCTCTATTTTCGCCGCCGGCGGGCGGAGATGATGAGCGAACGTATGAGGACGTGATAGCGGATGAGCGAGCGGTTCGTCCGGACATCGGGCACCCCGTTGCGGATATGAGAGAATTGATCGAGCGTGCAATAAATGGTTCGGGACTCGGTGAGAGAGAGAAATTTATTCTGCGGCAAAGCAGTTTCGAAGGTCATGGACTCGAGGAGATCGGCCGGATGGTTGATTTGTGCGGAGAAAGGGTGAGGCAAGTAATTGTAATTGCCATGAGAAAGATTGCCGAGGGCCCCTACGCCGAGATTTTGAAAGAGCTGCTCTGATCCTTCAATTCAATGTATAAGAGTGTTCCGCCGACGACCATGGGGGCCGCAAAAATGAGGTTGAAGAAGGGAATGACGAAGGCGGAGCCGAGACCGATCATGGCCCACTTGTTCTCAAGGCCGAATCTGACCCGTTCGCGGAAGGGAAGGACCTTTCTTCCCATCGGAAGATCGGCGTAGGCAAATCCCAGATCCCATGCGCCGAAGGTCAAGGTGAGTGCGACATAAAGAGGTCCTCCGGCAACGGGGATGACGTTCAAGACAAATAGCACGACCGGTATTGAAAGCAGGATTGCCGCCTTGATCGTTTCAATTCTTATCGTGCGCACAAGATCGGTGGCGAATTTTTTCCATGAGAAGGGGGGCGGTTCGGTTCCGGCGACCAAGGTTTCAACACGTTCGGAAAGTGCGTCGTTGAACGGCGAGGCGACGATAAGGCCCAAGACATAAGAGACGATTAAGAGAAGAACCAGAGTTAAGATTACGATTAAGATTTGGAATAAAAGATTAAGAATCCAGAGAAGGGCGTCTGCGAGGTGCAGATACCACGCCGTAGGATTTTCGATATCGAGATGGCCGAGATGAGCGGTGAGCCAGCCGTATATATCGCCGTAATAATGAACAAACGCAAAGATCATGATTACGAGCAGGGCCAAATTTATAAGAGTGGGAAGAATGGCCCACTTCCAGAGCTTGGGGTGCGAAGCCAGATATGTGAAGCCTTCCACGAGACAGCCAAACCCCTTGAAAAATTCCTTCATCCTAGACATACCGGTCTTCATAGAGTAAATTATGACGAAAAGCAAATGGCTAACAGTTTCGACAATTCGGTCGACAACTATATCATGCATCTCCGCGTTGAGAGGCATCTCTCGGCGAAGACTGTTGAGGCGTATTCGCACGATCTCAGGCGTTTTTCCGAGTTCGTAGGCAAAAAGGGAGCCGCGTTGCCGGGCGATGTCAGCGAACCGCATGTCCTTTCATTTTTAGTCCTCCTTCATCGTGAAAAAATCGGAAGTCGAAGCGTGGCGCGCTACCTCTCGGCGCTTCGCGGTTTTTTCAAATTTCTCATCAAGGAAAAGGAGATCAAAAACGATCCTATCGCAAAGATCGAATCGCCGGCGCGCTGGCAGAAGCTTCCCAAATTCCTGACGCTCTCCGATGTCGATTCGCTTCTGGCCCAGCCCGATAAAAAAACCGACTTGGGGCTTCGCGATCATGCGATCATTCAGGTCATGTATGCGTCGGGCCTTAGAATCTCCGAGCTTGCGGGTTTGACCCTTGAGCGGCTCAATTTGCAGCAGGGGTTCGTGATCATAATGGGCAAGGGGTCGAAGGAGCGCCTGGTCCCCGTGGGAAGATCGGCGCTCGATGCCGTGAATGAATATCTGGGTAGCGCGCGGCCCCGCTTGACGAAGGGCAGGTTGAGCGATCATCTCTTTGTTGGAAGGGAAGGAGAGGGGCTTTCGCGCCAGAGGCTCTGGGAGATAATCAAGGCCAATGCCAAAAAAGCGGGAATCAAAATAAACGTGACGCCGCACATGCTCCGCCACTCATTCGCCACCCATCTTCTGGAGCGAGGCGCCGATCTCAGGAGCGTCCAAACGATGTTGGGCCACGCCGACATCGCCACAACGCAAATTTACACCCACGTCACGACGAAACACCTGCAAGACCTCTACAAAAAATTTCACCCGCGCGCTTAACCTCTTTCATTCATTGACGAATCGGCATTTCTCTGATACCCACGCCCCATGGGTCAGCGGGTTATCGATCTACTTCTGTTTTATCCCCTGTTTCTGTTCTCCCTTTCCTGCCACGAAGCGGCACACGGCTGGATCGCGGACAAATTCGGGGATCATACTGCGCGCCTGATGGGTAGGGTCTCACTCTCGCCGTTCCCTCACATGGACCTCATCGGCACGGTTTTTCTGCCCATTTTCGGCATTCTCACGGGCGCGCCTGTGATCGGCTGGGGAAAGCCAGTGCCCGTCAATCCATATCATTTTAAAGATATGCGGAGAGATAGTCTGTGGGTCGCGGCCTGCGGGCCTTTGAGCAACTTTCTTCTGGCCCTCGTCTTCGCGGGGCT
>JBGSNL010000023.1:0-1545 GCA_041739675.1 bacterium
CCGACGACTTAAGCGAGATCGCCGAGGGAACTCTCTCCGAATGGGACGAGTTCAACAGTCAGGTGTGGGGACAAATATTCGACGCGCAGATGATGCAGGATTATCAGGAGAAGATGGGTGAGGTGCTGCGCGAGGCAGAAAGAATCATAGCGCTGGCCAAATCGGGACGCGTAGATCCGGAATATGTCCTGATCGCACTTGCCAAGGTCAACGTCACGAAAAACGGCGTGCTCATGACGTGGCTGGGCAAGAAGGCTTTCGCGACAAATGAGAACATGAACCGGATAGCGAACGACCTGTCGAAGGTTCCGACGTCTGATCCCAACTATTATAGCCAGATGCAGTCTGTTCAGGCCAAGACAAGAGACGGCGCGTTCCAGTTGCAGCTTCTGACCAGCGATATGCAGAAGGTGATGCAGGACGTGGCGTCGGTTTTGGAGCAGGTCCACAGCTTTATGGGCGAGATCAACAGGACGAGGCGCGAGATAATTCAGAAGTTTACCGCTACATAATAATTATGGACGACGAATTCATAGAGTCGAAGCAGAAAAGGACGCAGATCATCGATCCGACGCCGCTTCGCCGCAAGCACTTGACCGAGGTCCTTATGGATTTTTTGGAGGACAAGGTGAGCCTTGCGGAGCTCAAGGGAATTTCGCGCGAGGATCTCTTCCGCCTTGCAGAGGCCGGTTACACAAAATTCAAGCACGGCCGAATGGAGGAGGCGGAAAAGATATATCAGGGACTCATTCTTTTAGATCACCGCAACGCCTATTTCCATGCGGTAATGGGGGCGATACACCAGAAGCGCGGTCACCCCATCGAAGCTATCATGGAATACGGACAGGCCATACGGATCAACAAGACCGATGTTTCGGCCTACGTGAACCGCGGCGAGATTTATTTAAGGCACAAGAATTACAAAAAGGCGGCAGAGGATTTCCGCCAGGCGATCCTCATGGACCAGTCGGGCAAAAATCTGTGGGCGAACCGCGCGCGCTCTCTTGTGATTGCGATAAAGCGGCAGATGGAGACCGGGAGGACAGGACCGAGACGCCGCCCCGTGGTAGTTGCCTAATCTTCCTTCGAAGGGATCCCGTATTTTTTGAGAAGATTTCTTAAATGTTTCCGGTCTATCTTTGCCTCGCGCGATGCTTTTGAGAGGTTGTGATTGTTTCTCCGCAGAAGATCGACGAGATATTCCTTTTCAAAGGACTCCACGATCTTCTGCTTTGCATCCTTGAAAGGCACGTCGGCCTCAACCTTCATCCTCTCGGTTTTCTCTTCTCCGTGGCTCATCTCCGCAAAGATGAAATCCAGGGTTGGCTTTGTGATCGTGTCGCCCTCGACAAAAGAGCAGGCGCGTTCCATCACGTTACTTAGCTCACGGACGTTGCCGGGCCAGTCGTAACGGGCGAGCACCTTGAGCGCGTCGTCATCGACCTTCGTGACCTTGATCGTGCCGTCCGGTTTGAGATTGTATTTTCCCGTCTGGAGGAAACGCTCTACCAGTGGCGGTATGTCGTCCATGCGCTCCCTGAGCGA
>JBGSNL010000024.1:0-6408 GCA_041739675.1 bacterium
GATCGCCGCCATTGCGCAGACGACTCCGAAAGAGGTTGTGAAGGTGGATGGTGCAAAACCCTCCGCCTATTATTCAAAAGGCACGCCCACGAGGGCCGTCCAGGAACTCGATGACATGCTGGACAATTTTAATATCGGCACGAAGCTTACGGCCGCACAGGAAGAAGAGAACCGCGAGTTGAAAAGAAAGATCATCCGCGGCACGTTCGATATCCACGAACTCGCAAGGCTGGCGCTGTCGAAACATTGGACCGAGATCACCCCTAACGATCAGGAACAGTTCGTGAAACTTTTGACCGATCTCATCGAGGAAAAGGCGCTCTTTTCAAAGGAGCAGATGGCAGCGAAGAGTAAAACTGCGAAAAAGTACCGCGTTGTATATCGCGGCGATAAATTCACAGATCCGGCGCAGACGCTATCATTCACGCGCACGCGGGTGATTGTGCCGACGGAGAATATCGATATCGCGCTCAACTACAAGCTCAAGAAGCAGAGCGGCGAATGGAAAATATACGACGTGATCGTCGATGAAGCGAGTCTGGTCGACAATTACCGTTATCAATTCGATTCGATAATCAAGAAGCACGGTTATCCCGAACTCGTGAGGCGCATGACCGTAAAGTTGGATGAGATAAGAGGCAAGCGCAACGGTTCCACTAACAGCTGATCATGCCCAGTCAAACAGAGCGATCGATCGTCTTGCTCGCCGATGGCGCGAGATCGGATGTCATTTTCGATCTTATTCAGAAGGGTAAGTTGCCCAATATCGAGCGCCGGCTGGGGGCAACGCAGATTTCAGCGGTCACCGGATTTCCGTCCACCACCGGGCCCGCCTATCTTCCATTTCTCACAGGTTGTTTCCCCGGCACCTGCAATGTCCCCGGCATCAGGTGGTTCGACAAGGTCAGGTTTGACGAGGGAGGCTTGTCCCTTCTCAAACACAGAAGTTATGTGGGGCTCGAGAGTTTTCTGATGGGGGGTGACATCGGTTCCCATATCAAAACCGTCTTCGAGCTTGTTCCCGGTTCCACGAGCATCTTCAATCCCATAGCGCGCGGCGCGAAATGGGGGAGAAACCTAACGAGATATGCCCGCATATGGTATTGGTATTATGCGCATCTGACGGACCACTGGGCGTTGCCCGACAGCGCGGCGCTTGAGAAGACTCTTTGCGCCCTGAAAAAGGGTTGCCGCTATCTCTTCACCGTGTTCCCCGGGATCGACGAGTACTCGCATCTCACGCATCCACACCACGAAAGCGTTTTGGAGCGCTACCTGTGGCTTGATTCGGCCGTGGGCGAGATCGCGGATTATCTTTCGGCGAAGGGTGAGTGGGACACAACCGAACTCTGGCTCGTCTCCGATCACGGTCTTTCCAAAACGGATAACCATTTTTGCGTGAACACGTTTCTAGAGAAACACGGCCTCCCGCCTTTTTTCTACCCGCTGATCTTCGATAAAAAAGGAAAACTTTCGGCCAACATGGTTTCAGGAAATGGGATGACGCATATCTATTTTAAAAATCACGACGGCTGGACGAGACACACTGTGCGTTCGGAACTTGAACGGTTGGCCCCGAACCTCGTGAATGACCTTGTCGGCGAGGATGCCGTGGATATTGTCGCCTGCCGCAACGCGGAAGGGGGAATCGACGTAATAAGCAGGGCGGGCGAGGCGAAAGTCAGGCTCGACGGCCACCGCATACATTATGAAACCGCGGGTAGCGATCCGTTCGGCTATCCGAAATTGCCAAGAGACCTGGATCCCACAAAATCGCTGGAACTTACGATAGGATCCGATTACCCCGACGCCCCGTTCCAGCTCGCCCACATATTCACATCCCCGCGCGCGGGGGACGTAATTTTAAGTGCCACGCCCGGTTTTGATTTGCGTCTGAAATATGAAAATCCGGAACACAAGGCCTCACACGGCTCGCTTTCCAAGAGCCACATGATGGTGCCCGTTTTCTGCAACAAACCCTACAAGGCGCGTCCGACAAGGACGGCCGATATTTTCCCCACGATTCTGAACTCCCTGGGAATTGCGATCCCGGGCTACATCGACGGCGTACCTCTTTTACTATCTTAATCTTGCACAGTCTTTTTTCGTATGTTAGGCCGTATATCTGGTCACACGAAAAAAGGAGAGCGTGTATGAAAATAGGAGTCCTGCTCAAACAGGTGCCCGATACAGAGACGAAGATCAAAATTCGCGCGGATGGCAAGGGAATCGAAGAGGGGGAAGTCAAGTGGATCGTCAATCCCTACGATGAATACGCCGTCGAAGAGGCCCTCCGCCTGAAGGAGAAGGCGGGCGGTGGTGAGGTCGTCATAGTCAACGCCGGCCCGGCGCGTGCGACGGAGGCAATAAGGCAGGCGCTGGCGATGGGTGCGGACCGCGCCATCAGGATCGACACGACGGGCGGGGAGCTTGACCCCTACACGACGTCTCTGGTCCTTGCAAATGCCGCCAAAAACGAATCCTTTGACATAATATTCGCGGGCAAACAGGCGGTGGACGATGACAGCGCTCAGGTTCTTATCGGTGTGGCAGAGAAACTGGGCTGGCCCCATGTGACGCCCGTTGAAAAGTTTGAATTTGAGGGCAAGACCGCAAAGCTTCAGCGGCCGGTGGCCGGCGGAACGAAAGAGATCATAGAGACCGTGCTTCCTGTCATCGTAGGATGCGAAAAGGGCCTGAACGAGCCGCGTTACGCCTCGCTTCCCGGCATCATGAAAGCAAAATCCAAACCGATCGCCGAACTCAAAGCGGCAGATCTTCTTGGCGGAGAGAAATCAAGACTCACAATTTCGAAATATTCGCTTCCCCCTGAGAGACAGGGCGGAAAAATAATTCCGGGCGAACCCGAAGAGGCCGCGGCGGAACTTGTGCGTTTGTTAAGAGAAGAAGCGAAGGTCATCTAACCCGCCACTAAAGCGCCCGCCACTAAAGCTTCGGCGGGCGGGTCGGCGGGCATGGGAGGAATAAATGGGAAATGTCCTGATCGTTGCGGAACATTCAGGCGGCAAGGTAAAAAAATATTCGATCGAATTGGCGGGGAAGGCTTCCGAACTTGCAAAAGCGATGGGCGGAACCGTCTCGGTCGTTCTCATGGGCGAGGGGGCCGACTCTCTCGCAAAAGAGCTTGGCCACTACGGCGTCGCCAAAGTGATAACCGCAACTCATCCCGATCTCAACCGCTATTCGAGCGAGGGGTACACTAAGGTCCTAAGCGACATCATCGCGTCTGAAAAACCTTCGGTCGTTCTGGGAACCGCTTCTTCTTTCGGGAAAGACCTTCTGGCAAGAACTGCGATGCGTTTGGGCGTGGGGCTGGCGTCGGACTGCACGGACCTCACGGTTCAGAACGGCAAACTTGCTGTGCGCAGACCTGTCTACGCAGGCAAGGCCGTAATCGATGCCGTTCCCGAGGGAGTCCCCCAGATGGCGACGTCCCGGCCAAACACTTTTACCGTTCCCGAGCCGCAGTCGGATTCGCCGCAGATGGTGGCTTTCACCGCCGATCCGGGCCAGATCAGGGCCCGCGTGAAAGATATAGTCGAGGCCGAGACCGGAATGCTGGATCTCACTGAGGCGGACAGGATCGTTTCCGGCGGCCGCGCGATGGCGAGCGCTGAAAATTTCAAGATGATAAAAGAGCTCGCAAGGACGATAGGTGCGACAGTCGGCGCATCGCGCGCTGCGGTCGACGCGGGCTACGCCTCTCACGACCATCAGGTGGGCCAGACGGGAAAGACCGTGAACCCCACGCTGTACATAGCTTGCGGAATTTCAGGCGCGATCCAGCACCTTGCCGGCATGCGCACCTCAAAGGTGATCGTCGCGATAAACAAGGATCCGGAGGCGCCGATATTCTCGAAAGCCGATTACGGAATCGTGGGCGATCTCTTCAAGGTAGTGCCGATTCTGACGGAGAAGTTTAAAAAGCTGTTGCAGGAATAATAATGCCGACTCCTACAAAGGGCGGCGCATTTCTTTTGGAGCCGCTCTCGAAAACCGATATATTCATTCCCGAAGAGCTCTCTTTTGAGCAAAAAGAGCTGGGCTCCGCCGCAGCGCGTTTTTCCTCCCGCGAAGTTTTCTCCAAGGCCGAAAAGATAGACGCCAAAGAAGCCGGGCTCATGACTGCGCTTTTGAAAGCGGCGGGGGCGCAGGGCCTTTTCATGGTGGAGGTGCCGGAGACCTACGGCGGTTTGGGGCTGGGCAAAGTGGCCTCTACTGTCATCGCAGAAAATATCACGCATCAGACTTCATTTTCTGTCGCCTTTATGTGCCACACTGGAATCGGCACATTGCCTGTTCTCTATTACGGCAACGAAGATCAGAAGAAGCGCTACCTGCCGAAACTTGCAACTGGCGAGATGCTTGCCGCATATGCGTTGACTGAGGCTTCTGCCGGCACGGATGCCCTCGCGGGCAAGATGAAGGCGACTCTTTCCGCCGACAAGAAACACTACATACTGAACGGCGAAAAAGTTTTTATCACGAACGGCGGCATTGCCGACCTCATCACAGTCTTTGCGAAAGTGGACGGTGAACATTTTACGGCGTTCCTGGTTGAGAAGGGTTTTGAGGGGGTCTCCCACGGCAAGGAAGAAGATAAGATGGGTCTGCATGGGACATCCACCGTCTCCATTACGATGACCGACGCTAAAATTCCCGTGGAGAATGTGCTGGGCGAGGTGGGCAAAGGGCACAAGATCGCGTTCAACGTTTTGAATATCGGAAGATGGAAACTGGGAGCGGCCTGTGTGGGTGCCATGAAGCGCGTGCTGGAACTCGTCGCTCCCTATGCGAATCAGAGGTTTCAGTTCGGAAAACCGATCGCTTCGTTTGAACTCATCCGCGACAAGATCGCAAGGAGCGCCGTGCTCACTTACCTCACGGAATCGCTTGTGTACCGGTATGCGGGCGCGCTCGACGACACGCTATCGAAAATTGAGAAAAATTCCCCGGACTGCGCCAAATGCTTCGTCGACGCGATAGAGGAGTTCGCCATCGAAGCGTCGATTGCAAAGGTCTTCGGCTCGGAGGCGCTCTGGTGGATGGCCGACGAAGGTGTCCAGACATTCGGCGGATACGGATTCATACGCGACTATCCGGTGGAGCATCACCTGCGCGACTGCCGCATAAACAGGATCTTTGAGGGGACCAACGAAATAAACCGCCTCATCATAGCGGGCACGCTTGTGAAGCGCGCCATGGCGGGGCGCCTCGATTTTATGACCAGATTGCAGGAGATCTTAACACAGCTGAAAGCCGGGTTCCCCGAAGTTGATCCCGCCCAACCTCTTGCCGTCTGGGTCGATCAGTTGGAGAGACTCAAACGCCTCACCGTCTACGTCGCTGGGGTTGCGGTCCAGAAATATACGACCGAGCTTGAAAAGCATCAGGCAACTTTGGCCCTTGTCTCCGATCTCATCATCAATACATACGCGCTGGAATCGGGCCTCTTGCGCGCGTTGAAGGTGAAGACGCCGGTTTATGAGGCAGCAGCAGTAGCCGCCATTGCGGACAGGATGCCCACGCTTATCGCGCGCGCAAAGCAGGCGCTCGCGAATATCGCCGAGGGTAACGAGCAGGCGATGGGCCCGTATCTCAAAGCCTTCGACCGCATCGTGAAATTTGCGCCGGCGAATGTGGATGCTCTGCTTGATACCGTTGCGGCGCGTGTCCTGGAAAAAGAAGCCTATTTTTGCGATTAGCTTTTATGGCCACAAAATATTTCGCCATCGCCGGAAATGTCGGTTCCGGGAAATCGAGTATGGTCGATTTTCTCTGCCGGCACTATAAGTTGAAACCTTTCTTCGAACCCCATGACATCAATCCGTATCTCGCGCTGTTTTTTAAAGATATGAAGCGCTGGGCCTTTCATTCGCAGATGCACTTTCTGACGCATAAATTCAGGATCCATCAGGAGCTGGACCGCGATCCCGGAACAGCCGTGCAGGACCGCTCAATCTATGAAGACGCGGAAATATTTGCGACCAACCTCTACAAAATGGGGTACATGTCCAAGGATGAGTTCGGCACATACAAGGATCTCTACAACACGATGCAGACTGCCATAAAGCCGCCCGACATCATGATCTACCTTGAATGTCCGCTCAAAACTTTGAAGAAGAGAATCGCAAAGCGGGGCAGGGCGATGGAAAAGGCCGTCCCTGATGAATATTTGCGACGGCTTGAAAAACTCTACAAGCGCTGGGTCGCAGATTACGACAAATCCCCGCTTGTCACGATTTCCACCGAGAAGATGGACTACCTTTCCGATTTCATCCACAGACAAGATCTGCTAAAGATGATAGAGAGATATCTCTAGCGGGGCGGCAAAACTCGAAGGCCAACTGGATCCATTGCCGGCCTGACTTTCGGAAGCGGTTTTTG
>JBGSNL010000047.1:0-6449 GCA_041739675.1 bacterium
CATCGCCCAAAACCGTTGCGAGCACGATTGTTCCCTTGCGCGGGGCCTCCCCCTCTTTGAGTTTCGGCGCCAGAATGTCTATCGCGGCCCTCATCACCTCCGCCGACTGGAGAACAAACGGTAGCGGCAGCTTTCCGCTGCCGAAAAGCGCTCCAACTTCTTTCATCGCCGGAAGCAGTATATCGTTTATCACTTCGACCGCTTTTTTCGTTTGGCATGCCTCATCAAGAAGATCTGCAAGGCCCGCTTTATCGCCGTCTATAATTTTCCGGCGGAGGGCGTCTTCCCCCCTCACCCCGACCCTCTCCCGCGAGGGGAGGGGGTGATTTTCAATTTTTTGATAATATTTGATCAATTCTACAAGAGGATCTCCTCTTGATCTGTCATTTTCCAAAAGGCGGGTCGCCAGAAGCTCTTCCTCTTTGGGTATCTGCGCAAGCCTCAAGATGCGCGCCGGATTCAAAATTGCCGCATCGAGACCGGCATTTACCGCGCTATTCAAAAAGAGACTTGTGACTGTGCGCCGGGCTGAAGAGGAAAGCCCGAAGGAGATGTTTGAAACTCCCAATATCGTTCTTGCTCCCTTGAGTTTCTTTTTTATCTTATTGATGCCTTCGATGGTCTCTTGCGCCGCGTCTCTGAGCGAGGCGTCCCCGCTTGCCACGGTAAATGTCAGGGCGTCAAAAAGGAGATCCTCCGCCCTCAATCCCCGTGACAGCGCCAGATCATAGAGACGCCCGGCCACTTCGACCTTCTTCGCAGCCGTGCGGGCCATGCCGTCTTCATCGATCGTCAGGCAGATAACGGCCGCTCCAAATTGGGCTGCCAGCTCCAGAATGCGCGTCGCCTTTTTCCCGCCGTCTTCAAGATTTATCGAGTTTATGATGCACCTGCCGGGAAGAATTTGAAGCGCCGCTTCGATAACATTTGTGTTTGTCGAATCGATTATCACGGGGGCATCCGCTGTTTTTGCTATGCGCGAGACGATCTCCACCATGTCTTTTGTCTCGTCGCGGCCGGGATACGCCACGCATACGTCAAGGGCGTGGGCCCCTTTCGCAGCTTCCTTCGCCACAGACGCCATGCCGTCATAGTCGTTTTTTTGGAGCAGCTCCTTGAACTTTTTGGACCCGTTGACGTTTGTCTGCTCCGCGGCGAAAAGGGGTTTGGGTTCCTGATCTAACGAAACGGCGGAGAAGAGGCTTGAGATGTGAGAGCTAAAGGTTCCGCGGTCTTTTTTGACCTTTGAGCTTTGACCTTTGAGCTCGCGCGCAAGCGCTCCTATATGTTCCGGCGTCGTCCCGCAGCACCCTCCCAAAACACTGACGCCCAGTTCTTCCCAAAAGGATTTCAAATGACGTGCAAAACCGGCAGGCGAAAGCGGATAGACCGGCTTTCCGCCGACGTTCTCGGGTATGCCCGCGTTCGGCCTGCAAAGAATCGGAAACGGAGAATGGGCGGACAACCGGCTTAAATGTTCCTCCATCATTTCCGGTCCGGTTGCGCAGTTGATACCGAAAGCCGCCGGTCTGAAGGGTTCTATCGTCGCAAGTGCGCACAAAATATCCGAGCCCAAAAGCATCGTCCCATTTTTCTCGATGGTGACGGAAACAAAAAGAGGAACTTCAGTTTTCATCCTCGCCATGACAAGACGCGCAGCTCCTGCCGCGGCCTTCATCTGAAGGATGTCCTGGCATGTAGGAATGAGAATGCAGTCGGCCCCGGCTTCCAAAACGGCCGCGATCTGCGTTTCATAAGACGCGAAAAGATCATTGTATTTTATGTGACCCAGTGTGGGCAGCTTGGAGGTGGGGCCGATCTCGGCGGCCACGAAGCGCGGTCTTTCTTTCGTTTGAAATTTTTCCGCCGAACGCTTTGCAATTTCGACCGCTTTTCTGTTTATCTCGCCGGCCCTTCCTTGGAGACCGTAATCGGCAAGGTCTACGGGAGAAGCGCCAAACGTGTTCGTGCTGACGATATCGGCACCGGCTTCAAGATACGTGTTGTGTATCGATTCTATGACGTCGGCGCGCGAAAGATTGAGCTCAGCGTTGCACTCGGCATCAACGGCGGCCTGTATCATTGTTCCCATTGCGCCGTCGAAGATTATGGGACGTTTCTTCAATATGGATAGTAGCGAATCCATCGAGGCAGACTTGTAGCATGTAGGCAAGAAAGCGGCAAGCTCACGTGTTAAGGTCTGGCCCTGCGGACAATAAGGGCAAGCGAGGCTGATAAGAGAATGAAGCCTATGATCATTGGAGCCGTAGCGGCAACCTCCCGGTTAAACATGGCGCAGCCACCCGCAACGCCGCCGCTACCCTGTTGGAACATTCCGTCGTCGGGTACGGGCGTTTCGGAAGGATCGGGGGCCACCACAGGAGGCGGCGGTTCACAGGCGTCGCCGATGCCGTTACCGTCCGAATCTCCCTGACCTTCATTGGCATCACCGGGACAATTATCGCAGGAGTCTCCAACATGGTCCGTGTCGGCATCCTCCTGATGCGGATTTGGAACTTCAACACAATTATCGATGGTGTCGATTACGCCGTCGCCGTCAAAATCATCCTCACAGGCGTCACCACGTCTGTCGCCGTCAGTGTCCAGCTGGTCCAAATTGGAAATCAACCGGCAATTATCGCAGGCGTCGCCGAGGGTGTCCCCGTCAATGTCTGTCTGCGGATCGTTGTACTTGAGCGGACAATTGTCCACCGGATCCATAAAGGTATCGTCGTCGGTGTCGGTGCACACGTCGCCCTTGCCGTCGCCGTTCGTGTCGCGCTGGTCAAGGTTGGCAACTGTCGGACAGTTGTCGGTGAAATCCAGAACTGAATCGCCGTCGGTGTCGTCGCAATCGTCCCCTTCACCGTCGAGATTAAAATCATGTTGATAATTCGCGCCGCCCGGTGTGCAGTAGTCGGGATCTTCGTCGCAATTCCCGTTTCTCACGTCGTCGCAGTTGTCATACTTATCGGCGATGTTGTCGCAATCGGTATCGTAGATCATCGCGTCCCCTTCCGGAACCTTGCAGATACCGGGTTGGGAATGGGCTCGCGCCGCAAAAAATATCACCGCCAGGATTGCGATTACATATGTGAAATGCTTCATAGCGCCTCTCTAACACATTTCTCGGCTGGTTGAGAAAAAAGTTGCGTCCTTTTTACAAAAACAAAAACGCCAATAACATATTGATATTATTGGCGTTTTAAAGTGGTTCGTTTGTTTACCGGCTGCCTTTTCTAATTCCCGCAATTGAGAGAGCCGCCATCACCATAAGAATAAGTCCCGTGAATGCGCTCTGTGTTCCCCCCATTGTGACGAGTGAACATCCGCCGTCGCTTATATGCTGCTCGACCGTCGGCGCTGTTTCTTCCGCCGCGGGGGCCGGACATGCGGGGCCGTCGCAGCTTGCGTCACAGGCGTCACCCAAACCGTCTCCGTCCGTATCAATCTGATCCGCATTGTCTCTGAGCATGCAATTGTCCTGATCGTCGATGACGTTGTCGTTATCCCAATCCATTTCGCAGGCGTCGCCTATTCTGTCGCCGTCGCTGTTGGCCTGATCAACATTGGCAACCAGTCTGCAGTTGTCACACGCATCGCCCAAACCGTCCTCGTCCTGATCGGTCTGCGGATCATTGTATATGTCGACGCAGTTATCCACGTCGTCATTGAAACCGTCTATATCCGAATCATCGCATGCGTCACCAAGGGCGTCGCGATCCACGTTCGCCTGATCGGTATTTTCGTCCTCGCGGCAATTGTCGACCGAGTCCATTATTGTGTCGCCGTCCGTATCGTCACAAACATCGCCCTGGCTGTCGGAATTGAAATTGGCCTGATCGGCATTGGCAACGAGCGGACAATTATCAATTTCGTCGGCTACGCCGTCGCGATCGGTGTCAACCGGAGGTGTTGACGGAATTCTCTCGCTGACCCTGTCGGCCGGCGATGTGTAGTCTATCATGACATCGATATCATCGGCGCGCCGCGCATAGGCGGAACTCGCCAGGACAAAGACTGTCGCGACCATGATCGTTACAATTAACGCTGACTTCTTCATAATATCTCCCTTGGATTCTTACCCCCAAACCCAAGTACTCCCAAAATAGTTATCGGCACTTTTATAGAAAAGTTGCTTGAATTCAGACAAGAGAGCTGAGACTAGAGACCCGAGACCCAAAAACCACAACATTTCAACTATTTACCTATGCAGAAACGGGAGAAAATCTGCTCGAGTATCGCGTCCGTCGAGATGGTTCCTGTTATTTGTCCAATGAATTCATTGGCTTGGCGCAAATGGTGGGCTATGAACTCGGCGGAAACGCCTTCTTTTGCCACTTTCAAGGCCGCTTCCGTCTCGTTGACAGCCTGACTCAGGGCCTCTTTGTGGCGGGCGGTAGTTATGACCACGCCTTCAGATTTCAGGCTTTTTTGGTCTGCCACCCTCTTAACTAGTGCTTGTCTCAACGATTCGACACCATTACCCTTGAGGGCTGAGACAGAAATCTCGCATCTCGCGCCTTGCGTCTCGCAGCCGCAACGTCGGGGCAAATCGGATTTATTCAAACAAACAATTGTCCTCTCACGATCAAGCGATTTAGAAATTTTTCTGTCTTCATCGTCTGGCGGGACCGATCCGTCCATGACTAACAAAATTATGTCCGCATCGCCCATTGCGTCCCGCGCTTTTTCGATTCCTATTTTTTCGACCGCATGATCGCTCTCTCTGAAACCCGCCGCATCGGTCAGATGAAAGACGATGCCGCCCATCACCTCTGTTTCCGTAACCAGATCGCGCGTCGTCCCCGATGTGTGGTGCACAATGGCACGATCGCGCCCCACCAGCGCATTAAACAAGCTCGATTTGCCGACGTTGGGTTTACCAACTATCGCGACGCGCACTCCGTCCCTGATAATGCGTCCTTCATTATATGTTTCAGCAAGCGCGCGCATCCTGGAGACAATGTCCTCAAGTTTTTTCGCTATTCCCTCTTTTTCAATGAACTCGATGTCCTCTTCGGGGAAATCGATCGAAGCCTCGACGAACGCGCGAATTTTTGTCAACTCCTCCAAAAAAATATTTATCTCTTTGGACAGGCGGCCTTCAAGCTGCCGGCTCGCCATTCTTGCAGCCTTTTCGCTTGTGGCGGAGATAAGATCGGCAACCGCTTCGGCCTGCAACAGATCCATCTTGCCGTTTAGATACGCGCGCTTCGTGAATTCGCCAGGCCCAGCGGATCTCGCACCGGCCCCCCTGCACGCACCAAGGATCCTCTCAAGAATGGAAGGTCCCCCGTGACAGGATATTTCGACGACATCTTCGCCCGTATAGGAATTAGGCTTCTTCATCCAGACGGACAAAACGGAATCTATTTTTTCAACCGTTACAGGATCCTTCACCGATCCGAAATACATCCTGTGCGATTCAAACGATGGGACCTTGCATTTTCCCGCCCAAATCTTTCCCAACACTTCGCCCGCTTTGGGACCGCTTACGCGTACGATACCAATGCCGCCCTGTCCCGGAGGTGTTGCCACGGCACAAATTGTATCTTTGAGACTCACTTCCTTCTGTCCTCCATGAATTGCAGAAGGGCGGGGAAATAGATGAGGGTCGTGAAAAGACAGGCCACCATACCGGTCACCGCCAGATCGCCTATCGATCTCAAACCGTTGTGGGATGCAAAGACAAGTCCCATGAAGCCGAATATGTTCGTGAGCGAGCTCATAAGCGCCGCCCCTCCGGAGGAACGGATCGCATCCATGAGACGTCCTTTACCCAACTCCTTGTAGCGGTGATATATATGCACGGAGTTGTCTATGCTTGTACCGACAACGGTGGCAGCGACAACTATGTTGTAGAAGTTGAGCTTGATCTTCAAAACGTACATGAACAGGGTCATGAAAAGCACACCCAAGACGATCGGCGATATAATGAGCGCTGCCACGGAAAATTTTCTGAAATCGAGAAGCACGATCAAAAATACGATGGCGAACGCCATTATCATCACGCGCTTGCCGTCGTTTATCATGGTGCGCAAGACGTCCGCGAAAATTATCGAGTCGTTGGAAGGATAGAAATTCCCGAACGGCGTCTGTATCTCCTGAATCTCCTCTGCGAATTTTATCGCATTTCTCCCGTCGTCCATCTCCATGTCGGGCAACGGATTGATGTACGCTATCTGGAACTTCCCATTCCCTTTCTGACCGAAGAAGAGTTCTTTCACCTTTGCCGGAACCTCTTCCTCTTTTATGAGTTTCGTCTCGCTCAACGCCTCTTTGAATTTGTCGAGATCCTTCTTGTGCTCCCCCTTGACGAGCTTCAACGTCTTGTCGGCGAGGAGATTTTCCATCTCGTCCACAACGGCGAGCTTTTCCGCCTGGTTGTACGGCACAAGGTCGTAATATGATTTGTATGCGTTCACGACCGTTTTTGGGTTTTTCAT
>JBGSNL010000066.1:0-26331 GCA_041739675.1 bacterium
GTGGAAGTAAAAACAGGTCAAAGGTCAAAGGTGAAAGGTCAAAGGAAATAATGAAAGAAGCGTTAGATAAATTAACGGAAAAGTTTGGAAGTGCGATTTCCGAGACTTCAGACTTTCGCGGAGATGAGTCGTGCGTCGTGAAGCGCGAGAATCTTCTCGATGTCTGTAAGTTCCTTCAGCATGATTTGAAATTCGACATGATGACGGATCTGTGCGCGGTAGATTATCCGGGCCGCCCTGAACGTTTTGAGATCGTCTATCATTTATATTCAGTGGAGAATGCGAAGAGGCTGCGCATGAAGGTGCGCCTGTCTGAAAACGACGCGGTCATTCCAACTGTTAGTAATATCTGGAAGGCGGCGAACTGGTTCGAGCGCGAGGCGTACGATCTTTTTGGAATTCACTTCGACGGCCATCCGAACCTGAAAAGAATTTTGTGCCATCATGAATTCGAAGGGCACGCGCTTCGAAAAGATTATCCTAAAAATCGCAGAGGCAAGGTGCCGACGCCCGATCCTCTGGTGTGAGAATATGGAAGAGATTGTAAAAGATATAAAAACCGAGCGCATGTATCTGAATCTGGGGCCGTCGCATCCAGCGATGCACGGCTGTTTCCGCGTTCTTTTGGAGTTAGACGGCGAGAGAATCGTCAATGCCACGCCTGAGATCGGTTATCTGCATCGCTGTTTTGAAAAAGAATCCGAATACCACACATACACTCAAGTTATTCCGTACACCGACCGCCTGAACTACGTCTCGCCGCTCATGAACAACGTGGGCTACTGCATGGCGGTGGAAAAGCTGGCGGGAATTGAAATTCCCGAACGCGCAAAATGGATACGCATGCTCATCTGCGAGGCATCGCGCATCATGGATCATCTCGTAGCGGTCTGCACCAATCTCGTCGATATCGGCGCGCTCACCAACTACTGGTACTTCTTCAACGTGCGCGAGATGATGATCGACTGGGTGGAGGCCTTATGCGGCGCGCGCCTCACCACGAACTACACGCGCATCGGGGGCCTCATGCGCGATTGCCCCGAAAATACCGCGTCGCATCTCACAAATTGCCTCAAGGAGCTTCACAAGGCGATAAAAGACGTGGAGGGTCTGACGAAGAAAAATAGAATTCTCATCGACCGCACGCGCGGTATAGGAAAAATTTCCCAGGAAGACGCGATAAGCTACGGCTTCACGGGGCCATGCCTTCGTGCGACGGGCTCAGACTACGACGTCAGGCGCGCCCATCCATACTACTATTATAATGATCTCGATTGGGACATCCCCGTGGGTCTTGAGGGGGATACCTACGACCGTATTTTTGTGCGGATCGAAGAGATGAAGCAGTCTGCGTATCTGATCGAACAGATTCTCACGCGCATGGAACCCGGACCCATTATTGTCGACGACTGGTCGGTGGCGATGCCGCCGAAGCACGCGGTCTACAGCTCGATCGAGGCCACGATGGCGCAGTTCAAGCTCGTGATGGAAGGTTTTTCTCCTCCGCCCGGCGAGATCTATTCATACACAGAGGCGGCAAACGGCGAGCTGGGATTCTACATTGTGAGTGACGGCAGCCCGAAACCGTATCGCATCAAGGTGCGTCCGCCGTGCTTTGCAATTTATCAGGCGTATCCCGAACTTGTGAAGGGGCATCTCGTCGCCGACGCGATCGCCATCATGGGGAGCTTGAATATCATCGCAGGGGAGCTGGATAGATAAATGGCATTTTCATTAACAAAAGAGAGGCAGGTAGAGGCGGAAGATGTCCTCAAAAGATATCCTACGAAACGTGCGGCTCTTTTGCCCGTGCTGTGGCTCGTGCAGGAGCAGACGGGATATGTGCCGGCGGAAGCGGTGGAGTTCGCCGCTAAGTTTTTGGATATCACGACGACCGAAGTTTGGGGCGTTGTCACATTCTATACAATGTTCAACAGGAAACCTATCGGCCGCCATCACATACAGATTTGCACGAACTTGTGCTGCAAACTCAAAGGTGCGGACTGGCTTTTGGGATATGTGAAGGAGAAACTTAGCATCAAGGTTGGCGAGACAACGCGCGACAAAAAATTCCAGCTATCGACCGTTGAATGTCTGGGCTCGTGCGGAACCGCGCCCATGATGCAAATTGATAATGACTATTACGAAAATCTGGATGCGGAGAAAGTTGACAAGATAATTTCGCAACTCAAATGAAAAAAGTTCTGACGAAAAATTTCGATATCCCAGATTCGCACACGCTGAAGGTCGCGCGCGCGAACGGCGCATACGCATCCCTTGATAAGCTCTTCAAGATGAAGCCGGAAGATGTCATAGAAGAGGTCAAGAAATCGGGCCTCAGAGGGCGCGGCGGCGCGGGATTTTCCACCGGCATGAAGTGGGGCTTCATACCGAAAAATACAGACAAGCCGGTCTATCTTGTCGTCAATTCAGACGAGAGCGAGCCGGGCACGTTCAAGGACCGCGCAATTCTGGAAAAAGATCCCCATCTTTTGATCGAAGGGATAATAATCGCCGCCCGCGCGATAAATTCACGCACGGTTTACGTCTATTTCCGCGGCGAATATTACAGACAGTGGGAGAGATTTTTTGGCGCGCTCAAAGAGGCGAAAGATGCGGGCCTGATTGGTAACGATCTCCAGATCCACACACACCGCGGGGCGGGCGCATACATCTGCGGCGAGGAGACGGCACTTTTAAATTCAATCGAAGGCTGGCGCGGCTGGCCGCGCATCAGGCCCCCCTTTCCGGCGATTGCAGGTCTCTTCGGTTGTCCCACGATCGTCAACAACGTCGAAACGCTCGCATCGCTTCCATTCATCATGAACGAAGGGGCTGCTGCTTACGCAGCCATGGGAACTGAAAAGAGCAAAGGCACAAAACTCATAAGCGTTTGCGGTCACGTCAAGAAACCGGGCGTTTATGAGATCGAGCTTGGGCTGCCGATCGCGAAATTCCTGGTGGAATACGCCGGCGGAACAATAGAGGAGCGGCCGCTCAAGGCTGTGATACCGGGCGGATCGTCTGTGCCTGTGTTGACTGCCGCCGAAGCGTTGGGCGGTTGCCTCTCATATGAAGCGTGCGAGAAGGCTGGCACGATGCTTGGCTCCGGCGGCATGATAGTCATAGACGAGAGTGCTTGCGTCGTGAGGTGCTTGGCCGACATTGCTAAATTTTACCATCATGAATCGTGCGGGCAGTGCACGCCCTGCCGCGAAGGGTGCGGATGGATAAAAAAGATCTGCGATCGCATCGAGGCTGGTGACGGAAGAGACGGCGATCTGGAGCTCATGCTTTCAATTGCCGACAACATGCAGGGCAAGACGATCTGCGTCTTTGCCGACGCGCTTGCGATGCCCGTAAAATCTTTTGTGACGAAATTCAGATCCGATTTTGAAGAGCACATGAGGCTGGGAAGATGCCCAAAGTAACGATAGACGGAAAAATTGCGGAAGTGGAAGAGGGGACAACTATCCTTGAGGCGGCAAAGCGCATCGGGATAAAAATTCCCCACTTCTGCTACCATCCATATCTCACGATAGCGGGCAACTGCCGTATGTGTTCCGTAGAGGTGGAAGGCCAGGCAAAACCCGTGATTTCATGCCGCGAGCCGGTGAAAGACGGCATGATCGTGAAAACAAATTCGCCGATGGCTGTTGAGGTGAGAAAATCGGTGCTTGAATTCATCCTCATCAATCATCCTGTCGATTGCCCGGTCTGCGATCAGTCTGGAGAATGCGATCTGCAGGATTACTATTTTGCCCATTCGCGCGCACCTTCACGTCTCACGGATGAGAAGGTCCACAAAGTGAAGGCTAAAAAAATCGGACCCAACGTCATGCTCGATGCCGAGCGCTGCGTTGAGTGCACAAGGTGCGTAAGGTTCTGTCAGGAAATTGCGAAAACAAACGAGATGACGATAACCGAGCGCAGCGATCATTCCGAAATTGCGATATATAATGGAAGAGAAATAACGAACGCCTACTCTCTGTGCGCGGTTGATATTTGCCCGGTGGGTGCTCTCACGAGCGCCGATTTCCGTTTCAAAAAGCGCGTCTGGTTTTTGAAATCGACCCCGTCGGTTTGCAACCACTGCGCCACCGCATGCAATATTTTCATAGACCACACGGATCACACCGTGTACCGCTACCGCCCGCGCGAGAACAAAGAGGTGAACGGCGCATGGATGTGCGACGCGGGCGCGCTGTCATATAAAAGGATAAATGCAGAAGATCGCGTTCTCTTTCCGATGATAGGAAAAGACGGCGAGATGGCCCGCACGTCATGGGATGAGGCGCTCGCGAACGTCGCCGACGTCATGAAGATCGTGGAGCCGGAGGAGATCGCCGTCATTTTATCCGCGCAAGCGAGTTGCGAAGAGAATGAATCGGTCGCGGGGTTTTTCCGCGATACTGTCAAGACGCCCAATATCTTCTGGAGCGGGGCGGATGCGGATCCAAGCTTCGCCGACAATATACTCAAAGATGCGGACAGGAATCCGAACGAAAGTGGCGTTAGAACCCTGACTGATAAGCGAATAGATGGCGCTCCCAGGGCGAAGATTTATTTCATCATGGACGGCGTCACTGAAAAAGAGTTGATGCGCATCGTGGAGACGAAACCCAAAGGGATCGTTTTGATCGCCAGCCATTATGGCAGCCATCAGCACTATCCGGACGTCATTTTGCCCAAGGCGACATTTGCGGAACAGAGCGGAACTTTTGTGAATCGCAAGGGCATTAGGCAAAAATTTGAAAAGGCGATCGAACCGCGTGGCGAATCGCTTTCGGCGGTGGATATCATCGCACGCTTGAGAACTATATATAAATGATACCGTTCATCGTCATAGCAGCGCTCAAAGTCGTTTTCATCTTCGGGGTGATACTTTCCCTGGTGCCCGTTCTCATCTGGATGGAGCGCAAAGGCGCGGCCTACATTCAGGACAGGCGCGGCCCCAACCGCGCTTCGATATTGGGCATCCGCATGGGGGGAGTCATCCACAGCCTCGCCGATGCGCTCAAACTCTTCACGAAAGAGGAGATAGCGGCAAGCTCTGTTTCGAAGCCGATCTTCTACATTGCGCCGATGATCGCCTTCTTTGTGGCGATTGTCATCGTGGGCGTCGTTCCTTTTGCTGAGCCGGTGGCGATAGCGGGCTACGAATTCACGCTGCAAATTGCGGATCTCAACGCCGGTCTCATCTACGTCTTTGCGATGTCCTCCATCGGAGTCTATGCGCTTCTCATGGCCGGCTGGTCGGCGGCCGGGAAATATTCAATGCTGGGCGCTCTCAGGGCCGCGGCACAGATGATAAGCTACGAAGTGGCGCTGGGGCTCTCAGTTGTCGCGATCTTTCTGCTCTCCGGCTCTTTGAGGCTCCAGGATATCGTCTTCGATCAGGGCGCGCTCGTCTGGCACTGGAACGCCGTGCGTCAGCCGCTGGCGTTCGTCCTTTTCATCGCAGCGCTCTTTGCAGAGACCAACCGTCTCCCGTTCGATCTGCCGGAAGGGGAATCGGAATTGGTCGCTGGTTATCACACAGAATATTCCAGCATGCGCTTTGCCCTTTTCTTCATGGGTGAATACACGCACATCGCAGTCGGCTCTCTTATCATCGCAACGCTCTTTTTCGGCGGCTGGCAATTTCCCTTCATAGACGCATCGATCATAAGGGAAAACATAAACAACATAATAATTTTTGGCTGGCCCGTAGCGGGCATCATGGCCCTGATATTCGGCTGGTGGCTGACAACGAAATTCAGAAGGCGATACAAAGATTTGAGGGATTTCGAGCCGCTCGTGTGGGGAGTGCCCATCATGCTCTTTGCGGTTTTGCTCTTCATCTCGTGGGCGGGCTTAATCAGCCGCGGATATTTGGACAGCATCCCGGCCGAGGTCGGCGATATAGCCGTATTTTTGATCCAGATGGGCACGCTGCTTGCCAAAGCGATCTTCTTCTGCGCAGTCTTCATCTGGGTGCGCTGGACTTTGCCCCGTTTCAGATACGATCAGCTCATGAACCTGGGTTGGAAGGTCATGGTGCCGCTGGGAGTTGCTAATGTCGCGGCTACGGCTGCGGTGATGGCATTTTACTAATATGATGGAAGCGATTCTATTCTACATCCTGGCATCGGTTGCGGTGATTGCGGCTCTCCTTGTGATCACAAGGGCGAACCCCATCTCGTCCGCGCTCATGTTAGTTGTCTGTTTTCTGGCGAGTGCCGGAATCTTTGCGATGCTGGGCGCCACATTTTTGGCGGTGCTGCAGGTGCTCCTCTACGCAGGCGCGATCATGGTCCTTTTCGTCTTTGTGATAATGCTCATTCAAACGGACCCGAAGGATCTTAAAAAACGGCAGATGACGTTCGGCAAACTTTTGGGCGCCGCCGCGGCCGTCTATCTCGCAATCGTTTTGGGGATTGCGGTGTGGCGTCCGCCTTTCATAGCGGCGCCGCAAGCGGGTGAGGCGTTTCTGACGCCTTCAACCATCGGGCACCAGCTTTTGACGACATACGTTCTCCCATTTGAAATTTTATCCGTGCTCCTTTTGATCGCGATCATAGGGGCGGTTGTCCTGGCGAAGAAAAAAATATGATGATAACGGTCCATCATTACCTTTTGCTCTCAATTGCGCTCTTTGTGATAGGCGCGATAGGCGTTGTCACCCGCAGAAACGCGCTCATCATCTTCATGTCGATCGAACTCATGCTCAACGCGGTCAATATCGCGTTTCTGGCATTCGCGCGCTGGAACCTTTTGATCGAAGGCAAGATGATAGTCCTTTTCGTGCTTGCGGTCGCCGCTGCGGAAGCAGCTGTCGGATTGGGAATCGTCATATCTATATATAGAAACAGGCAGACTGTTTACGTTGATGAGATGAGGCTCTTGAAAGGATAGATGCTCGACACACTTTATCAATATATTTCAATTCAGACGCTCGCGTGGCTGATTGTCGCTCTGCCGCTTATAGGCGCCGCGCTCAACGCGCTGATTGCCGTCGGCACTGCAAAGAGGGAGATGGGCAGCTACCGTTCGCTCGTATCTTTCATCGGCGTTGTGATGCCGATGCTCGCTTTTGCCGCCGCCGCCGCGATTTTCGTCACAATGACTTCTTTTGAAAGCACAGATCCCTCTTTCATCACGGGGCCGCTCTTCCAGTGGGCCGTCACAAAGGGGCTCGTCATCGACATCGGCCTCAAGATGGATCAGCTCTCAATCGTGATGGCGCTAATGGTCACGGGTGTCGGCTCTCTCATTCATTTATATTCAGTGGGCTATATGGGCCACGACGAAGGATACGCAAGATATTTCGCAGAGCTCAACTTGTTCCTCTTTTTCATGCTTACGCTTGTCCTGGCCGACAATCTCGTTCTCATGTTCGTCGGCTGGGAAGGGGTGGGGCTCTGTTCGTATCTCCTCATAGGTTTCTGGTTCGAGGATATCGCAAAGGCGCGCGCAGGCACCAAGGCCTTCATCGTCAACCGCATCGGAGACGCGTTCTTTCTTGCGGGCATGTTTTTGATCTATGCGGTCATGGCCTCCGCAAACGCTCCGGTGAATGCGGGCTATTTCAATTTCGAGATGATGAGCCGCTACAACGCGTACTTTGTCCCGATGGCGGGTATCATCTCGCTTCTGCTTTTCGGCGGCGCTGTAGGAAAATCGGCGCAGATTCCTCTGTATGTGTGGCTCCCCGACGCGATGGCGGGCCCGACACCCGTTTCGGCTTTGATCCACGCCGCCACCATGGTGACAGCCGGCGTCTATATGGTGGTGAGGCTCAATTTCATCTTCGCACTTTCGCCTTTTGCCCTGAGCGTAGTTGCAAGCGTGGGAGCGGCGACCGCGCTTTACGCGGCGACGATGGGTCTCACGCAAACAGACATCAAAAAGATTCTCGCCTATTCCACAATCTCGCAGCTTGGCTACATGTTCATGGCGGCGGGAGTCGGCGCGTTCTCGGCGGCGATAGGCCATCTCATCACGCACGCGTTCTTCAAAGCGCTTCTCTTCTTGTGTGCGGGCAGCGTTATACACGCCATGGCGGGCGAGCAGGATATAAGAAAGATGGGAGGGCTCCGCTACAGGATGCCCGTCACATGCTGGACGTTTGTCATAGCGGCGCTTGCAATCGCCGGGATCGCGCCCGCGGCCGGCTTTTTCAGCAAGGATGCGATCTTGTGGCAGGCGTTCGAACGCGGACAGTACGTCTTGTGGACGGTGGGCTTCATCGCCGCCGGCATGACGGCATTCTACATCTTCCGCGCGGTCGGCATGGTCTTCTTCGGGGAGAGCAACGTCCCGCCCGAGCGCTACAAAAAAGTTCACGAATCGCCCACATCGATGGCGATGCCGCTCATCATCCTAGCATTTTTATCCCTTCTGGGCGGTCTCATCACCGTCCCGCATGTGCTGGGGGGGACTGACAGGCTGGGGACGTGGCTCTCAAAACTCATAGCATATGAAACGAGCCACGCGCCCGGCGAGGAATCGAAAGCCACCGAGATAGTGGTGATGGTCATTACACTTTTGTGGTCCATTCACTTCATGGTTCTGGGCTGGGTCATCTACGCGCAGAAGAGAGAGTGGCCCAACGCCGTGGCGCAGAAATTCGGGTTTGTCTACACGCTTGTCGCCAACAAATATTATGTCGATGAAATTTACGACTTTCTGATCGTGCGGCCGCTTAACTGGATATCCACAAAGATACTGTGGCAGACGATAGACGACACGTTTGTAGACGGGCTTGCGGTCCACGGCACGGCAAGAACCGTCGGAGTCTGGGCAAATATAGTCTCGATGGCCGAAACGGGCGTGCTGCAGCAGTATCTATTATATTTCTTAATCGGCGCGGTGGTAGTTGTCGGCTATCTGGCGCTCTAATTTATGGACCTTATATATTCACATCTTCTGAGCTCGATCATCTTCCTGCCTCTTGCGGGCATGGTGATAGCACTTCTCATCCCCTCGCGGCATGAGAAGGCGATCCGTGTCGTGAGCATGCTTGTCAGCGTGGCGGTGCTTGTGCTCGTCGCCAAACTCTGGGGCATGTTCGTCGGCACGGGCGAATTTGAATTCAGCGAAACCATTCCGTGGATACCGTCCGTTCAGATATTTTACCACGTGGGCGTGGACGGTGTGGCGCTCCTTCTCATCGCGCTCACCGCGTTTTTAACGCCGATCGCGATTCTGGCGTCATGGAACGAAATAACAAAAAGCGTCAAGGCGTTCCACGTGCTCATTCTCCTTCTGGAAACCGGGATGCTGGGTGTCTTTGCGTCGCTTGACGTATTCTTATTCTATGTATTCTGGGAAGTTGTCCTGATCCCGATGTATTTCCTGATCGGAATCTGGGGATCGAAGGACCGCATCCGCGCCGCGCTGAAATTTTTCATCTTCACGATGGCGGGCTCGGTTCTGATGCTGGCCGCGATCCTTTATGCCTCAAGTGTTGCGGGCGGCTCGTTCGATCTGGTTACGTGGTACGGCCACAAGTTCGGCCTGATGGAGCAGTTCTTCCTTTTCGGGGCCTTCGCGATAGCTTTTGCGATCAAAGTTCCGATGGTTCCGTTCCACACGTGGTTGCCCGATGCCCACACCGAAGCGCCCACCGCGGGATCGGTCATCCTCGCGGGAATTTTGCTGAAGATGGGGACATACGGTTTTTACCGTTTCGCCATGCCGCTCTTTCCGCTTGCAGTTGTGAAGTTCGCGCCGCTCATGCTCACTCTTGCGGTGATAGGAATCGTCTACGGCGGCCTTGTCGCGATGGTCCAGCCGGACGTGAAACGCCTCGTGGCGTATTCCTCAATCTCGCATTTGGGTTTCGTGATGCTGGGGCTTTTCTCTCTCGATCCTTTGGCGGTTCAGGGCGCGGTCCTTCAAATGGTTAACCACGGTCTTTCAACGGGCGCGCTCTTCTTGATGGTGGGAATGTTATATTCCCGCCGCCACACAAGGATGATCGCAGATTACGGCGGGGTTGCAAGAACGCTCCCGGTCCTCACGGCCGCGTTCGTGCTCATAACTTTCTCGTCGATCGGCCTTCCGGGCCTCAACAATTTTGTGGGCGAGTTTTTGGTTCTTTTGGGATCGTTCCAGACACGCACCGCCTATGCAGCGGTTTCGATATCGGGTGTTGTGATCTCCGCCATATATATGTTGTGGATGGTGCAGAGGGTTTTCTTCGGCGAGGCAACAAAGGAAGAGAACATAAAGCTCCCCGATCTTCGGGTCCGCGAATACTGGGTCCTGGCGCCCATCATTATATTCATATTTGTGATCGGCGTCTGGCCCAAGCCGTGGATAACGATGATCGAGAAATCGACCGATGCGTTTTTAACGTTGTCGAAAAGAGTCGAAATGATTGTGCCGGCGCCGGTGCCCGTCACTCTGAACGAAGTGAAAATTCCGCAGGGCGGCGAATAGGAATATATGATGCCTCAGTTCGCACAAATGGATTGGACGAATTTATTCAACATGGCCTTGCCGTGGCTCGTCGTCTTTGCGGCGGCTGTCATCTCATTTCTGGCCGCGGCCCTTGTGGAAGAAGAGGACTCGCTTGTTATCCCGATAGTTGCGCTTGCGGGCATTGCAGTCGCCTTTGCCGTCACGTGGCAGAGGTGGCTCTCTCCATCTGCAAACCCGGTTATCGGGATGTTCATATTCGACCGCCTCGCCTTTTTCGTGTGGCTCATCGTGCTCGCCGCCGCGGCGATAGCGGTTCTGCTATCTATTCCGTATCTCAAGGCGCGTTCTTTCGCCAAGCCGGAATATTACGGCCTCATACTCCTTTCCACTCTGGGGATGGGCTGCCTCGTTTCGGCGGGCGATCTCTTAATGATCTATCTTGGGATAGAGACGATGTCCCTTGCGGTCTATGTGCTTGCCGGTTTCTTAAGATTTCGCGCCGCGTCTAACGAGGCGGCGCTGAAATATTTTCTGATCGGCGCCTTTGCTTCGGCATTTTTGCTCATGGGCATCGCCTTCATATTTGGAAGCGCAGGCACGACCAATCTTGCAGTCTTGGGGCAGCGCTCGTCGGAAATTCTCTCTGGGGAGGGAAGGTCATTCTTCCTCTTCGGAATGGCGATGCTTCTCGTGGGTTTCGGATTCAAGGTTGCCGCTGTTCCGTTCCATGCGTGGGCCCCCGACGTGTATGACGGTGCGCCCACCCCGATAACCGTTTTCATGGCGACCGCCGTGAAGGTTGCGGCGTTTGTCGCGTTTCTAAGAGTCGGAACCTCAGCTCTCAGGTTCAGCGGCGATTTGTGGATCACGGTTCTCACGGTAGGGGCGATCGTAACAATGTTAGTCGGCAATCTTGCGGCGATAGTTCAGGAAAACATCAAACGCATGCTGGCCTACTCATCGATCGCTCATGCGGGATATATCCTCGTCGCCTTCCCCGCGCTGGTTAACGATCCGCAGGGGGCCGGGCGCGCGATACTTTTCTATCTTTTCTCATATGTCCTGATGACGGCGGGAGCCTTTGCGGTTGTCGTCGCGATGGGGTTGGGGGCGGAAGAGCACACGGCAATCTCGCGGCTGGCGGGTCTTGGCAAGAGAAGGCCCTTTCTGGCGGCGGCGCTTTCACTCTTTCTTCTTTCGCTTCTGGGAATTCCGCCGACGATCGGATTTTTCGGAAAATATTATTTATTTTTGACAGCCGTGAAATCGGGCTTCATCTGGCTTGTCGTCATAGCCGTCATCAACAGCGCAATGTCGGCATACTATTATCTGCGCCCGATTGTGGTGATGTATTTCAGATCGGGCGAAGAGGCGTGGCCCACGGAGCCGATGAACCCCGCAGTCGTGGCGGTGCTCGCGGTTACATCGATAAGTGTAGCGTACTTCGGAATCTTCCCCGCCAATCTGCTGGCCATTGTTTCGCGGTCATTCTGATGTTCCACAACTACGAACAACTGATTGAGAAGATCGACCGCTTCGGCGAGGCGCTGAGGCGCAAGTATCCGCACTCCTTAGCGTGCAGGGCGGGGTGTGCGGGCTGCTGTGTTGCGGGGATCCGCGTGTGGCGGGTGGAGTTCGATCACATCCGGCAAACACATCTCGACAAAGGAGGGATGACGAAATCGTCAACGACTTGTGCCGCGAGGTGCGCGTGGCAAGACGGGAACGACCGCTGCACGATCTACGACGTTCGGCCGATCGTCTGCCGCCTGTGGGGCCTTCCTCTCTTCATCCCCGAAGGAAAAATATCCGAGTGGACGTCGAGCACGATTGATCGCAGCGTTTTGGCAAAGGGAGCCGGCGCGGAAGGCACGCTCACATGCTGCGAACTGAACTTCACCTCTGCACCCGCACTTGAGGCTCTCCCCCTCTCGGACGCCGTCAACGTCGAGCTCGTGATCCAAACCCTCGCCGCCATCAACCATGTTTATTGCAAGGGGAAAGGGCTCGATCCCGCGGAGCGATTGTCGATTAACGATTGCATCATTTCCGGTCACCCTGCATGAAAATCATGCAGTATCGAGCGCCCGCTCCGAACAATTCTCACTGATAATCAATAAATTACAGATTCCGTAGGTTGGCACACCCGTTGCTATATGAACTGGTCACAAATTGTGACCGGTTCAAAGGAGCAAATATGAATACCGATCAAGCGTTGGCTGGTGTCGAGGATGTAAGCCGCAGAATAAGATTTATTAGAGGCCAAAGAGTGATCATGGATAGTGATTTGGCCGAGCTCTACGGTGTCGAGACGAGGGTGCTCAATCAAGCAGTGAAACGCAATGCGGCGCGTTTTCCAGAGGATTTTGTCTTTCAACTAGCTGAAAATGAAGAGGAATCTTTAAGATCACAAATTGTGATCTTAAAGAAACGAAGGGGAGAGCACAGGAAATTCCCGCCTTACGCCTTTACCGAGCATGGAGCCATAATGGCGGCGAATGTCCTGAACAGTGAGCGCGCGGTGACAGCCAGCGTTTTCGTTGTCCGCGCCTTTGTCAAACTGCGTGAATTTCTTGCCACTCATAAAGAGCTGGCTCAGAAACTGGCAGAATTGGAGCAAAGATTATCAACCCACGACAAGGCAATTCGCTCTCTCTTTGATGCAATAAGACAACTCATGGTCCAGCCGGAACCGAAAAAGCGGACGATCGGATTTCTGGTGGGCGATAAAAAAGAGTAAATGCTCTTCCTTGCAATCCGCGAAATGCGCCCTGCGCCGCCGATGTTCGTACACCGATTCTTGCTTTTTCTTGACCTTGATCTCAACCCTAGCCTTGATGTGCTTTTCCCGTCTCTTGCAATAGGGTGGTGAGGGGAGTAGATAACAGACAATAAATGAAGTTTTTGGCATCACTCAGTCATTGTGACAAAAAGGGTAGTACCTGTGGAAAAACTTAAAGAAATAGGAGCTGCTCTATTCTCGCTAGCTAGTTTTGCTTTCATCATTGTACTGGCGGTAATCTTTATAAAGGGCGCCGTCTGGGTTTCAGTCACGATACTTCCTTGGATTACCATCCTTAATGGGTTCACAATTCTTATAGGTTTGTTCATTTTATTACCACTAGCGCTAATTAAATATACAAGAATTGTTGGAGCGACAGCATTATTCGCTGCATCTTATATTTATGGAGCAACTCTGTGTATTTGGGGCTGTGTCATTTCTTATGCCATTTGGGGATTGACTGGGCTGATAATCGGCTTGCTCATTGCCGGGATAGGCGTCGTTCCTATTGCGATGCTTGCGTGTGCCGTAAAAGGCCTGTGGTCACTTCTCCTTCAACTCATGATACTTTTGGCCATCACGTATGGCAGCAGAATATTGGCCTTATACTTAGTTGAAAAAACATCAGATGCCGCGTCTGGCGAAGTCATCTCTCCCGATAAAACGTTTCTCGCGGAACATTCGACTCCTTCTCCAGATAATAAACCCATCTATCGGCCTGAATGGAAGTTACTTGATAGTGTTGCAGCAATGATAATTTGCGAAAATTATTTTATTTTGGATTACATTCCATATTGCGAAGACAATTATCGAGATGCCGTAGGCGACTCTCACGACGAATCGGCGGTGACTGATGAGGAATTTCGTGTCTTGTTTGATGATTTCATACAATCATATTTCACAGTGGTCGACAGAACGAATGATTATCTTAAAGTGATCGATTCCCTGAGGGAAAAGCATGGTATTCCAGTGGTGTCGTTATATTCATATCTTAAATATCGAGGCAACTCTGCAATTGCGCTAGCGCGGGATTATGGGCGGGTTGCAAATGCCACAGTATGGTTTTGACAATGCAAGGCGTCGTAAATTCAGAGACCCAGGCCAGAGTGCTGTCGTCATTCTGAAGGCTACTGGGTATTGCTCTCTGTGAATTATTGATTGCAAAATGATCTCATGAAAGAGCGCCCACACCTCATACCTAGTATAATTGCTATATTAATGCTCCTTGGCTCATTGGGCCATTGGCCCTATGGTTACTATACTCTTCTTCGCTTTATAGTATGCGGCACATCTGCATATATTGCTTTTATTGCGTACAGCAATAGAAGCACTTGGGCAGTGTGGGTGTTCGCAATTATGGCCGTTCTCTTCAATCCTATCGCTCCGTTCTATTTGGGGCGCGAAATATGGCAAGTTGTCGATTTTATATCGGCAATACTGATTATTATCGGAGTCATACGAGTCAGGAAGCCGCAAAAAGGCTGAGCGACACGATTCGCCTTTTTCCCGCCGCTTGCAATGCAGAGGGGAGGGGAGTAAATAGCTAACAGCAACATCATTATTATTGCTACCTATTTATGTGTTTTCTTTGTTAACAGAGCAATTAATTGAGAGCGAGTTCAGTATGGCACTAGTGGTTTTGGGCGCGGGAGCAACAAGAGCGTCAAGATTTGTAAAAAAAGTTAAGGGAAAGGAGGAGAAATATACTTCCTTCTGTGCACCACCCCTGAATTCAGATTTTTTTACTCAAATGCAGCGAATCACGGATGATAAATATATGGAAGCAATTTCTGGCACTATTAGTGCTACATGCGACATATTCGGTAAGAATTTTAATTTGACGATGGAAGATCTGTTTACACAACTTGAATTTATGTTGCGCTCCTTTCAACTTGTGAAAATTCGAAAAAAGAGGGGGCTCGAAACAATCGAAAAGCTCAGGAAATTAAGAAAAAGCCTCTTCGAATCTATTTTTGCCGTGTTTGAATATTCTGTCCATAAACCTTTTCAGGATGAATACCATTGTGAATTTCACAAAAATCTCATCGGTGCCTTAAATAATGATGATAGTATAATATCATTTAATTACGACTGCTTGATTGATGAAACCCTTAAGGAGTTTGGAGGAAGGAAGTGGGACCCCAAATGGAGTTATTGCTTTCCCAGCCATAATTATAGGCATGTTGGATTCGAACATTGGAAAAAAGATGCGACAACTGAGACTACAAAAAAAGAGACAATTAAATTACTCAAAGTTCATGGATCGATAAATTGGAAGATTAAAGAGTTCAAGGAAAATGGTGATCGTGGCGAAATTACGCTGAGGGAGAGATTGTGGCATCAGAAAGGATATTCCCATTACACGATTATCCCACCCGAATGGAATAAAGACATAGTAACCAAGGCCTCCATATTTAATAAAATATGGAGTGAAGCGGCGAAAAGAATTGCGCGTGAAGATAAGTTTATTTTTATCGGTTTTTCATTTACGCCTACAGATTTGCATGCCGCCTCTCTATTTCAAGTTGCAGTTTCAAAAATTAATACTCTAATTATTGTTAATCCAGATAAAGAAGCGCGATATAGAACGCGAAAGATTCTTAATAAAGGAATAGGTTGTGACACTCGGATATTCCAATTCGATAAGTTCGAAGAATTTGCGCGAGATAAACAAACAATTAAGGACTACTTGAATTTTAAAACTACGGGCAGCTGAAATGATAAAGGGGATGGTGGTGAATTCACAAGTTAAGTGCAGCAGTTTTTATTAATTACTTAAAACTACAAAATTATGCTCAGAAAGAAGAACCCAATTATTGCTGCTGTTTTAAGTTTTATTTTTGGTCCTCTAGGCTATCTCTATATAGGATGGAAATATCTTATAATGGCTCTAGTGGTATTCGCGATTTTTACCGGGGTATTAATGCTTGTCAATCTTGATCCAGCACTTTTTTCGCCCGAAGTCCGTCTTTTGATACGACTTCCCATCTGGCTTGTTCTGGCCGCGAAAGCTTACGCCATCTGTTCTGTTCGTAATGCCATGATTGACGCCAAAGACGAAGGTGTTAATGCGCTGAATACTTTTCCATTTGTAGCCATGGCGATGTCCGACCTTTTAGTCGGTATCGGGATGGTTTACGCGGCTGCCATAGGCATATATGCATCGGTGAAGCTGTTTCTTATTGGCAAATTGCTTAAAGGATTTCTATATTTAATTATAGGGACACCTATTTTGATATGGATTGCAAGCCTTGCATTTGGATTGATCGCAATGGGCATCGATGCCTTATTTGCAAAAGGAGCAGAAAATATTTTTCGTAAGCGATAGATAAACGGTCCAGTGGCGAATTCACAAGTCAAGTGCAACGCGCGGCTCATATTCTAAAGTGAACCACCTGTAACGGAGCAACGCCAATATAAGCATAAGCCATTTAGGGGCCCATCGCCGCCGGCCGGGCGGCGGTGATCAAGCTGCCTTTTTCTTTTTATAGACCTCGGTCTCCAGCTTCGTGAGGCGCTCAAGAATGGAAGAAGTATCGCCTATAAGAGAGCTTCTAAGTATCTGGTTCAAAAGAGTCTGATACTTTCCCCCTGAATTCGATGCAGTTTCCTTCAACGCCTCAACGACATCGGCGTCAAGATAGGTCGTCACCCTGATCTTGGCTCCCTTGAGTTCCTCGCGGGATATCTTGGGTCCTTTGACTTTCTTCATTTTATTTGGATCGGGAATTCTCTCTTTCATAATATTTTCTCCATTTACGCCACTTTGCGGCACCGAATATTCTGACAACATTGCCGCGCGTCGTATAGCGAACCGTGACGACATCGCCTTTCAACGTCTTGCCTACCGCATAAAATCGATTTTCAATCGACGAATGTCCTTCATCTTCAAGATGTATAACCTTCGGATCTGAAAAGATCTCAACAGCCGTCCCGAATGTAACCCTGTGCTTGGCAATGTTTTCCAGCTCTTTTCTGATATCCCACTCGAATGTCCATGTTGTGTGTATATTATACATATATATACATATAATTGCAATGAATTTGTCGTCTGACGGCTCTTCGCCACTCTGAATCGCACATTACGATCCCTGCAATTCAATATAGCAACGACCGTGCCAGTCGTTTTTTGCCGTATTTTCAATGGGTCATTTTTAAATTGCTGCAGCAAAATCGTGCACCTGTCCGAAAATTGGACAGTTTCACGGCCGGCGCGGTTTTTGGGTTTTCAACTAATCAAGACAGGGTATGCGAAGCGCGGCGGCGATATTCAAGATATCGGGAAGGGGCGGGGTGCGGGGGTGTTTTCGAGCGGCGTTGAGTTGTGTCGCTTTCAGTAGCCATATGATGCTGCGGCGCAATGAAACGCAGGCGGCGAGACGGCGTCTGAGGCGAGCCGCCGTAGCGAGAAAATTCCCCCGTGCCACGCCCCTTTGCAGCGTGTTGCCGAGAGCCGTCGCATTTCGCATATCTTTCGCCAATCACCTTTATCTCTGACCATTTTCTTGCTAAATATGTCATCTATATGAAAATTCTTGCCTTTGAAAAACAGAGCACCGCCGCGGAGGCGGGGTTCCATGTCGGAGACGATCTCGTCCAGATCAACGGTCACCCCATCCGTGATGAAATTGATTTCCTGTTCCATGCCGGCGCCGAAGAGCTGGAGATAGAGGTCATTCGAGACGGCAAAACGGTTATTTTTGAGATTGAAAAAGATTACGATGACTCTCTCGGAATTATTTTTGAAGACACGATCTATCGCTGTTGCGGTAATAACTGTATCTTTTGCTTTGTCGATCAAAATCCCGCCGGGCTCAGAAAAAACCTGTACTTCAAGGACGAAGATTTCAGACTTTCGTTTCTGCACGGAAATTATGTGACTCTCACCAATGTCAGCCGTTCCGATTTACAACGGATCGTCGAGCAAAGACTTTCGCCGCTCTATATTTCGGTGCACAGCACCGATCTCAAAATCAGAAAACTCATGCTGGGACTGAAAAAAGACGATCGTTTGATCGAAAAGATCCGGTTTTTAGCCGAGAATAAAATTGAGCTCCATGCCCAGGTTGTCCTTTGCCCGTCGATCAATGACGCCGAAAGCCTGCTCAAAACGATTGACGATTTGGCTCGATTTTATCCCCAATTAAAATCGGTTGCCATAGTGCCGGTCGGCTTGACCAAGCATCGGCAAAAGCTTTATCCGCTTCAGCCGGTGACACCTGAATTTGCAAGCGACTTAATCGTTCAGGTCGACAAATTGGCATCGAAATTTAAACAAACTTTGGGTGATTATTTTATCTATCCGGCGGATGAATTTTACCTGTTAGCGGGAATAGAGTTCCCGTCTGCCGAACGATACGAAGACTTTACCCAGATTGAAAATGGCGTTGGAATGGCGCGAAAGTTCATCGACCAATTTGAGGAACAAAAACAATCTTTGCCGCATAGAATAAAGCGCTCACGGACAGTAACGTTGGTGAGCGGTGTTCTTGCGGCTCCCATCATTGAACGATGGGTAATTCCCCCTTTGAATAGAATTGAAAATTTGACCGCAAAAGTTGTTGCCGTCGCCAATAGTTTTTATGGAGATAGTGTAACCGTCTCCGGGCTATTGACCGGTCAGGATATTTATAAACAACTCAAGCAGAGACCAATTGGAGATATGGTTGTATTGCCCGCTAATTGTCTAAATTATGACGGCATATTTCTGGATGATTGGACGCCGGAAAAGTTGCAGGGCCAATTGAAAAAACCGCTTGAGATCGTGGATAATGATTTTTTGTCTTTTCTTGAGAAGCTTAAATAACCACCGGTACGGATCGGTTCCGGCCTTCGCGAAAAAGGCGGCAGCCTATATCATCCAGTAGTATTTCATGTAATTTTCGAAATCGAAAAGTCCGGGCTGGCCCCATTGATTCAGTATCAGCCACGGTTCATATATGGGACGTGAAGAGGGCAGGCAGAACCTCGTATTTAAAAAACCGTAGCAGCCGTCGTCGTAACCAAGCACCTGATGGATGAA
Source organism: bacterium (assembly GCA_041739675.1). GTDB lineage: Bacteria > UBA10199 > UBA10199 > 2-02-FULL-44-16 > DYJF01 > DYJF01. The sequence continues at coordinate 19,215 of JBGSNL010000066.1, forward strand.
GATGTCGGAATTCAAATAGACGTCAACTTCCGGCTGCTCACTTTTTTCCTCCGCGCATTTAATTTCCTCTTCGAGCTCGCTTGGGGCACCGAAGACCTCCATGATGGAAAAAACAGTTTTTCGAACGTCTGTAATTGCGCGATCGTCTTTGCATCCCGATGACATCAAAACCTCCGTTCGCCCCGAATCCGCAGCAGTTATCGCCCCATATCAAAATTTGTTGCTTGTTTTTGATTGAGGCCAACTTGCCCACTTTACTCTTGAATTAAAAAAAGCCTTATACTTCAAATGGTTGGCGTTTTCAGGCGGTTTGACATTGGGCGTCATCGTGTGCTACATACGGCCAAATTGTGCAGCTGACGCATTACATAACGCCCACCGAGATTGTCGTCCCGCTCAAAGAGACGACAAAGGAGGGGGTTTATAAAGAGCTTGTCTCCCATCTGGCCAGCGAACATCACCTGAAGGATAAAGAAAAGCTCGTTCGCGCGATCCTCGAGCGCGAGGAGTCCGCCTCCACGTTTCTGCCGATGGGAATAGCGATCCCGCACGCGCGAATCCCCGAAGTCGATGATATATTGGTCGTGATGGGCGTCACTCCCCACGATATCAAAGACACCGCAAAAGACAGCGCGCCCCTCACGGCAAATGTCTTTTGCATGTTCTTCTCGCCGACTGAAGACAAAGAGTTCGGGCGCCATTTGAAGCTGCTTGCCCGGATCGCCGCGGTCTTTTCCGATACGAAACTCGTTCCGGAGCTTTCCAAACTCTCCTCTGCGGAGGAGGTTTTCGAGCGTATCCAGATTCGCGAACGGGAAATGTCCGAGGAATAATCTCCTATGAACGATCAGATGGCCCCCTATCGGGACCGAACCACCGCAGTTGTGATCACCACTGCGATGCTTACCTTCATTTCATTCTGGCGGGCGGCGGCCGTCGTCCTTTGCGATATCTCCTCAACCGCCTATTACGTTTGCGGTATAGCCGAACAGGCGATCGGAAAGGCGGCGCCGTGGTTCATCGCCCTCGTCATGGTTATCGCTTATGCACTCCGCACCGTGTACATTGAATCGTGCGCCATGTTCGTCCGCGCGGGCGTTTACCGCGTCGTCAAAGAGGCGATGGGCGGAACGATGGCGAAGCTCTCCGTCTCGGCGTTGATCTTCGATTATGTCCTCACGGGGCCGATCAGTGCGGTTTGCGCCGGCACATACCTGATGGGCTTCATAAACGACATCCTGAGTCTTTTGGGTTTCGGCGCCTGGGCAATTCCCCCCACAAGCGGCTCGGTAGTCTTCGCAATAATTGTGACCCTCTATTTCTGGAGAAAGAACGTCATAGGCATTGAAGAATCGAGCGGCAAGGCGCTCAGGATCATGTCCGTCACCGCGGCAATGGTTGCAATTTTGCTTCTGTGGTCGGCCGTCAGTCTGATTTTGGATCCCAAGCCTCTTCCGCCGATTACGCCGGTGGTCACGCCCGAAGCGTGGGGATGGTTGAACGGCATACCGTGGCTCAAGACGATCGGCATAGTGGGAATTCTGATCGCGATAGGCCATTCGATCCTCGCGATGAGCGGCGAAGAGACTTTGGCACAGGTTTACCGCGAAATTGCCAAACCCAAGCTGCTCAACATGAAACGGGCTGCGTTCATCATGTTCGTGTTCAGTTTCATGTTCACGGCGGTGGTGTCTTTGCTTGCCGTTATGATCATCCCCGATGACGTGAGAGCAAACTTTTACGATAACATGATAGCCGGACTGGTCATGTATCTTCAGGGTCCCTTGATCCTTCGCCTCATCTTTCAGGGCGTCGTCGTTCTTGTGGGAGCGGCGATTCTCTCCGGGGCGGTCAACACGGCGATCATCGGTTCAAACAGCGTCCTTTGCCGCGTGGCGGAAGACGGTGTTCTGGCGGGATGGTTCCGCCAGCCTCATAAGAGATACGGCACGACATATCGCATAGTGACGATGATCGCGGCCGTGCAGATTCTCACGATCGTGCTGTCGTGGGGAAATATTTATCTCCTTGGAGAGGCGTACGCTTTCGGCGTCATTTGGAGCTTCACGACGCAGACGCTTGCGGTATTCATACTTCGTTTCAAGGACAAGACTCCGCGGGAGTACAAGGTGCCGCTGAACATCAAACTGTTCGGCATTGAAATTCCCGTCGGAATCGGCGTCGTTTTTCTTGCACTCTTTTTCATAGCCGTTGCGAACGTTCTGACAAAAACCGTGGCCACCAAGTGGGGTTCTGCGTTCACGCTGGCATTTTTTGCGATACTCGTTTTGTCCGAACTTCACAATAAACACATACGCAAGGTGCAGGCGGACAAACATGAAAAGGTCAATCTGCGCTTCGAAGGAGAGCTCACGCCGGAGCGCTGCGGCTGCAAGAAGAAGAACTGCGTGCTGGTCGCCGTGCGCGATCCTTTGAGCCTTTATCATCTCAAGGTCACGCTGGGCCGTGTCGATCCCAGAACGACCGATGTCATCGTGTTGACAATCGAGCGAATGCCGATTGTGTCGCTTCCGGGAGGCGAGGGAAAGGTTGAAGAGCTGCCCCACGATGATCAGTTGCTTTTGACCAACGTCGTTGCGTTAGCCGAAAAACACGGCACGCATGTGATTCCACTCGTTGTGCCGGCAAAAGACGCGACATTTGCCATGGCCAAGGTTGCCTTCGAGCTCGGCGCATCCGAGATCGTCGTTGGCAAATCGGAGCAGGTGGCCCCGGAGGTCCAGCTTGAGCGCTTAGCCATCGCGTGGGGATATCTCGCGGCGGAAACCGGCCGCCGAATCACCGTCCGCATCGCCTGGCCCAAACACGAACTGAAATACGAACTATCTTAATATAGACACCCACATCATTTTGCGTTAGCATGCTTCGTATGCCGCCGAAACCTCCGCCCAGACCGCAGCCGCCGCCAAGAGGGCCGCAGATCCCCACGGGGATTGACGATTTTCTGCTGGAACACTCGCGGCGCAACTTTGTCGTCGGGTCGTGGGGGTTCAATTCCAAGCTTGATTTCACAAAGATGTCCCAGGAGGAGACCAACGTCTGGTTCTTCGAGCAGGTCTTCAATTTCCTGCGTTCATTTTTCGGGCTCATGGTCCCCGATAATCTTGAAGTGATCACATACAACGCCAAGAAGCAGATCAACAAAGAGAAGCTCAATCAGATGACGTTTTTAGACGAGCTCATGCTCATCATGAAGGGCCTCACCGATCCCATTTGGGTAGTCCGCTTGAATTTGAACATCGTCGGTTTTTTACGCACGGAGTGGGCGCCGGATAAGCCGGTGAGACTTCAAATCCAGGAGCCGGCGAGCTTCATCGTCTGGGGAGGGCCCGACGAGCAGGGGACAGAGACGTTTTCGATCAGCTACAGATTGTTTTCGGAGCAGAAGCTCGAAGGCGAAAATGCGCTTCTGTGGTCGATGAACCAGCCGCTTCTCGAGAAGGCGCTCAAAAAGTGGGAGCGGCAGTCCCGTCACCAGATCGACATTGTGCGCGCAAACAGCGACGACATCTCCCTTTACCGGCACGGTTTTTCAAAACCGGCGCCGGCAACGGCGCGTCCCACGCCTCCGCCAAAGGAAGAGCCCCCCAAAGAGGATTTTATCCCCAACCTTGACGATCTGCTGCTGTGATGAAAATGAGTCTTGTTTTCTCCTTTAAAATCCACTTATATCCTTGCTCGTGAAGAAAATTAAGGCCCTACAGAAGGGTGACACCATTGGCATTGCGGCGCCGGCGTCCCCTTTTGACCGCACTTTGTTCAAGAAGGGGGTCAAAACGCTCGAACAAATGGGTTTTTCTGTCGAGTATCGCGAGGATATCTTCGATCAGACCCGTTATCTCGCCGGCAGCGATAAAAGGCGGGCCGACGAACTGACCGATCTTTTTAAAAGCTCCAAGGTCCGGGCGATCATGTTCGCGCGCGGGGGATACGGTTCGCAGCGCATTATCCCGCTTCTGGATCCGCATACGATCCGCACGCACGCAAAACCGGTGATAGGGTTCAGCGACGTCACGGCACTCCTCACTTTTTTGCGTCAGGAATGCGATGTGCCGACTTTTTACGGACCCGTCATTGCGATGCTCGCAAAGGATTGCGATCCCATAACCAAAGAACAGCTTCTGATTGCTCTGACGAAATCGGGCCCGCTGGGCGAAATTCCGCCAAACTCCGCATCGGTTTTAAAGGCCGGAAATGCTGAAGGAAGGCTGGTCGGCGGGTGTTTATCCCTTATCAATAGCAGCATGGGGACGCCTTACGAGCTTGAAACTAAAGATTCAATCCTCTTTATAGAAGAGGTCGGCGAAAAAGTTTACGTTCTGGATCGCATGCTCACCCAACTCAAGAACGCAGGGAAATTCGCTCAGGTGAAAGGTATTGTCTTCGGTTCAATCGTCACACAGGAAGGGGAGCCGCATGACGTGCCGACCATGATCAATGATGTACTTTCAGATTTCGAAGGGCCGGTTGTCATAGATTATCCCGCAGGACACACTAAAAAATTTGTGACATTGCCTTTGGGTGTCGAATTCTCGATGGATGCGGCAATAGGGGAGAAGCCGAAGCTTCAATTCAAATCAGGCTTGCTCAGTTAGGAATATAAATGAAAGATCAGATCAATCGTGCGATGCAGAAAGCGGTTTCGGACGGCGTTTTCCCGGCGGCGGATCTTCTGGTGGCCAAGGGCGGAGAGATCCTGCATCACAAACAGTACGGCGATGCGCGCGAAGGTACCTGTTTTGATATCGCATCCCTCACAAAACCCATATGCACCGCTACGTTGACCATGATGCTGGCTGAAGAGGGCTTGGTAAAGCTCTCGGACAACGTTTATCAGTGGTTGGGCGGCGCAAGGCTCCCCGTTCACAAGCTGATGCTTGTGGAGCAGCTCATGAATCACACTTCGGGTCTTCCCGCGTGGCAGCCTTACTACCGCGAGCTGCCGCTCGATCTTGTAGGAACCGAGGAAGGCAAGCGTTTCATACTCGATGCATGTTATCGTGAGCCGACCATAAACGAGCCGGGCGCCAATACGTTGTACAGCGATATCGGATATATATTCCTGGGCGAGATAGTGGAACAGGCCGGAGGCGGCGCGCTCGATGTGCTCTTTGCCAACCGCATCGCGCGGCCGCTGGGTTTGAGCGACACTTTTTTTGTGAGGGGCATAGGAGCTCCCATCTCCACGACGAAGCGCCACGGTTTCTCATCCGCTGATCAGCATGTGCCGACGCCAAAATACGGGCGTCCCGGGGACCGCGCCGCCAGAAAAGAGGGCGAGCGGAGGCGTTTTGCGCCTACCGAAGATTGCCCGTGGCGCGAACGCGTAATTCACGGCGAGGTGCACGATCAAAACGCCTACGCGCTGGGAGGCGTTGCGGGCCATGCCGGGCTTTTCTCCACTTCAATCGATCTTCACCGTGTGGCACTTGAGCTCACAAATTGTTGTAAAGGGAAGGGCGACTGGCTTCCTCCAAAAATGCTCAAGGATATGTTCGATTTCAGGTCGGCAAAGGGCGGAGATAAGTTTCTGGGAGGCTGGAACACCCCTTCTTTGAAGAATTCCGCGTCGGGCCGCCATTTTTCAAAACACACGATAGGCCATCTGGGTTATACGGGTTGCTCTATCTGGATCGATCTGGAAAAAGATTTCTGGGTCGTGCTTCTGACGAACAGGATCAACCCATCCACGACCAATGAAAAGATAAAGGCGTTCCGCCCGCAGATACATGATTTAATATACAAAGCTGTTTTTTGAGCCGGAGGCATGAATGAAGACTGATTATGAAGGAAAAGGCGAACTCTTCATGAACCCCGATCCCGACGTCGCCCGCGAGCACTTCAAAAAGAAAAACCGCGAGATGGTGAGCAAGAAGATGACGGTCAAAGAGGCCGTCTCGAAATTCGTTCCCGACGGATGCTACGTGGCGATCGGCGGTTTCGGCGCGGTGCGCGTTCCGGTCGCGGCGATGCACGAGATCGTGAGACAGAAAAGGAAAAATCTGGGACTCTCCGGCCACACGGCCACGCATGATTTCCAGCTTCTTGCTGCGGGCGAATGTTTCAACCGTTGCGACGTCGCGTACATAATAGGTCTTGAGGCGCGCGGTGTTTCCAAAAATGCGCGTAAATATATCGAGAGCGGCAAGGTGAAATGTGTTGAGTGGACGAATGCCGGCATGGCGTGGCGCTTCAAGGCGGCGGCCCTGGGCGTTCCGTTCCTGATAGGGAGACAGAGTCTTGGCGCCGATTCGCTCAAATGGAGCGCGTCCAAGGTAATTGAGTGCCCATACACTGGAAAGAAATTTGCCACTTTCCCCGCACTCTATCCCGATGTCGCGATAATCCACGTCAACGACGCCGACATCTACGGCAACTGCGTGATCCGCGGAGTTTCAATAGCCGACGAGGACCTTGCCCGCGCGGCGAAACACGTGATTATCACGTGCGAGCGCATCGTGGACACGGAAGAATTCAGAAAAGATCCGCATCAGGTGATGATTCCGTATTTCTGCGTCGATGCGGTTTGCGAGACGCGCTACGGAGGCTATCCCGGCAACATGCCCTTTGAATATTTCTCCGACGAGAAGCACATCAAGGAATGGCTCGCGATAGAAGAGGATGCGGCCGCGTTCAAAAAATTTCTGGATGACAACATCTTCAACGTGAAAGATTTTGACGAATACCTTGAAAAACACGGCGGCAAAAAAAGAATGGAAGAGCTCCGCCGTATGGAATTTCTCGAATCCTAAGGAGATGGCCATGACCGATTACAATTCCATGGAACTAATGATCTGTGCCGCGGCCGATTTTCTGGAGAACGGGGCGTCGGTGGTTGTGGGAACGGGGGCGCCATGTGCGGCCGCGATGCTTGCGCAGAAGACGAGCGCGCCCAATCTTCTGGTCCTCTTCGAGGCCGGCGGGATCGCGCCGGAGCTTCCGACCATGCCCATCTCAGTGGGTGATTCAAGAACCACATGGCGCGCGCTCATGGCATCGTCGATGACCGAAACAATGACGTTGGCGGCGCGCGGAATGGTGGACTACGCGTTTTTGGGCGGCGCGCAGATAGATATGTACGGAAACCTGAATTCGA